>CAZXSL010000064.1:0-14560 GCA_964643235.1 uncultured Sphingobacteriaceae bacterium | reverse complement strand
TTCGGATATCATCGTGCATCAGGAAGAATTAGACGACAATAATGCACCACAACCCAATCGATTCGGGATACGCGAACACAACGACAAGGGCATCGGCGTATGGATGGATAACCTCAACCAGGATGCAGGAAATATGCTAGCCCTGCACCAAACGGCGCCTATAGGCACAGTGATCAAGATAACGAACCCGATGACCAAACTAACAACTTTCGTGAAAGTGGTAGGCAAGTTTTCGGAAAATGCCGAAACCAAGGGCGCACTGATCGTGATATCAAAATCGGCAGCCTCCCAAATCGGTGTTTTGGATCGAAGGTTCCAGATAGAAATTGCATACGGCGCTCCTGTCACTAACTAATCCGTTTCCCAGCATCCACCCATAGATGATAAGAAAACCGTATGTAATAGGGATTGCAGGGAGCAGCGGCTCAGGAAAGACATTTTTCCTCAAGTGCTTTCTGCATCATTTCGAGCAACATGAGGTTACACTAATATCCCAAGACGACTACTACATCCCCGCCAACACCAAAACCCAAGAGGAAAACAGGCTGTATAATTTCGATTTGCCGACGGCTATTGATCGCAATGCGTTCTACAGTGATGTCAAAAGCCTGTTGGACGGTGAAACCATCATCAAGCAGGAATACACGTTTAACAATCCGGCCCTAACCCCCAAAATACTAGAAATCAAACCCGCTCCCATCCTAATTGTCGAGGGTCTGTTTATCTTCCATTATGAAGAAATCGACGCTTTACTGGATGAACGGATATTTTTATGGGCTGATGAGGAAATCGCATTGAAACGGCGCTTGCGCCGCGACCTAATTGAGCGCGGGTATTTCGAAGACGACGTGCGGTATAAATGGGTCAACCATGTGGTACCAGCTTACAAAGAATACTTGCTCCCATATCGCGACCATGCTGATCGCTTCATTACAAACAACACGGACGATCCGGAGATTATCATCCGGGAAACGAACATTATCTCCAAGGAGTTGAAAGAAAAACTGGGCTGTTAGTCGAGCTGCATCTCAGGGACATCGTCCGGAATAATCAATTTGCCCGCTGTAGCTTCCTTGATTTGTGCTACACTGACCCCGGGAGCCCGTTCGCGCAAGATAAACCCACCATTTTCGATATCCACGTCAAACACAGCCATTTCGGTCACGATTTTACGAATGCAACGTACGCCGGTTAGCGGCAAGGTACAGGCCGGAAGCAATTTGCTCTCCCCCGCCCTATTGACTTGTTGCATCGCCACGATGATGTGCTTGGCCGAAGCCACCAAATCCATGGCACCGCCCATACCTTTTACCATCTTGCCCGGTATTTTCCAGTTGGCGATATCCCCGTTTTCGGAAACCTCCATGGCACCCAAGATGGTCAAGTCTACTTTCTGTGCGCGGATCATTCCGAAACTCATGGCTGAATCAAATATTGCCGACCCCGGCAACATGGTAATCGTTTGCTTGCCTGCGTTGATTAAATCGGCGTCTTCTGCCCCTTCGAGAGGAAAAGGCCCCATCCCAAGCAAGCCGTTCTCGGATTGGAGCACAACCTGGAGGTTGTCCGGGATGTAATTAGCTACCAAGGTCGGGATACCGATACCTAAATTAACGTAGTAACCATCCCTGACTTCTTTTGCAATTCGTTTAGCAATTCCGTTTTTATCCAGCATGTTCGTGTATCGTTTTGTTAGCATACCGCGGCGCATCCCGTTTCTGCCTATTAAGTTTTTACCTGGTTTGTGGTTGTAGTCTGCAACATGCTTATTGCTGCCTTACCGTTCGTTGCTCTATCCTTTTCTCATAGTTCGTACCTTGGAAAATTCGATGCACATAAATACCCGGCGTATGAATGTGGTCGGGGTCTAATTCACCCACTTCGACCAACTCCTCGACCTCGGCAATGGTAATTTTTCCGGCCATGGCCATGACTGGGTTGAAGTTTCTAGCCGTCATCCGAAACACCAAATTGCCGGCCGTATCACCTTTCCAGGCCTTTACCAAGGCAAAATCCGCTTCCAGTGCCGTTTCCAACAGATAGTCCTTGCCATTGAAGTTACGTACTTCCTTACCCTCGGCCACTTCCGTACCCACGCCCGCAGGTGTAAAAACTGCCGGCATACCGTAACCTGCTGCCATACAACGCGTGGCCAACGTACCCTGAGGAATCAACTCCACTTCCAACTCGCCGCTGAGTAATTGCCGTTCGAACTCCGCATTTTCTCCAACGTATGAAGCAATCATCTTCTTTACCTGCCGTTTATACAGCATAAGACCAATGCCGAAATCATCGACCCCGGCGTTATTGGATATACAAGTTAAGTTACTGACGCCCCGCTCAACGAGCTCATTAATGCAGTTTTCGGGGATGCCACACAAACCAAATCCGCCTAACATTAGCGTTGCGCCATCAGGGATATCGGCTATCGCCTCCTTGGCATCTTGTACTACTTTTCGAATCATCGTATCCTACATTTATAATTGGTATTCCCGGCGGTGCCGGTCGTTTGTTGACAAATTAGTAATAATTTCCGAAACGATCAAAAGGTAATTACCAGAAAAAACAACTTAAAATTAAAATTAGGATGTAGGATAAGTTGTGGCTTTTTCGCTGTCACCATAAGACGCAGTGGCGCAAAGCGATTGTATATAAGGCTAAAGGATGCATCCCTAATTAAACTCCATGATATACTGCTTTATCAATATCTCCCTAGGAGACAGCATAATTTATACTTGTCTATTACAGTATTTTGTAGCTAACAGGCTTTTTGAGACGTGCTAATTAGAATATTTCTAATTAATAGTTGTACTTTTGCATTTGATATATCAGTAATCACATCCATGTTGCTTGAAAACCAAGACATATTGCCTCCCTCCTCACTTAATTTAGAGCACTTCAAAGGTTTGAATCCTTTCTCTTGCTACAATTGTTATGAATTTAAAAAGTGCTGCAAGAAATACAAAAAAGGCAAGCGGTGCAAAAAATGTCCCAACCGTTGATTTTTGGTTTTATTACCGGCCTTGGCAAGCTATTTTTCAATAGGTCTTGGCTACAATAAAAACCGGAACTCTACGTTTCTATTTCTACATTTACCTTGATTTTCTGATATTTTCATATATCACTAATAATCAAAGCTTTATCAGCAAATAAATCATCTTACGATTTAGGTGTAATGACAATCCAGCAATCAAAACGACAATGCTGGAAAAAAAACGGGTTTTAGGCAAAAAGATATCAGGTTTTTTGGTTATTTTTGCACATTCTTTACAAAGCACATATATTGAAATTGCCAAATGGGGTTATTTAATTGGTTCACACAAGAGATTGCAATTGATTTAGGTACGGCAAACACGCTGATCATCCACAACGACAAAGTTGTGGTTGACGAGCCGTCGATCGTGGCGTTTGACCGGACGACGAACAAAGTGATTGCAATTGGTCGGCAGGCCATGCAGATGGAGGGTAAGACACACGACAATATCCGGACTGTGCGCCCACTGAAGGATGGAGTTATTGCTGATTTCAATGCGGCCGAGCACATGATCCGGGGCATGATCAAAATGGTCAACAACGGAAAGGGATGGTTTTTCCCGTCTTTACGGATGGTTATCTGTATCCCCTCGGGTATCACGGAAGTAGAAAAACGTGCTGTACGGGATTCAGCTGAAATTGCGGGAGCCAAAGAAGTATACCTTATTCATGAACCGATGGCTGCGGCTGTGGGTATTGGTATCGATGTAGAGGAACCTATGGGTAACATGGTCATCGATATCGGTGGTGGAACAACCGAGATTGCGGTTATCGCCCTATCCGGTATTGTTTGCGACCAGTCTATCCGCGTGGCAGGAGACAACTTCGACTCGGACATCATCCAGTATATCCGCAGGCAGCATAACATCATGATTGGAGAGCGTACCGCTGAAAAAATCAAGATTGAGGTCGGTTCGGCATTACCCGAACTCCAGGATCCGCCAGACGATTTTGCGGTACAAGGCCGGGATTTAATGACAGGTGTACCGAAACAAATTACCGTGTCTTACACTGAGATTTCGCATTGCCTTGACAAGTCTATTTCCAAGATTGAGGAAGGTATATTAAAGGCACTGGAAATAACACCTCCAGAGCTTTCTGCAGACATATACCAAACCGGCATTTACCTGACAGGTGGTGGTGCGTTACTTCGCGGGCTAGACAAACGCGTACAGGCCAAAACCAAACTTCCGGTACACGTAGCTGAGGACCCGCTGAGGGCAGTAGTGCGCGGAACGGGCATATCGCTTAAAAATGTCGGGAATTTCAAATTCTTGCTGCAATAAGCGGTGCGCCGTAAAGCGCAAAAAAAGTCATCAAAGATTGAGTACTGTAAGGTATTGCTTTGCTGGCATAATAATAAGCGGAAAACGCGTCAAATATAAACTCAAAAACGGGGTGTCGTTTTAGACGATGGCACTATCGCATGCATGAAGAATCTTTGGATACTCCTCACGAAATACAATGCTTTCTTTCTTTTCGTGCTGTTTTTCGGCATCTCGTTTATCTTGGTGGTCCGCAACAACACGTTCCAACGAGCAAGTGCCGTCAACTCGTCCCATATGATCGTGGGCACACTTTATGACAACATCAATGCATGGAATAGTTTTATCGGCCTCCGCGAAGCAAACACCATATTAGCCGAAGAGAACGCTGATTTGCGACGACGCTTACGGGCTCTGATGGATAGCGACTCCACGATTATCGAAACGGCAATAGACACACTCAACGATATACAATACGATTATATCGTGGCCAATGTAATTAATAACAGTATCCACCAAAAAAACAATTACCTGACTATTAACAAGGGTATGGCGGATGGCGTACGGAAAGGAATGGGTGTGATATCGCCAGGTGGAGTTGTCGGTATTGTCCTGAACGTTTCGACACACTTCGCTACCATCCAATCCATCTTACACAGTGAAACACGTATCAGTGCGTCATTGCAAAACAGTGGGGCGTTTGGCTCCCTGATGTGGGGCGGTAATATCGATTCGCGATACGGGACGCTGCGCGACATTCCCAACCACGTCGTCGTCGAGGTAGGCGAAGAGGTCTATACATCCGGATATTCCCTATTTCCCCCAGGTATCAAAGTAGGTACGGTACATGAAACCGGATTGGCCGGCGGCGAGAGCTTCCTTGATATCCAACTAGAACTGAGTACAAATTTCCATAATATCCAACACGTATATGTCGTTCTCGACTCTTTTGTAGAAGAGCGCGAACAGTTGGAAGAAAGTACAAGGAACAATGACTAGGCTGCTGTTTTACAATATACTCCGCTTCGTCGTGCTGGTAGGCATGCAGGTTTTCCTGTTTAAAAACATGGGATATTATAACCTTGCCACCCCTTTTCCTTACATCCTGTTCCTGTTGCTATTACCCATTGGTGTATCAAATTTCACGCTTTTCCTCATCGCATTCCTCACGGGGCTTACCGTGGACGCCTTCTACGACACCTTGGGGGTACATGCGGCAGCCTGTAGTGCTTTGGCCTGGGTAAGAATTATCTTCCTCCGTGTTACCCTCGAAGCTGACAACCACGAAAAATACGCTACACCCATGTTGGGCGAGGTATCATTTCGGTGGTTTTTTCCATACCTTATATCGACGGCCTTTGCCCACCATACCCTGTTATATGTATTGGAAGTCTTCACATTCAACCAATTCCACTACACCCTGATCAGTATTGTTTTAAGTTGTATCTTTACGGTACTCATTATTTTATTGTTCAGCTTGATATTTTATCGCAAAAAAAGACGTTAGGAAGATAATGAACAGCTATTTTGCACGGAAGTATATCGTACAGGGGATTTTCATAGCAGTGGCCGTTATTATCGTTGCCCGTTTATTCTATTTGCAAGTCGTTGACGACAAATATTTATTATGGGCCAACAATAATGTCCTGCGCAAGGTCGTGGTATACCCTGCCCGGGGTGCTATCCTTGATCGCCACGGGGAGGTATTGGTGCAGAACGAACCCGTTTATGATCTATTGGTTACTCCTCGTGAAGTTGTTGATCTGGACACTACCTTGCTGTGTGATCTTATCGGTATTGACAAAGAAGGATTCGAGCGCCGGATGAATGCCGCAATTAGCCACTCCCGCTTCCGGGCTTCCCAGTTTGAAAAACAGATACCGGCCTCGGTCTATGCCCGACTACAAGAGCACCTGTACAAATTCAGGGGGTTTTACGTCCAAAACCGTACGGTAAGGAGTTATCCGGATAGCATCGCCGCGCAGTTCCTAGGCTATATCACAGAAGTCAATGATCGGGATATTGAGCGTTCGAACGGTTTTTACCGTCCAGGGGATTATATAGGTGCTTCGGGTGTTGAACGTGCATATGAAGACCTTCTTCGTGGACAGCGCGGCGTGCGTAACGTGATGGTGGATGCCTTTAACCGCCCCATGGGCGTTTTTGCGGATGGGAAGTTCGATACGGTAGCGGTGGCGGGCGAAGGCTTGGTCTCTTCGCTCGATCGTGAGCTCCAAATCCTAGCTGAAAAGCTGATGGCAAACAAGTTAGGTAGTGTCGTGGCCATTGAGCCAGCAACGGGCGAAATCCTCACCTTCGTTAGCAGTCCGGGATACGACCCCAACCTGATGGTTGGGCGCGATCGAGGAAACAATTACATGGATATGCTCAACGATCCTTACCGGCCCATGTTTATCCGGCCTATCCAGGCGGAGTATCCGCCGGGGTCAATTTACAAAGTCGTAGCGGCATTGACCGCCCAGCAGGCTGGTTTGATTGACGAGCACACAGTTTTCAATTGCCCAGGTGGATACCGCTACGGCGGTGGGCGTGGCTTTATGCGTTGCACGAAAGTATGTGGCTCAATTTCGTTGGTGCGTTCCATACAGCAATCATGCAACACCTATTATGGACATACCTATGCCCGGATGATTGATAACCGAAACCTCCCCTCCCATGAAGCATACGACCTGTGGCGAACTGCCACGATGCAATTCGGGATCGGTCAGGATTTGGGCATCGACTTGCCCGGCGAACGGCCCGGATCGCTTCCTACGTCTGACTGGTATAGCCAGCGATACGGCAACAACCGCTGGGGCTCCGGATTCAATATTTCCTTGTCCATTGGACAAGGCGAGATGGGTGTCACAACCTTACAGATGGCCAATATCATGGCTATTATTGCCAATCGTGGATTTTATTACCGCCCACACTTGATCAAAGGCATTGGAGAGCAGAAAATCGCCAAACCGGAATTTACCGAAAAAGTTTATGCCGGTGTGGAAGAAAAATACTACGAGCCGGTGATAGAGGGAATGAGCCGAGCGGTCAACGTGCCGGGTGGTACGGCATACTCACTGCGTATCGCCGATATCGAAATGTGTGGAAAAACAGGCACCGCGCAAAATCCCCACGGCAAGAACCACGCGGTATTCTTTGCGTTTGCGCCGCGTGAAAACCCGAAAATAGCTATAGCCGTATTTGTCGAAAATGCCGGATACGGAGGCACATGGGCTGGCCCAATCGCCAGTATGCTCGTCGAGCAGTACCTGAAAGATACCATTACGCTGCCGCAATATATCCAAGATCGGATCTATAATGCCGACTTGCGTCCTGAGATCCCAGAGCGCCCGAACGAAAGTGCCTATCATGCTGCACCAAACCAACCCCTCCCGGCAGGAAAAACAGAAGAGGAAGAGGAGGTTTTCGTACATCACAGCTTAGTTGCACGTGTTTATGAATAGCATGCCGCACCGAAATAAATCCTTCATCGGGGATGTTGATTGGCTAACGGTATTGTTATGGTTTGTCCTTTGCCTCATCGGATGGTTCAATATCCATGCTGCTGTATTCGACCCCGACCAGCCAAGCTTGTTCAACATGAACACCAACTACGGCAAGCAGTCCCTGTTTATCTTATCGAGCATATTACTTGGTCTCATCATATTGGTTGTCGATGCGAAGTTTTACAGTTCGTTTTCGCCTATTCTCTATGTCATTACCATTCTACTGCTGATTGCCGTGCTATTCGTGGGTCGCAACGTGGGCGGCAACCAGGCTTGGATACCCATTGGAAGTTTCAGGCTCCAGCCGGCGGAGTTTGCCAAGTTAGCAACCTGTTTGCTGCTGGCCCGTTTTTTGGCTGCAAACGCCAATAAAAACCCGAATCTCAAGACATTTATCCTTGGCTGGTCTATCATACTTCTGCCCGTGGCACTAGTCCTGATGCAGCCTGACACCGGGTCTGCTCTTGCATTTTTCTCCTTAGTTTTCGTGTTTTATCGCGAGGGATATATCTCCAATACATGGATGCTTTTTGGAGCCTTGGCCATTGCATTGTTCGTACTTGCTTTGGCTTTCAACCAATGGATTGTCATCAGCATATTGGCCCTACTAAGTGGCGGGCTGGTTTACATGTTTCGAAAACGGCGTAAAATCATCGGTAACATCCTGCTCATTTTCGCAATATCGGTCGTCTATGTTTTTTCGGTGGATTTCATGTATGACAATGTCCTGCAATCGCACCAGCGTGATCGGATCGATGTCATCTTGGGTAAGGTTGAAGACAATCAAGGAACAGGCTACCAGCTAAACCAATCTAAAATCGCCATCGGGTCGGGACAATTTTGGGGGAAAGGCTATTTGCAAGGGACACAAACAAAGTATAATTTCGTACCCGACCAAAGTACAGACTTTATCTTCGCAACCGTAGGCGAAGAATGGGGATTCATAGGCTCCGTCGTCCTTATTGCCATCTATGTCATTTTGTTGCTACGCATTGTAAATCTCGCCGAACGCCAGCGCACATCGTTTGCCCGAATATACGCGTACGGGGTAGCTTCAATCTTATTTTTCCACTTTGCCATTAACATCGGCATGACCATTGGTATTGTACCTGTCATCGGGATTCCTTTACCATTCATCAGCTACGGGGGATCTTCACTATGGAGCTTTACCATCTTGCTGTTTATCATGCTGAAGTTTGATTCCAACCGCAAAGGCATTGCCTAAGGCTACAAGTTAGCGATTATCGATACCGATGAACTTGCGCACCTGCACGCCTGCCATTCCGGAAAAGCCACCGACAAGCACCGCAATAAGGATCATAATGAAGTAAGTAACAACAACGCCAGGGATGCCGGATAGCGAAGGCAAACCTGCGGTAAAAATACCGGCTATCGCGTCGTTGAAGTCGGTCGAAGCCATGATATCCAAGTACAAAGCATACCCAAACCAAAGCAGTGCTACAGCCACAGCCGATGTCCAATAAGCCCCTCTACTGTTGCGGCTCAGTAAAAAGTGGACCAAAAAACACACGGGTGCTATAGACCACCAAGGCCCAAAATACGAAGCTATACCGCCTATTACCAATATGAGAAAGAAAGCCATTGTTTTCGAATTGAATGAATGTGTTTAATGGGTTGAAGGATTCAGGGTAATAATATAGTTCAAGAAGGAGGAGTTGTCGTTCTCGTCTTTCAGGAACAGCAACTCGTTTAATTCGCCTCGGGACCATGAGTCGATCATATTGTCATAATGTCGGCTACTTGGGTTGCCCGATTGACCACCCGGATACAATCCGTATGCTTTGGGCCAATTCTTGTCGAGTTGGACGACCATCCGCCATGACGGCCCGTGTGTAGCCGAGGTTGCATTGACCATATTATCGCCTCCCCCATTGATGATATCGCTACGCCCGAAGGAAGTAAATGCCGGTACCAAGTGTGAAATACGAGTTGCCTTGACTTGCGCCCAGTTCCACGTTGATTGCTCTACTTCGCCGTATCGCTCCCTCAAACTCATAATGGTGGAGACAAAGCTAATCCGAATGATGTCGTCCGCAGTTTCTATCCCATCGGTCGTGCTGTCGTCAAACCAGGGCGAATCAAAATTTTTCTCCAATAAAGCCATCGTACGATCCATCGACGGACTAACCAGGTACTCCTCTCGCGGGAAATCGTCCTGCCATATAGCCCGATGTAAATTACTTCCCCAAACTTCAAAGATAGTCGCCCCTATTTCATCGGCGTTATTCCGAAGATTCCAATCGGCGATAATTCTAAACTCCGGCATATTACGGATGGAATCCACCGCTTGTAAAGACGTTAACAAAATAGGCAAAATACGCCGTGCATCCACGTTAAAATTGTCATTCAAAAGCATACGCAGGCTGTCGGCAGTAGCACGCTGCATGGCTTCCAAGCGCTCGTTGATACGGATGGCGCGGCTGGGGTGCGCAAACCGCCAATCGAGATAATAGGGATAGGTGGTATCTGCCGGGAATTGGTTTGCAGAACTGACGAAACCACGTGTCGGATTCCGAGCGGTAGGATTGTGCTCAAATGGGATCCAACCTTGCCAATCGTGCGAAGCCAGTGCACCGTCCAGCACAAATCTGCCCTGCCCTTTCCACTTTAGTGGCAGCTTGCCATTAGACGTAATGGCAATATCATTTTCGTTACTGGCAAATATGAAATTTTGTGCCGGTGCTTTAAAATGTCGGATTGCCTCGCGGTAATCGTCATAGTTCCCAGCCCTATTTAAATAGTGGAAAGCCAGGATTTCCGAACCATCGGTTTCGTGCGATATCCAGCGCATGGCATAGCCTGCCGGCACATTTTTACTAAAATTTGTCTCACGGAACTCATTGTACACGATGGGTCCGTGATGCGTATAATAAACCGTGTCCAGCATTGCTTTCTTTCCTTTAATCGCAAAGGTATCTACGTGCATGACTAGGTCTTTCCATTCCCCGTCATGTAGGTATTGACTACGTGATTCATCCCGGAAGGTAATCTTATAAAAATCCATCACATCCGATCCAACATTGGTCACACCCCAAGCGATGTCTTTATTGAAGCCTACGACTACAGCTGGAGAACCGGGCATGGTGACACCATATACGTTGACATCGGGAGTGGTTAACTGAACTTGGTACCAAATGGATGGCAAGGTCAGTTGCAAATGTGGGTCATTGGCCAATATCGGAAGACCTGTTGCTGATTTGCGCCCGCCTACGGCCCAGTTATTACTACCAATCTGTGGCTTCGGCTCCGGGACATCAAGCATGGCCAGCGCCTGGTCTATCGGTGCCATAACCGTATCGGGTACATGCGGCACGGGTACTGGACGAAAACCCCAAGGTGTTCCTTCGGGTATAATGGGCGACTCGACCGACGGATACGACGGAAATAGCTCATCGACGACACCCATCCCATATTTGGCCACCACGTTAGACAAACGGTAGTCGTGGCTACCTCCATTCAACGTATTGCGCAGGTTCATTAGCATCAAAATACTTTTATATGGCGACCATCGTTCGGGCTTGTAGTCCAATATTTTGTATTCAATGGGTATAGACCGGCTGTCGAGCGAGGCGATGTAAGCATTTACACCTTGGGCATAGGCGTTGAGCATGATAGTGGAAACGGAATCCCGGGCCAGGGAATCGACAAGCTCATGTGCCGCCCGAGCCATACCGATACGCCGGTTGTAACGATCGAATTCCAATGCCGTGGAACCGACCACTTCGGTCAGTCTACCGGCAGCCACCAACGTGTAGAACTCCATCTGCCATAGCCGATCCCGCGCCACGACATACCCTTGTGCTAAGTACAGGTCATGGTCGTTTTGCGCAAAGATATGGGGCACGCCATTGTCATCGTATTTAATATGGACAGGTTCCTGTAAGCCGGGTATATCAAATGCTGTATCGCGCTCAAAATGCTTGTTCGACGCGTTTTGTAAAAAACCCGTAAATGGGCTAAACAACTTGCCTAAAGGTGGCAAAGTAGACCAGGAATTACTTAAGAAAACGATCAGAATAATGGTAAGGATACTCCCCCAAAAGTGTCGGGCAAATTTCATCATTTAGGTACGTCTATGTGGTTTACTGAGCCCAAAGATACAGAATAAATGAGATATCAAAAATCAAAATAGTGTCCAGATTTCCCAAAAGCTACGAGCGTAGCGTGGCAATGTAGGCGATTCGGCACAAAACTCATGTGACACTAAATTGTATCTATCTGGAACTACGGCATTCAATTCAAGTACCTTGCACTTGAATTGTACTTTAAATTACTGCTGTTCGGGAGATTAGGTGGATTGAAGATACTTAGTCGTGGTTTCCTCAAGTTTTTCCAAACGGCCGATCACGGCATTCACACGCGACTGCTGAATTTCCAACTCCAAGACACAGGACTGTGCGAAATCTTGCCGCAAGACGGGTAATTCTTCTTCTTTTACTACCCGCATTACCTCGTTCATCTGTGGATATTCAAAGGTAATACGGTAAATATCGTTTACCGTACGTTCGATGACGCGCGCTTGTTCTAGAGCATCCTGTGTGGCCATCTTATAGGCATTGATCAAACCAGGAACCCCCAATAAAGTACCGCCGAAATAGCGCACGACAACTACTAATATATTGGTCAGGTCGTGTGATAACAAAGTGTTGAGGATGGGGCGACCGGCAGTTCCAGATGGTTCGCCATCGTCGTTTACCCGAAAGACGGAACGATCAGGTGTGAGTCTATAAGCCCAGCAATGATGCCTTGCCTTGGGGTGTTCCGCTTTGAGTGCTGCGATGTGTTCTTTCAAGCTACGCTCATCCCGGAACGGATACGCATAAGCAATAAACTTACTTCCTCGGTCGCGAAACAAGCCTTCAGAAGGCTCTGCGATAGTTCGGTATGTATCGTCAAATAAACTCACCCCAAAAGATAACAATAACGGATAAAACAGCCAAAAATAATCCCAACAAATTCAGTTTGGAAAGCTTTTCCTTGAACAATGCGACACCCACGACCGCCCCCAACACAATAACTCCGATATTCATACCGGTAAACACGATGGACGGATTCTCAGGTAGTGCACGATGCGCCTTCATATAAAACAGGATGTTGCCAAAGTTGAACAATCCCAAGACAACACCCCAGAAAATAGCGTGGATAGAAAAACGTTTGCCCGGCTTTTTCAAAAAGTAGATGAGGTAACCGAATGAAAAAAACATGGCTAGGGTAAAGACGAATAGCAAAGAGGACGAGTATGGGATAGCCGTCATCACAGCTATTTGCTTAAATAGGATATCAACAATCCCTAACCCGATAAAAACGATAAGCGGGTATTGCCATACTTTATGGTTCACACCATATTGGTTTCGTCCTGTGCGCCAGCCAATAGAACATACAATCGCAAGCAATCCGATGCCTACACCGATGAGTTTGCGTAGACCGGGCTCTTCGCCAAACAACCAAAACGAAGCGATGAGCGGAATAACGAGCGACAAGCGTTGGGCCACTTCCGTGCGCACGATACCCGTGTATCGGATGGAAGCTGCAATGGCGACGAAAATCCCGGGCAATAATATACCTAACCCGAGGTAAACCATCCATGGCAACGAAGTCCATGGCAAGTTGGACAGGGACGGTTCCAAAAACACACAAGTCATCAAAACCGCGACCGGGTAGTTCCAAAAGATAATCTGTGTCGTATCTACGCCATAACGCCGGGCCATTTTCAAAATAACCGACACGGTAACACTAAAAATCACACTAATCAGGACGTACGACATAACGTTTTGCTTGCCGCAAAAATAAGGTTAATTCATTAGAAAGGAAACACCATGTGCAGCACGGACAAAGCAACAACATGGATAAAAAAATACAATATCAAACACGGAGCCTAAATAATCCAACTGGACACGGGCAGATACCCTTTAATTTACTAAATCCGGGTGTCGAATGAGTCCGTAAGGCTTTTCCTACTTGCCGACCTCCATTGCAGCTTATATTATAGTCTGTTGCAAATAGGATAACGAGGCTATCTCCAAAACGTGACACCCTATTGAATCAAATATTCATTTTTTCCATCCAAAACTGAAAAAACGCTATCCTTCGTATGCTCCAACAAAAAATCGAGCGCTCCGCCATTTGTGCATAACCGCATATTAAAAACTGAAATACAATGCAATACAATCACAAATAACGCTTATCGTGGTTGATAGTTTGCATTTTGGGGAGTATAGGCCCATCGCATTAATGCATCGGGTCATTTTCTTTTTGTAAGACACCCTAAATTTAACCTTTCTTTACACGTTTTTTTTTTTACCTTTGCCGTTCTTAACAAAAATGTGTATATCACAACCAAGATTAAATAATTGAACTACGAAAATGCAAGGTAAAGGGCTGATTAATTTTTTGGTAATAATAGTCACGTTGGCGTGTCTTTATTCCCTATCGTTCACGTTTGTGACCCGGAAAGTAGAGCGGGATGCCAAGGCTTATGCGAATGGAGACATTGCGCTTGAGAAAGCGTATTTGGATTCCATGGCTAGTGAGGTCGTGTACAACCTCGGGGTGGCCAAGTATACCTATCGCGAGGCCAAGGGCAATGAGATAGCTTTGGGTCTCGACCTGAAAGGTGGTATCAACGTGACTATGGAGGTATCCATACAAGAGCTTGTACGCACGCTGGCTGATAATCCCAACGACGAGAAGTTCAACCAAGCTTTGGTTAATGCCGAAGAACGCAGCAAGTCAAGC
>CAZXSL010000063.1:0-15229 GCA_964643235.1 uncultured Sphingobacteriaceae bacterium | reverse complement strand
CTACCAAATGATGGCCGTGGCGGCCAAGGAATACGGTTGGTCGCTCAACTACGGCAGCATTGCGTTGATGTGGAGAGAAGGATGTATTATCCGTTCGGCATTCTTAGGTGAGATCAAGAAGGCCTTTGACAAGAACCCTGATTTACAGAACCTGATTCTGGACGATTTCTTCCGTGATAAGATACAAACTGCACAAGCCGGATGGCGCCGTGTCGTGGCATCTGCTGTGGCAAATGGTATCCCCGCTCCGTGTTTGAGTGCTGGGTTGACCTACTACGATGGTTATCGCTGCGAACGTTTGCCGGCAAACCTGTTGCAAGCCCAACGCGATTACTTCGGTGCGCACACATACGAGCGGCTGGATAAACCTCGTGGCGAGTTCTTCCACACCAATTGGACGGGCCGAGGAGGTGAAACATCGTCTACAACATACGATGTCTAGTCGCCGACTAGAACTAATAGGCATAAAAAAAGCGGACCATCGTCCGCTTTTTTTATGCCTATTAGTTTGTTAATCTTCCCTGATTTCGCTATTGTAACTCTCTGGTTCGATAAACTCTTCTTTGAAATACCGCTTCTGGTAAATTAATATCAAAGCCACTCCGACCGTTATCGCCGAATCTGCGACGTTAAATACAGGTCTGAAAAACAGGAATTCTTCGCCGCCCCAAATAGGGAACCACGACGGAAACGTGCCGCTAATTAGGGGGAAGTACAGCATATCAACCACTTTGCCATGGAAAATGCTGGAATAGCCGCCCTCAGGGGGGAATAACTGCGCTTTATCAAACCAAGTGCTTTCGCTAAAGATAACACCGTAGAACGTCGAGTCGATAATATTGCCCATGGCACCGGCAAAGATAAGTGCAACGTTGAGGATAAACCCACGGTGGTATTTCTTCTGGATCATGTAGTGCAGGCCATAACCAATACCGATCAAGGCCACTATACGAAATAGTGACAAGGCTAACTTGCCTGTTTCGCCACCAAACTCCAGTCCGAAAGCCATGCCGTTGTTTTCGGTAAAGTGGATAATGAATTTATCCCACAATATCCGGTATTCCTGCCCTAGGGTCATGTTTAATTTGATCCAGAACTTCGATACCTGATCCACGATCAATACGGCTAGAATCAGAAAAAAGGGTTTTGTATAACCTTTCATGCTGTTTGGGGTTGGCCACAACCACCTGATTCCGACAAGTCGGACGGCGATGGTGCGCTATGGTAATAGCCGAGTGGCACAAGCGACTTTCTTAGTATTGCTTCATTTTGGCTTCCATGCTCAGCGTGGTGTGCGGTACGGCACGAAGGCGCTCCTTTTGGATCAATTTTCCCGTTTCACGGCAGATTCCGTAGGTTTTGTTCTCAATGCGTACCAAAGCCGCCTCTAAATTATCAATAAACTTCTTTTGGCGTGCGGCTAATTGGTTGGTTTGCTCTTTTTCAAGAGTAGCCGAGCCGTCTTCAAGCGTTTTGAACGTACCTGCTGTATCGTCGGTACCGTTGGCATTGCTCGCATTCAGTGATTTGGTCAGTGCTGACAACTCTTCCCGTGCTATGCGTAGTTTTTCATTGATTATTTCCTTAAACTCTTGCAATTCGGCATCACTATACCTGGTTTTTTCCGTTTTATTTGCCATATTTTAAACCTTTTCTATTAATACATTCAACTCCTGTTCTCCAATTTCTATTGTGTCGCCTGTTGTAAGGCCGTTTTCAAACTTCAATTCATCTGCCAGGATTTCGGTGCGAATATAAGATAAATTATCCATAGCTGCTTGAGCCACTTCGCTTACGTTGCTCACACAGACGTTAATGCGATCCGTTACTTCCAGACCTTTTTCCTTGCGCAAGTTCTGGATGCGGTTGACCAATTCCCGGGAAATACCTTCATTCCGGAGTTCCGGCGTGATGTTGACATCCAGGGCTACTGTCAACGAGCCGAGGTTAGCGACTTGCCATCCCGCTACGTCTTCAGCGATGATGTCTACCTCATCTGTGGTAATGGTGTAATCCGTATTGGGGACGGCAATTTGCCCGTCGCGCTCCAATGTTGTGATTTCCTCCATTCCGAAAGCTTGGATGGCAGCTGACACGATTTTCATGTCCTTTCCTACTTTCGGACCCAAGGCTTTGAAGTTAGGCTTGACTTTCTTTTTGATGATGCCCGAGGTGTCGGTAATGAATTCAATCGACTTGATATTTGTTTCTGAAAGAATTAAATCTTTAACGCGTTCTACTCTATCAGCAAATTGGGCGTTCAATACCGGTACCAATATCTTATTGAGCGGCTGTCGTACGTTGATTCCAGTTTTTTTGCGGAGCGATAGGACCAGAGAGGAAATATCCTGTGCCAAGGCCATCCGTTCTTCCAGATCCAGGTCGACTTGTGCTGTGTTGTATTCCGGGAAATCGGCAAGGTGTACCGATTCTACATTTTCCTTCTTCGTGACACCATCCAAGTCGAGATAGAGACGGTCACTAAAAAATGGAGCAATGGGCGACATAAGTTTGGCTACCGTGACCAAGCAGGTGTATAAGGTTTGGTATGCGGAAATTTTGTCTTCCGTATAATCGCCTTTCCAGAATCGGCGCCGGCAAAGGCGTACATACCAGTTGCTCAGGTGCTCGTCAACAAAGGTCTGAATACCTCGTGCCGCTTTCGTCGGTTCAAAATCAGCATAGTGTCCGTCTACTTCCTTCGAGAGGCTGTTGAGTAGGGAAATAATCCAGCGGTCGATCTCGGGGCGTTGTGCCCATTCGATGTCTGTTTCCTTGTATGCAAACTTATCAATGTTTGCATATAGGGCAAAGAATGCGTAGGTGTTGTATAAGGTGCCGAAAAACTTGCGGCGCACCTCGTCGATCCCTTCCTCGTTAAATTTGAGATTGTCCCAGGGGGCTGCATTGCTGATCATGTACCAGCGTGTCGCGTCAGCACTATATTTTTCGATGGTTTGGAAGGGATCCACGGCATTGCCCAAGCGTTTCGACATCTTGTTGCCGTTTTTGTCTAAGACCAAGCCGTTTGAAACCACGTTTTTGAACGATACGGATTTTCTGAGCATGGTCGATATGGCGTGTAGTGTAAAAAACCACCCGCGTGTTTGGTCCACGCCTTCGGCGATGAAGTCAGCCGGGTAAGCGCCTTCGAATCCGTCTTTGAATGGCAAGTCGTTTCCTGCCTCCAGCTTGGCGTGGTCGAGTCCCCATTGAGCAAAGGGCATGGCACCGCTATCAAACCATACATCGATCAAGTCTGGTTCGCGGTACATCTTCTGCCCTGCATCCGATACCAACACGATGTCGTCGACGTAGGGGCGGTGTAGATCCAGCTTGCCTGTTTGGATCGAGGCCAAGTAATCCTGTAGTCTCTGCTGTTCGTCTTGTTCCAATTTGCCGGAAAGCAGCGCATGTTCGATGCGTTTTTGGAGTTCGGGGATGGATCCGATGCAAACCTCCTCGTTTTCGTCCTCCGTCCGCCATATTGGTAAGGGGGTACCCCAATACCGGGAGCGTGAGAGGTTCCAGTCGACTAAGTTCTCCAGCCAATTACCGAACCGACCCGTACCGGTTGCTTCCGGTTTCCAGTTGATGGTTTTGTTGAGTGCAATCAGGTCTTCTTTAGCTGCCGTCGTGCGGATAAACCAACTGTCGAGCGGGTAATACAATACGGGTTTGTCCGTCCTCCAACAATGTGGATAGCTGTGTTCGTATTTTTTGACGTCGAACGCCTTGTTCTCCTCTTTCAGTTTGATGGCGATTAGCACATCCGTAGGTCTGAATCCTTCGGCATTGCGTTCGGCCTCGGTGTAATATTCTTCCTTGACGAAACGTCCGCCAAACTCGCCCATTTCTTTCACAAACCGGCCTTGCCTATCCACAATGGGTACATCCTTGCCACCTTCATCTTTTACGAAAACACCCGGGACGTCATTTTCCCGGCTTACCCGGAAGTCGTCGGCGCCGAACGTAGCCGATGAATGTACGATACCGGTACCGTCCTCGGTCGTCACGAAGTCGCCCGGAATTACCACGAAAGCCTTGTTTTCCAATTCGTCGTTGGTAATGTATGGCATCAATTGGTGGTAACGCAGATTGAGAAGTTCAGCTCCCGTAAACTCTGCGGAAATTTCCCAAGGAATCAGTTTGTCACCAGCCTTGTATTCCGTGAAGGATATCTCGGCTGCCTCGGCTTTGAAATACCGGGATACCAAGTCTTTGGCTAAAATTACGCTGATCGGGCTATGGGTATATTGGTTGAATGTGCGTATTTTGACGTACTCGATGTTTTTGCCGACGACAAGCGCGCTGTTGGCAGGCAAAGTCCAAGGGGTGGTTGTCCAGGCAAGGAAGACGGTATGCTCGTCGTCCAGCTCAAATAATTTGGCCATCGCCGGATGCGTTTGGTCTTTTCGGATCGCAAACTGGGCAACGATAGTGGTGTCCTTTACTTGTTTATAGGTGCCGGGTTGGTTGAGTTCGTGCGAACTGAGGCCTGTGCCGGCAGCCGGCGAGTAGGGCTGGATGGTGTATCCTTTATATAGGAGGCCTTTTTGGTAAAATTCCTTGAGAATCCACCACAAGGTCTCGATATATTCGTTTTCGTACGTGATGTATGGATCTTCCAGATCCACCCAGTATCCCATTTTGATGGTCAGGTCGTTCCATACATCGGTATATTTCATGACCTCCTTGCGGCATGCGGCGTTATACTCGGCTACGGATATCTTTTTGCCAATATCGTCTTTGGTGATACCAAGAGTTTTTTCCACGGCTAGCTCAATGGGTAGGCCATGTGTGTCCCATCCCCCTTTACGCCTCACTTGGTAACCTTTTAGGGTCTTGTAGCGACAGAAAATGTCCTTAATCGACCTGGCCATAACGTGGTGTATACCGGGCATCCCATTGGCCGATGGCGGACCTTCGTAAAAGGTATAAGGCCTGTCTGAAGGACGAAGGCTGATGCTTTTTTCAAAAATGCCGTTCTCCTGCCACTGGGCCAATATTTCCTTGCCGGTTTGGGGCAAATCAAGTTGTTTGTATTCCTTGTACATGTAATCGCGTATATCCGGTTTGCAACGCGCGGGCTACCCAGCTTCCACTCGGTGGTACCAAGCGGGCATTCCGCTGCCTAAAATAAGGATGCAAAGATAGCGATTATTGGTGGGAATGAAAAGGTGAAGCGAGCTTTTGCTAGGTCTTAAAACAAGGAGGGTAGTGTACAGTCCTTCTCCACGTATTTTTTTGAAAACTTGCCATAAGCGAAGTCTAAGTGAGTTTTCATGTCTTACTTTTACGTCACCAAAGATGTTAACCAAAATAATATTGTCGTTATGGAGAATCGTATTATTCCTTGTTTATGGTTTGAAAGCGAAGCGGCGGATGCCATGCAACTCTATCAATCAATATTTCCAGATAGTGAAGTCAGGAGTACCCCTCAATCGGTAACAGGGAGACTGGGAGGCGTGCCTTTCCTTGCGCTCAACGGTCGGCCGGAAGCGATCAAACCGAATCCCTCAATTTCATTTATGGTCACCTGTGAGGCACGGGAAGAAATAGATGCTATCTGGGCGAAACTTTCCGACGGAGGCAAGACCTATATGGAGCTAGGTAGCTATGAGTGGAGTGATTATTACGGCTGGGTGGCCGACAAGTATGGTTTCACTTGGCAACTTTATCTTGGGAATTTGGCGGATGTGCATCAACAGCGTATTCTTCCCACGCTCATGTTTTGTGGCAAACAGCAAGGCAATTGTGAACAGGCGCTCGGTTTCTATGAGGGGCTGTTTGCGGATTTTAAAACGGATGGAATTATGCGTTACCCTGAAGGTGAATTCAAGGGGCAGGTTGTCCATGCTCAATTTGAGATCGCTGATTTCGCCATGGCCGCCATGGATAGTGGGGTAACACAAGATTTTACGTTCAATGAGTCGATTTCGTTGAGCGTGATGTGTGCTGATCAAGCTGAAATCGATCACTATTGGAATGGGTTTACCCATGGTGGTGCCGAGCTGCCTTGCGGTTGGTGCCGCGACCGCTATGGTGTACATTGGCAGGTTGTTCCCCACCATATTTCTTGGCTGATGACCGATAGTCCGAATGCCCAGAAAGCCTTTGACGCCATGCTTAAAATGAAGAAACTTATCATAGAAGAATTGGAAAATGCTTGATTTAGAATACCCAAATGACTGCGGGAATGCCCCTAAAAAGAAAATAATCCTGGATTTTAATATTGCCTTTGCCCATGGAGATGTTGAAGGGGTTTTGGCTTTCCTCTCGCCTGGGGCGATCTGGGAAGTAGTTGGAGATAATACTTGGAGTGGAACCGCTGAAATCCAGACTGCATTGAAGGGGATGGGAAGTATCAAAGCTCGAAAGTTGAATATACAGCAAATTATTACCCACGGCAAGGATGCTAGTGCCCACGGCGTGATGGAGTTTGTCGAAGGTAGAATCCGATTTGCTGATTTCTATGAGTTTACGTCAGCTGGATCAAGCAAAATCAAGCGTATGCTGACTTTCGTCCACTCCGAGGGGGGGTAGTCTGTGTCGATGGCAGGGGTTATACTCGCAGGCAACCCCGGAACCCTCGGGCGGCATAATACGATTCGGCACCGTTGTGGTAAATGAAAACCTGTCCATAGCGCCAATCGCCGAATATTGCACCGCCACGTTCTCGGATGGATGAGGGGGATGCAAGCCAACTGGATGTTTTGGTGTCAAAGTTTCCAAATTTCTGAAGTTCATGGTATTGTGCTTCGGTTAGCACGTCTATACCCATTTCCGTCGCCATGCCTATCGCACTATGTTTGGGTTTGTGTTGTTTGCGTGCATCCAGGGCTTCCTGATCGTAGCAGAGGCTGCGTCGGCCTTTGGGACTTTCAGCTGAACAGTCGAAAAATAAATATTCGCCTGTTTTGGAATCTTGGCCCACCACGTCCGGTTCGCCTTCGCTCATTTCCATTTCGTTGAGCGACCATAATTTTTCGGGCTGGCTTTCCAGTTTGGACACGATGGATTGCCATTGGATTCCTTTATGGCGGTCGACATTTTGCTCAAATCGTTCTTGCAGCAGGGTAAGCAATTCTACGCATTGCTTATCGGTTAGTGTCTTTTTCATGGGTGAGTTCCTTGTTGTTATAATACAAAGTTATGAAAATCAGCCCTTACCTGCCAAAGACGATGAGGGATAATATTTGGTTATCCACTTGTTTTACTAGTCATTAGGCGGTCGACGTATTTCTATTCTCCCTCATCTAAGTCGGTTCAGCGTCGTGTCGCGGAGATGTGAGGGAGTGCCAGCTGATAGTTCTGGTAATTTGAGGCCGTTGCTGGAACTGTGAGTCAGCTTTTTTGTCTCGTATGTATCGTGCATAATTTCACCTTTTTTGTTTGTGCATTCATAGTGCACTAACAGTGCTTTACATGTGCTTAATGTGTGCTTTACGTATGCACTCCTTTTTGACGGGTTTTTGGATGTAGATTGTTAGCTACCATGGGGACATTTATCGTAGTTCAATAAGGGGGGCTGTCTCGCCAATTTCTATTCTTGTCAGGCGACGTCGAAGCCCGTTTTTATGCACTCGGGCGATGTTTCGAAATCCAAGTACGGGTCCGATTATTTGAGACAGCCCCGGTGTTCATATTTTTAGAAGTAAGTTCTTTATTTCCTATGGTGTGGTGCCGGCCAAGTTATTTGTAATAGCTAGCAGCCGTGCGTTTTCGGCGAGGGTGACAAATTCGGCTCGATACCCTTCCTTGTCGTCGCCCTTAGCTGCTTGGGCCCTCGCTATCAATTTTTCGAAGCTAGCGTCTTGTTTGTAGGGCGAACGGCGGAGCAACATACCCAATTCGGCCACCGCCGTCGCAAACCGGAAATCATTGCTGGTTTTATCTAAAGCTAAGGGGGTATTCGCAACGACGGTTTGTTTCAACTTACTCACATCGCTATCGGGCTCTTTGTAGCGGAACTTCACGGTTGCTAATTCGCCGGAATACTTGCTGCTGGCAGATGTCGAAGCAAGCTGGTACTTTAGCGGGTCGACGGAGCCGATAAAGCTGTCATCGGTGCCGACGGGCACGATTTCGTACAGTGCCGTTACGACATGGCCGACTCCCATATCCCCGCCCAGTTCTTGGTCGTTGTTGAAGTCTTCCTTCTCCAGCATCCGGTTTTCGTAGCCAATCAACCGATAGGCTAGTACGTTTGCGGGGTTAAATTCTACCTGAATCTTGACATCCTTGGCAACGGTAAACAGGGTGCCACCAAACTCGGTTACCATGGCTTTTCGTGCTTCCGAGATGTTGTCGATATACGCATAATTGCCGTGTCCTTTGTTAGCCAAACGTTCCAACTTGCTGTCTTTGTAATTACCCATTCCGAACCCCAGTACCGATAGGCTAATACCACTTTGGCGTTCCCTTTCGATCAAGGTTTCCATGTCGCTGTCACTAGACGGTCCGACGTTGAAGTCCCCGTCTGAAGCCAAAATGACGCGATTATTTCCATTTGGTAGTAGGTGCTGGCGTGCGGTTTGGTATGCCAGCCGTATACCTTGGCCACCCGCAGTAGCACCGCTTGCTTCCAGCGCATCGATGGCATCTTTTATTTTTGTTTTTTCGCTGGCGGACGTGCTTTCCAGACGCAGAGTTGCGGTCGAAGCGTAGGTTACGATAGCAACTCGGTCCACGTCACGCAATTGGTCAACAAGCATTTTCATTGACGTTTTGACCAATGGTAGCCGGTTTGCGCCAGCCATGGAGCCGGATACGTCAATCAAAAATACGAGGTTGGATGGGGGTAGTTGGTCGGTTTCCATTGATTTGGCTTTTAATCCGATTCGCAGCAGGCGGTGCTTTTGATTCCACGGTGCGGTTGATAGTTCGGTGTGAATGGCTACGGGCTCGCCATTACGGGGCGATTGCAAATCGTATTGGAAATAATTGATCATCTCTTCGATACGTACGGCATCCTCGGGTGGCAACTGCCCACCATTGATAAAGCGGCGGACATTGCTATATGACGCAGCATCGACGTCCACGGCAAAGGTTGACAGTGGCTCCTGAGTCGGATAGAAAAACTTGTTTTCTGACAGGCTTTGGTACGACTCGACGCTTTGTCCCGGTAGTCGAGGTACGGGCATTAGTGTCATCAACGACCGCCCGCGCTGGTGGTCATGCGCAAGCATTGCATTTGTCGCCTCGACGCGTTGCTGGCGTTCGATGGTAGCAAGTTCGTTCCAGATGGACACGGTTCTCGTCAGTCGAATTTCATAGCGGTTTGCTTGGGTTAAGGGCACTTCGGCAGCTACATACCCATTATGTGTGGCCAGTAAAGTTTGGTGTTGCTTACCGACCACCAGTACAAACTGGCCGAGCGCATCTGTTGATGTGGTAATGGATGTTCCCTTGATGTTGATTTGCACACCGGGCAGCGGTTTGTTGTCATGTTGGTCTAAGACCTTGCCGCTGATTGTTCTTGTTTCGTTGCTTTCCGCGCTGCCTAGGCCCAGAATAAGCATCAATATCACGCTCAATAGTTTCATCATTTTGATTTTTGGAGAAGGATGCAAATGGATTAAAATTTCCATAAAACTTTAAAAAAGCCTAATTTCACGGCACGGAATGAACGGATCCAAGACGATAACGCAACCTAAGCCCGATTCGGATGCGGTATTGCTCGCGCGCTATAGCGAAACGGGCGATTTGGCCGTTTTGGGCGATTTATTTCAACGCCATTCCGAAATGGTGTATTACGTTTGCTATCGATACTTGCAGGATGCCGAAGACAGTAAGGATGCGGTCATGCAGATATTCGAGGAGCTCACGGTCAAGGTTAATAAGCAAGAAATACGTGAGTTCGGGAGTTGGTTATACGTGTTAAGTCGCAATCATTGCTTGATGCGGCTGCGTGCTCAGAAAAACAAACAGCACATTTCGATCGAAGAATTTGTGGAATTTCCGGCAAACCTGCATCAGGATAGTGACCCCGAGGAGAAAGAGCGGGAATTATCCGCATTGGAAGCCTGTGTCGAGAAGTTGCCGGAAAAGCAAAAACGAAGTATCGATTTGTTTTTCCTGCAAGAAAAATGTTATAAGGAGGTAGCGGAAATTACCGGATACGGTATGAAGGAAGTGAAAAGTTATATCCAGAACGGGAAGCGGAACTTGAAAATTTGTATGGAGGGGCGTCGTGGGTAGTACGAAATACGATATCGAGCGGATACGCAAGTACCTCAACGGCGATTTGGGGGAACGGGAGATGTACGAGCTGGAGCGACAGGCTCAAGATGATCCCATCCTCATGGATTTGATGACGGGTCTGGAGTTGGCGGGTAGTGAACCAATACATCGGGCTAATCTTGATGAAATTCGTCGCCGTGTTGAACAGCATGTAGGGCAGGGGGGAAAGGTCAGGACATGGATTCCGGCGTGGGGAAAGTGGGCGGCAGCAGCATCGATATTGTTGGTAGCGGGTATCGGGGTCTTTTTGGTTTGGCGTCCTATGCCCGAATCCATGGCCCCCATGAAGCCAGATAATGAGGTGCTTACTAATTTCGATCGGCAGGACGAGTATGGAGCGGAAGAACTTGTGGCAGCTGAAATGGGCGAAACGCCATCGCAAGACCCAGCGGGTGCTGAAGTGGAGCGACAGATGGAGCGCAGAGTGAGCAGACCCGCCTACGCCAAAGGTGGAATTTCCAAAGATAAGTTAGCATCTATAACCCGGCCGCAACCCGTGCCGTCGGATTATGATATTGATGCGGTTCTGATACCACACGTACCATCAGCAAACAGGTCGGATGACGATGTCGCCGGGATGGCACGTGCTGAAACCACACTGTTGGCAGGGCGCTCAGCGATTGGGGCAAACGAAGGCAAGCGCCTGTCCATGTCCATCCGGAGCTTGCCGGTCAATCAAGCCGTTCCTTCCCTGTATCGGGAAGTATCAGGTGTCGTACGCGAAAAAGATAGCGGTAAACCACTATCGGGTGTGTCGATATTGGGTGTGAACAAGCAATTGTATACTCAAAGTGGAGCTGATGGGAAATTCAGTCTGGTTTTGCCCGACAATCAAGATAGTTTGACATTGGCATCCGCCGGTTACCAAATCCAGACGGTGGGTATACCCCGGCATGATTCGTTTGTTGTGCTCTTGGCCACCACACCATCCGTCCGCGGTAGCTCCTTAGGTATGGATCGTGGTTATCCGAATTTGGGTTTTGAGCGTTTGCGGGATACAACCTCTGGAAAGCCAAGGCCTATAGGCGGATGGACCGAGTTTGACCGGTACGTGAAGCAAGAGACAAATGCATCGGAAGGCACAGGTATGGTTACGCTTAAATTCAAGATAGGTGTCGGTGGCCAACCTATAAGCCCCCAGTTGGAGCATACGACGAACCCTGCATTAGTTAAAAAAGCGATGGATATCCTTCTGAAGGGTCCACGGTGGGAGCAAGGTAAGGAACACAACGGCTTAGCGACGGTGCTTATCGAATTCCATTGATGATAATTTCATAAAGATGCCGAATGACTTTCTTTGCCGAACGTTGCATGTTTGTCGTTTACCCCCTATTCGTTTTACACAACGATACTGCTTGATATTTTTTATCTTCGCCCTATGTATTTGTATAATGTATCCGTTATTGTCGAAGAAAGTGAGGGCACGGCCGTTCGTTCTTTGCTTGTTAGCCAAGTGGAATTCGCAAGGGAGTCCGGCTTGACAGTCAGGTTGTTGGAACTGCTTGATTCACCACACGAGGGCATTACGTTTAGTTTGCAACTGGAGGCAGCCAATTCAGACGTAGTTGCTGATTTCCAAACTAAGCACTTAGCGTTATTGCACGCCAAAATCAATGATAACCACGAAGGAAAGGTCGTTTATTTCGATAGCCTTATGCAGCAGATTGGATAATTTATTATTCCGGATCTCGTTCTTCCTCTTTGATTAACGCTTCATATTTGGGGTCGTATTTTACCTTTGGGGTCAGGTAATGAAGTAGGAGAAGCCGGGAATACCGATAATTGAATGGTGCAAGGGCGAGGATGGTTGTCACGACGACGGCAATGTATACTGCAATGGACTCGCTCTGTGTTATTTGGTATGTCAGGTAGATGAAAAAGAGTATTTCTAATACGACCATTGCATAACTGACGTACATGGCTGCATAAAAATACCCTGGCTCAATTTGGAACCGAAACCCGCAATGTGGACACAGGGTCCTTTCTTTATTATTCCGAATACTATAAGTACGCCCCGTGTACATTTTGCCGATGCGGCATTTAGGGCATTTGTAATTGACCAATGCGTTGAACTTCGACGTACGCTTAGCCATGGTAATCAAAATAATGTCGGGATCAAGCCGACGTAATTATAAAAGACTAATTGAGTGTGATGGGCTTGTCGTCCATTTTGACCGACTTTTTTGCACGGAATTTGGTATACCAAAGGATGCCTATACCTGCTGTGGCCAAGTAAGGGATGACCAGCAAGAACATGATACCTTTATTAAGACCCTTTCCTTGTTGGTTTCCGTGCTCCGTTGCGTTCTGGGCAGTTAGTGAACACATAGCACATTGAGCTGTAGCTGTTTGTGGAGCGATAGCTGACAAAACAACGACCAATGATAGCACAGATACTATTCGAGATAACCACTTCATGACAGCAAATTTAGTGTTTATAATTAGGAATTACAATTAGGAAAACCAAAAATCATGGCATTTTCGGCTATGGATTTTTACTTCCACGATATTGTTGCATATTCTCTAATATTCGTTTCGGTGATAAATTACTAATTTAGCCCAGTTATCCTTAACGTATTGAGTTATGAAAAGAACTTTATCCTTAATTTGTGCTTTCGTCATTTTATCTGCTGGCCCATTAATCGGACAAACCAAGCGATTGGATTTGGAGCAGTCCCTCGGAAGGAAGGCCTCCTTGACAAAGTCCATCAATTCGGTACGAGGCTGGGCGGACAATAGCCATTACATCGAATACGATGCAAGCGAAGGGAAGAGCTACCAAGTCCATATTAAGACGGGTGAGCGTGGGTTGTACGTCCCGCCTCCGAGCAGTGATGTGGAGGTTGTCTCCAAGGATAACGATTTGTACGTACGTGAAGGCGATGCCGCCCTACGGAGGCTTACCCATTCGCCTGAGGTGGAGGAGCGGAACCCGACCTTGTCGCCCGATAACCAATACGTGGCTTTTACCCGCAACCATGACCTCTACTCCATACGGCTGGCTGATGGGCAGGAAATCCGCTATACGAGTGACGCTACGGATGTTATTTATAACGGATGGGCCTCATGGGTTTATTTCGAGGAGATTTTAGGTCGCCCGTCACGTTATCGGGCATTCTGGTGGTCGCCGGATAGCCGCCAACTGGCGTTTATGCGTTTCGATGATACACAGGTGCCGATGTTTCCGATTTATGGATCGACGGGTCAACACGGATATTTGGAACAAACACGCTATCCCAAAGCCGGGGATCCGAATCCGACGGTACGGGTTGGCTTTGTGCCTGTGGTGGGTGGAAACGTGGTCTGGGCCGATTTTAATGAACAGGATGACCAGTATTTCGGCCAGCCATACTGGAGCTACGACAGCAGCAACCTGATGGTGCAATGGATGAACCGGGACCAAACCAACTTGAAGTTCTACGAGGTCGACCCCGCAACAGGAAGCAAAAGAGAAATTTACGATGAATACCAAAAGGAGTGGATCGACCTGAGCCATAGTGGACGCATTGAGTATCTGAAAGATAATAAGCACTATATTCTGAAAAGTGATAAAACCGGTTGGGCTCATTTTTACCTGTACCGACTGGATGGTACCTTAGTCAATGCGCTCACGTCTGGACGATGGCAGGTCTCCCAGCTCGAGCATGTGGATGAGAAGAACAAGGTTGTCTATTTTACCGCACGTAAGGAGCATTCGACTACAGTGGATTTGTACCGTGTTGATTATGAGGGAAATAACTTGAAGCGTTTGACGTTTGGTGATTTTACTCACCAAGTGCAGTTATCGCCTGATGGACAGTACTTTATTACGACATATTCGAACGTAAGCACGCCGCCCCGTATAGCGTTGTATGATACCAATGGGCGTTTTGTCAAGCAGATAGCCGATAGTAAAGCCGATGATTTCGATGATTATATCTACGCCAAAACCGAAATGTTTACCATCCCTACGCCGGATGGTTACGATCTGCCAGCAACGATTACCTGGCCGACGGATTTCGACGAAAGCAAAGCTTATCCGGTTATATTCAGTATTTATGGAGGGCCGGATGCTGGGACGGTACGTAACACGTGGAAAGGTACGGCTAATCAGCATTGGGCAAACGAAGGTATTATACAGGTTAGCGTCGATCATCGGGCTTCCGGTCATTTTGGTAAGGAAGGTGTTGCACTGATGCACCGAAACCTGGGCCATTGGGAAATGGTTGATTACATCACGGCTGCCAAATGGTTGAAAAGCAAGCCTTGGGTAGCGGATGATAAATTGTTGATTACCGGACATAGCTACGGAGGATACATCACGGCATTGGCCTTGACAAAGGGGGCAGATTATTTCGATTATGGTATTGCGGGTGCGCCAGTAACGAGTTGGGAGCTATACGACACACATTACACCGAACGCTTTATGGATACCCCGCAGGACAACCCCGAAGGCTACAAAGCAGGCTCGGTATTGACGTACGTAGACCAATACAAAGGGGGACTTCGTCTGATGCACGGTGATATGGACGATAACGTGCACATGCAGAATACGATGCAGCTAGTTGATGCGCTGACGGATCGTAATGTGCCTTTTGAACTCATGATTTACCCGGGTAGCCGCCACGGATGGAACCGTTCCAAAGTGGCGTATGATCAAGCTGAGCGTACCCGGTTTTATTATCAATATTTATTGGAGAAGCCTGTGCCGGGGGAACTGCTGCGATAAGTAAAATACGATAAGCAACAAATATTTATTGAATAGCAATATATACTTGTTGCTTATCATCCTTGGCGATCAAAAGGTTGTGACAGGCGTATAAAAACAAAAATCCCTACCTAAGCCAGGATTTTTCTTATGAAGTGGAGATTATCGGATTCGAACCGATGACCTTCCCGACAGCAGTCGGGACGCTCTATGCAGGTGCAATCGATTATTATTCCTGTGTTTTATTATTCCTGTGTTCCCTTAATAAGCCATTCTATGTACTTCCTGCTTTTCTTT
>CAZXSL010000062.1:0-15280 GCA_964643235.1 uncultured Sphingobacteriaceae bacterium | reverse complement strand
CATTTGAAAAACAGAAATTTGTGGTTTTACCCTCAAGAGCCCCAGATACTATAAAGAACCGCAAGGCATTCCTATATCCTAAATCTTCGGCCTCCGCTCTTCCTTACCCATTCCCACATCCGTAATAAAATTCGTAAATTTGTATAAACACTTACGAAAGGAGTAATACAATGATTATACTGGATAAACTAAATATCGCGCCGGCGATTAAGGAGGCATTGGAAACGGTGTACGATCCGGAGATTCCGGTCAATATCTGTGAATTGGGTTTGGTATACGAGATTATAACCAAGGAAGACGGCACGGCCAAGGTAGTCATGACACTAACGGCGCCAGCCTGTCCGGTGGCGGGGCAGATTATGGATGAGGTGCAGCAGAAAGTGGCTGAGGTAGAGGGGGTAAAAGAGGCCTTGGTAGAGTTGACATTCGATCCGCCTTGGGATCGCAGTATGATGAGTGAAGAAGCCCAGCTTGAGCTCGGTTTCATGTAGTGTCGGTCGATCCGGTCTGACCCTCCAGATCACTCAGTTTTTTTACGATTTTACGTTCGGTTTTATCTCTCCCGAAGATAAACGTCCAGATATTCCGCGATTCCTTGGTTAGAATAGGTGCCACGATGGATAGGATAAGCACGTAGACAACAACGAACGACTGGATAACGGGCAAGAGTTTTCCTGCCTTGCCTATATTGGCCATGATGATGGAGAATTCGCCGCGGGCGGCCAACGTAAAACCGATATCGAATGCCGTTTTCTTTTTCAAACCCGAGAATCGTGCCGCAAAATATCCCGAAGCCAGATTACACAGAATCGTGACGCCAGCGGCTATGGACGCCCACATGACTGCTCCGCCGAGGGTGGTGGGATCAATGGATAGCCCGAAGCTGAAGAAAAACATCGCCCCGAAAAAGTCCTTGAAAGGCAAGACCATCTGTTCGATGCGCTTGATGTATTTCGAGTCGGCAAGTACAAGTCCGGCCATCAATGCACCAATGGCTTCGGCTACGTGGATGGTCTCGGAAAAGCCGGCCACGATAAAGAGTAGCGAGAAAATGACAAGGATGAATATTTCGGATGAGTTGACGGATAGTACCTTGTCTATGGCCGGTACAAGCTTGCGTCCCAAAACCAGGAAAGCTAGGATGAATCCTAAAGCTAATAAAGACGTACCCGCTACCATCCAGAAGGAACTGCTCCCGGTGAGGATGAGTCCGGATAGGAACGAGATGTGCATGGCGATAAATAGGTCGTCAAACATGATCATACCCATGATGACCTCGGTTTCCGGATTGGCCGTACGCTTCAGGTCCGTCAGTACTTTGGCTACAATCGCCGTGGAAGAGCTGGTCATAATCCCACAAATGACCATGATTTCTTTGAACGGCAGTCCCATCATCCACCCGATCAGCAAGCCCGACACGAAGTTGAGCATGACGTAAACCGTCCCCCCGGTGACGATCGATTTGCCCGACCTGATCAGTCTGCCTACTGAAAATTCCAAGCCGAGGTAAAATAAAAGGAACAATACACCCAACCGTCCCATAAAATCGATGAAGGGCTTACTCTCTGAAAAAGAGAGGTCTACTATCCCCCATGTTGGCGCATGCTCGCCAAGCACCATACCGATCAAAATGAAAAATGGAATGACGGAAAACCGAAGTTTGTTGGAAATGAGGCCGACAAGGGCAACCAATCCGACCGCAATCCCGATCTCAAATATGAGGGTATGTGATATCATTTGAACCTAAACTGTTTTGTTGCCTATGCAAGGAGCTCCCTGAATAGTTTGATGTGGCTCCGTTTGCCCGCGATAACCAAGGTGGTGTTTGCGGCAATGGTGTAATCAGGGCCCGGGTTGATGATGCTTTCGCCGTCTTTGATGGCAGCGATGATCGATGCGCCGGTCTGCTGGCGTATTTCCAGTTCGCCAACGGTTTTCCCCAAGCTGGAGGTCCCTTCTTCCACTTTGTACCACTCGATAATGAGGTCGTCTAAGGCTACTTCTATAGTTTCAAGTGCTTTAGGTTTGTAGGATAGTCCCCCGATGATGCCCGCAACCTGACGCGATTCTTCGTCGGATAGGGTCATCACGCATTTCGATTCACTTTCCTCCTCATCATAGCGATAAAGCTCGCGCAAGCCGTCGTCATGAATCACAATGACCATGTTGTCGCCAGCTTGTGTCTCGATCTGGTATTTTTTGCCGATACCGATCAGATCCGATTCTCTTACAATTGACATTACGTTTTTAATTTATCCTCAGAACTTTGATGAAAAACACGAGAAAAAATGTGTAAGCATTGCATAAACCGGGATATAACGCAATATAACCGCACAGTGGATGCGCTCGCGCTAACCCGGTGTCTCTACAAATGTAAGTTTTTTTATTGTGATTTGAGAAGATATTTTAACAGGTAAATGAACCTGTTGCGTGGGGTTTCTGGATTGACCATGCCCGTTCTCTGCTGGGTAACGATCGGTTTGCAGTAGGTAGCCCAACGAAGTTACACGCTTGATAGCCTTTGAAGATTGCCTGTTTTCTCTGGGGAGGTAAAGACGTAACCGATGGTGGCTACGACGGTATGATTGGTAGCGTATCGCACTTCAGACTGTAGCCACATTCGTAAATAAAATGTTAATATCGGCTAAAACGTTTTAATTTCATTGGGAATAGCAAGATTAATTTTAACTTAGCGCACTTAATGAATGAATTATAACCATAATTTAATTTTGATGAAGCGTTTTTTTAGGCCATTTAGTGCGTTATTGGGCGTCATGTCGCTCCTATACATGATGGATATCCAAGAGGCATGGTCACAAAGCCAACTTAATCTGCAGGCATTCGAGAAGCCTGCTAAAGGATGGCAAGAGGTGGGGGATGTATCCTTGAATTTTGCCAAACCCCAAGTACTAACTGTACGTCCAGGAAGTGGTGTGCTCGCCCACGTTCCAGCGCGGAGAGTTGTGGTAGAAGATTTAGTTACAACAGCCGAATACGGTAATGTTGAGTTGGAACTCGAATACCTCGTGGCAGCAGGAAGCACAGCGTTAATATCCTTACAGGACGTATATGACATTACCCTTAACGATGGGCAAGGCGATTTGTATCCCACCGCTTTCAGTAATGGTGGTGTGTTGGGGTACGCTCCTCGTCAGCAAGTAAGCAAGGCGCCTGGCTTGTGGCAAACCCTGAAGCTGGTTTTTAAAGCTGCCGAGTTTGACCAGAATGGTGTCAAGACCGTTCCTGCCCGCCTGCTTTCGGCAGAACTCAATGGTGTGACCATCCACGAAAACATACAATTGCGGCCGCGAACTGGAGTGAGCGAACAAGCACGTGGTCCGATTCGTTTCGGCTCTATTGATGGGGCAATCGCTTTCCGGGATATCAAAGTGAGCGAACCGGATTTCGATCAGGCCGGGCAACGGCCTCAGCGAGGCAACCAGCCTAATCCTATTTTGGTTGATGCTGAAACGACACGGGTACTGCGTAGTTTTATGGATATTCCGGGTGGTATCCGGGTTGTCCATGCGGTATCGGTAGGCCATCCGCAGCAAGTACATTATACCTATGATATGGACCACGGAACCTTGGTGCAAGCTTGGAGAGGGGATTTTCTGGACGCCACACCGATGTGGCACAGCCGGGGTAATGGCACCGCTCGGGTTATGGGTAGCCCCATCTATTTTGGTAAGCCCGGTCTGGCGATAGCCCAATTGTCGTCTAGAGACGCAGCTTGGCCAAGTGATACATCGGGCACCGGATACCGACCCAAAGGATACCGTTTGGACAAGCAAGAACGGCCGACGTTCCACTACGAATTGCACGGTACGACGGTAGATGACCAGATCGTTCCGCTACCTCATGGCGAGGGTTTAACCCGTACCATACAGGTCGCCAATACGCCTGATAACCTGTACTTGCAGTTGGCAACAGGGTCAACCATCGAGGAGCAAGGCAATGGCGTCTATCTGATCGAGGATAAATCATGGTTTATCAGGCTGGATGACAGTGGGAAGGACAAGCCTTTCATCCGCGATTACCAAGACGGCAAGGAACTGTTAATCCCTGTCCGCGGAAGTGTACGTTATTCCATCATTTTTTAAACCTGCTCATCATGACTATACAAACGATTCAAACGAATATAAAACGGATACTCGCCACGGTTGTTTTTCTTTTCGTGGCAGATTACTGCCTGATGGCGCAAGACAGCCCGAAAGAAGCCGACTATTTCGAAATTAAACGAGTAAGAACACCGGAGGGGATTATACTTGAAGTAGGTGGATTGGCGATGCTGCCCGATGGAAACCTAGCGCTGAGTACACGCCGCGGCGAAGTGTACATCGTGGAGAACCCGACCAGTCCGAACCCGTATTTTAGGCATTTTGCGACAGGTTTGCATGAGATTTTAGGGTTGGCATACAAAGATGGAGCACTTTACTGCGCCCAGCGTGGCGAATTGACCAAATTGATTGATACGGACAATGACGGGAAGGCCGACGTGTACGAAACAATCCACGCATGGCCGCTTTCCGGGCACTACCATGAGTACTCCTTCGGCCCGGTCGTTGCACCTGACGGATCCTTTTTCGTGACGGGCAACGTTGCCTTTGGCGATGAAGAATGGTGGCGTGGCGAAAGCCGTGTGCCGTGGCGGGGATGGATATTCAATGTGACTGAAGAAGGCAAGTTGACCCCATGGGCTACAGGTGTACGTTCGCCGGCTGGCCCTGGCATGCTCAACGGCCGTCTGTTCTATACCGAAAACCAAGGCGACTGGATCCCTTCCGGTGGTCTATGGGAGGTGGAGAGAGGCGATTTTATGGGGCACCCCGCAGGATTAGCGTGGACCGATCATCCTGAGTCGCCTTTGCGGTATACGTTTGACGATTTCCTGTCCAAGATGGACGAGCGACGGATCAAAAACGAACAAGGGCGTTATATCAAGCCAGAAAATGTCGTGGACGAAGTGTACAAGACACCGTACGAAGCAAGTCTGGAAATCCCCGATTACAAACTTCCCGCCGTTTGGCTTCCCCATGGTATCCTGGGTATTTCCAATGCCGAGCCGATTATCATTCCCGAAGGTAATTTCGGGCCTTTTGAAGGCCAGGTGCTAGTAGCCGACCAAGGGATGAGTATGTTGTCACGCGTGATGCTGGAAGAAGTGGAAGGTACTTTGCAAGGGGCTGCCATCGCGTTCCGTAGCGGATTTCGGTCTGGGGTGTTGCGGGTAGCCTGGGCACCGGACGGATCACTGTTTGCTGGTGAAACCAACCGTGGATGGGGCTCTGCAGGAGATGCTAACGAAGGCTTGGAACGCCTGGAGTGGACAGGTAAAACACCTTTCGAGATGAAAACGATCAAAGTGCGTCCTGATGGCTTCGAGGTCGAATTTACGTTGCCGGTGGATATCGAGTCGGCTGAAGATTTGGCATCATATCGTGTTGAGAGCTTTACTTATAAGTACCATCCGGTGTATGGTAGTCCATTGGTCGACATGGTGTCACACCCGATTCGGGGAGTTAAGGTTTCGGCGGATGGCCTGACCGCTCGATTCATCGTCGACAGCCTCAGAACGAATTACATCCATTCCATCTCCTTGGATGGTGTACGCGATAGGGATAGCGCTTATCACTTGTTACATCCTACAGCGTATTATACCTTGAGCAAAATCCCACAAGGACAAAAGCTGTCGATGGGCGAGGTTAGTACCAAGGATAGCTCGATTCCAGAGATTGTGGAGGAACCTGTAGTGGAAGCCAAGCCGGTTCAAGCTTCGAAAACAACCAAGGTTTCTGAAAAGCCAACTCCTGTGGTTGCAGAACAAGTCGTAGCCAGAGCACCCACATTTAAGGAAGTGGAAGGGTTGCTGACTAGGTATACCTGTATTGCTTGCCATAACCCAACGGATAAGCAGGTAGGCCCTCCTTATGTCGAGATTGCCAAACGAGGGTATACGGATGAGAAAATGGTGGAGCTGATTTACAACCCCAAACCATCCAACTGGCCGGACTATCCTGCACCTATGCCGCCCATGACGCATGTGCCAAAGGCGGATGCCTTGAAAATTGCGGCGTATATCAACTCCTTGGCGAAGTAACGATACTCGTCAAACATCTAAAAACGGGCTTAGAAAGCATGGACTTTCCAAGCCCGTTTTGTGTTTTTGCCAAAAAACACGGTTAACATAGGTTTGTAAACCGATTGTTAATGATAACTTAATTTGCCCATGTTACGATATTTTATAGCTTTGTGAAGCTCGCAAGGTGGGATGTGGGGAAAAGAACGTACAAACAGCCTATCCTGCCGATTTGTGACAATGACAAGTTAACAGCTATCCTTAAATTAAACGTGAACTTTTTGCCATGAGACAAATTTTGTTGACACTTGTGGGCATCATGTCAGTTTTTTCGCTGATTGCCCAAACGACGGCCACAGGCTATGTGTATGAAGATACGAACGAAAACGGCCAGCGCGACAGGCGCGAACAGGGGATCGCAGGTGTAGCGGTCAGCAATGGCGTGGATGTGGTACTGACCGATGCTAACGGCAGGTACCAGCTTCCGGTGTATGATGACAATATTTTGTTTGTGATAAAACCGTCAGGATATCGTGTACCTGTCAACGAACACAACCAACCTCAATACTATTATATCCATAAGCCGAACGGTTCGCCCGAGTTAAAATACCCAGGCGTGGCACCTACGGGTCAATTACCCAAGTCTGTCGATTTTGGCTTATATGCTAATGAAGAGCCAGAGCGTTTCACCGCTTTGGTATTTGGAGACCCCCAAGCGTATAATCTCGATGAGATACGCTATTTCTACCAGGGAATAGTGGCTGAACTGGAAGGTGTGGAAGATGTCGCCTTTGGTATTAGCTTAGGCGATTTGGTGGGCGATGATTTGGTTTTGCATCCGCCGTATATCGAGGCTGTCGGTAAGGTCGGTGTGCCTTGGTACAATGTGATTGGCAACCACGACCTTAATTTTGATGTTGAAGCAGACTCGCTGTCGGATGAGACGTTTGAAGCAAATTTTGGTCCTGCGAATTATGCTTTCAACTACGGCAATGCCCATTTCATTGTATTGGACGATATTTTATATCCGGATCCACGGGATGGTCAGGGCTACTGGGGCGGTTTCCGTCAAGATCAGCTTGATTTTGTCGAAAATAACCTCAAACATGTATCCCCTGATAAGCTTATCATCCTGTCTATCCATATTCCCCTTCGGCATGTTAATGGGAATGTGTTTCGTGCCGATGATCGTCAGCGATTGTTCGATCTGTTGAAAGATTATCCCAACGTCTTGGCCATGTCGGCCCATACCCATTACCAGACTCATAACTTCTATGGGCCTGAGGACGGATGGCATGGGGCACAGCCTTTCCATGAGTTTAACGCAGGTACCACTTCCGGTGATTGGTATTCAGGTGAGTTTGGTGCCCAAGGCGTGCCAAGTTCAACCATGCGTGATGGCACCCCCCGCGGTTATGTGTTCTTGCAAGTAAACGACAACCAATACGAATTGGATTATAAGGTGGCAGGTGAGCCTGCAGACTACCAAATAGAGCTCTTCCATCCGCAGGTCGTTGCGGCTGGACGTAATACGACTGCTGGCATCTTCGCTAACTTTTTCCTCGGACACGAAGGTAATACCGTTGAATACCGTATTAATGACGGCGAATGGCGTCCGATGGTATACACCGTGGCGCCAGATCCGGCTTATATGGCCACCGTGATGCGATGGGATTTCACCGATACGCTCTTTGCCGGTCGGCGGCCGTCCAATCCGGTTAATAGTACTCATTTATGGCGTGGAAATATCCCAACAAACTTGCCTCTGGGCGAACATCGCATCGAAGTACGAGCAACAGATCGATTTGGTCGCGTATATACCCAGCAGAGCAGTTATCGCTTAGATGCTCCGGTGGCAATCAAATAAATGCTGTCCTGCAGTCCCGATTTGCTTTAGCGGTTGCACTTGTTTAGATTTGCGTGCGGGTTGCTAGGCGTTATGATGCGCATAGCAACCCGGTACGAAATTATCAACAAAAAACCAATCAAACATGCAAACAAACTTGAGAACCGTTTTGGCTTCTATCGCCCTTACCGTTTTATCTTTTTTAGGGACAGCTGTGTTTTTACCAGCAGTAGGACAGGGGCTCGCTTTCAATCGTCAAGGTCAATTTACGGTAGTACAATTCACGGACATCCATTACCGCGCTGGCGTTAACCATTCGGCAAGCTCCATTACCATGATGGAGGCCACACTCGATGAGGTTAAACCGGATCTGGTAGTCTTTACCGGTGATATTGTCGTTAGTAAACCCAGCAAAAAGGGCTGGGACGAGGTGCTGGACGTGGTCATATCACGCGGTATCCCGTACCTGGTTACGCTGGGAAACCACGATGACGAGTCGGAGTTGACCCGGGAGGAGGTGGCATCCTATGTGGCTTCTAAAGACCTCGTGCTCAATAAGGATGTGCAGCTTGAAGGAGTTTCCGGATACCTCAATACGAGTTTGACCGTCTCGGGTCGCAACGGGAAACCCGCCGCAATCCTATACGCTATGGATTCCCAGGCCTACTCCCGTGATGAACGGCTGAAAGGCTACGGCTGGTTTGACCACAACCAAGTGTCGTGGTATCGGGAGCGGAGTGCCCAGCATAAGGAGGCGGTAGGCGATACCTTGCCGGCCTTGGCTTTTTTCCATATCCCCTTGCCGGAATATACCGAAGCTTTTGATAACCTGAAAAACAAGCGGCGGGGAGTCCGTTATGAGGCGGAATGCCCGCCTTTCCTCAATACGGGTATGTATGCGGCTATGTTCGAGTCGGGCGACGTGCTTGGCACCTTCGTGGGGCACGACCACGTGAACGACTACCTCGTGGATTTCCACGGCATCGCCTTGGCTTACGGGTGTTTTTCAGGTAGTGCAAACACCTACCAGCGTTCAAAAAACGGTGCCCGGATTATTCGACTCACCGAAGGCCAACACGGTTTCGAAACGTGGATTCGTGAGTTTGACGGTGTCATGGTCAATCGGTTGTCGTATCCGTTCTAGCGATAGTCCGGATACGTGAAGTCGAAAAAAGAAGAGTATGAATGGATGCGGTAACAGCTCACTCCGTTGCCGCATCCACGATTTTATAGCTGCCGTCGGGCTTCTGCTCAGGGCGCCCCACAGCGATATTCGTTGAGTGGTAGAACAGGAAAATCCAGCCGTCACGTCCACCCTCTTGCCAGTATTGTTCCCGTAATTCCATCGCTTTGCGACCATCATAGTCGTACTTAGCAGCGAAACTCCTGAAAAACTGTTCCGGCTCCGGTGCTTCGTCCCCACCAAAAAAGAAATGCTCCCCCCCGGTTTCAATATGGAAAACTTGGTGGTATTGCGTGTGTCCGCCGGATACTTCATACCTGATTTCATTGTTGATGATTCCGTCTCCTTCTACGAGTAGCAAGTTGCCACTGCGTTGCAGTACGTCGAATATTTCGGTCTGGTACGAATCGGAGTTCCCGCTGTAGGCATTTTCCCATTCCCCTTGCTGGATAACATACTCAGCCTCGGGAAACGCCAAGCGGATGCTGCCATCGCTTTCGGTTACCATGCCGCTCGCATGGTCTTTATGCAGGTGGGACATCAGTACGTACCGTACGTCTGCCGGATCAAATCCACGTTTCCGAATGTTGTCGTGGAGTAACAAACCGCCCTCGTCGTTGGTAAACCCAAGGCCCGTATCCAATAGAATGAGTCCATTAGGCGACTCCACCAAAAATGGGTGTACGTGGATAAATAACGAGCCCGGTCTATCCTTTCGGTCATGCACCGAAGGGTCGAACGGAACGAATTTCTTAGAAGTATCAACAGAAAAAGAACCCTCATATAGGGAGTGTGCCTGCATCATGTTTGTCTGAGTTTGTGTTTTGGAGTGCAGATCGCCCCTTTGCCTTCCGCCCCGAGCTGGGCAAATTGCTGAATGGATAGAAGTACATCACATTTAGGCAACCTATAAGCCAGTGGGAATTTGCTCGCCTATTTCTTGTTGCTAGGATAGCCAAGTAGTTTTCGTTATGAAAGGGAAGCATGTCGTGCACTCCGCAGTTTGTTTGTTCAGTGAAATAACGGATCAAAACCGTATCTTTACGCATTAATTGCCGTTGCAAAGATATGCAAAAAAGATGGGTACAGGTACCTAAAGCAGCAGTCGAAACCAGCCGTTTCCTAGCAAAGGAGCTGGGGGTCAGTCCGATTATATCCGAATTGCTCGTTAATCGTGGCGTCACGTCATTTGATGAAGCCCGTCATTTTTTTCGGCCTACACTCGACGATTTGCATGATCCGTTTCGGATGCGGGACATGGAAAAAGCGGTGGAGCGCATTGAACAAGCGATAGGAGCCAAGGAGAAAATCCTGGTATATGGCGATTATGATGTGGACGGAACGACTGCTGTTGCTGTTACCTATTCGTTTTTTAGGCAATTTCACAGCAAACTTGATTTCTACCTTCCTGACAGGTATAAGGAAGGATACGGGATATCCAAAGCGGGGATTGATTTTGCCGTCGAACAGGGTTTTTCCTTGGTCATTGCACTGGATTGTGGAATCAAATCGGTGGACAAAATAGCTTATGCCCGTGAATTGGGGGTGGATTTCATTGTGTGTGACCACCACCTGCCGGGGCCTGTACTGCCTGATGCCGTAGCCGTTTTGGACCCAAAACGTGAAGATTGCGCGTACCCCTATAAGGAGCTTTCCGGATGCGGGATTGGCTTCAAACTCATCCAGGCATTCGCTAGCCGAAACGGCATGGATGTAGCCGAATGTTACCGTTACCTTGATTTGGTCGCTGTCAGCATCGCATCGGATATCGTCCCCATTACAGGCGAAAACCGTGTGCTTGCATATTTCGGACTCCAAAAGCTGAATACAAACCCCTCTAGTGGCTTGCAAGCTTTGATGGAATTGGCGTCGCAGCGGGTCAAGGAGTTTACGGTAAATGATGTCATTTTCCAGATAGGACCCCGTATCAATGCGGCCGGCAGGATCAACCATGCAAAAGATGCGGTGCAATTGTTGATTGCAAAGACCCTGCAAGAAGCATCAGCGTATAGCCCTAGCATCGACAAACAAAACACCGAACGCAAGGATGTCGATCTGCGGATTACCGAGGAGGCCCTTGCCATGATCGATAGCGACGAAACACAAAAAATGCGCAAAACAACGGTGCTCTTTAAACCTGATTGGCATAAAGGTGTCATCGGGATTGTGGCTTCTCGCTTGACCGAAAAGTACTATCGACCCACGGTTATCCTTACCCAGTCTAACGGACAGGTTGCGGGGTCTGCCCGCTCGGTACTGGGGTTTGACCTCTATGAGGCGTTGAGCGAATGTAGTGATTTGCTCGACCAATATGGGGGGCATAAATATGCGGCGGGCTTAACGATGCAGCCCGCCAATATCCCGCTTTTCCAACAACGGTTTGAGCAAGTGGTCAGTAGGCGAATTTTGCCTGAAATGTTGCAGCAAGAGATACTGATCGATGCGACTCTGCAGTTGGACGAAATCGATGGGCGTTTTTTCAAGGTGCTCCGACAGTTCGAGCCTTTCGGCCCATACAACGAGGCTCCCGTATTTTTGAGTCGTTCGGTAACCGCATACGGAGCCGCTACCATCGTTGGCACCAACCACCTGAAGATGGCCGTTAGGCAAGGCCAATCAGCCGTTTTCAATTGCATCGGGTTTGGCTTGGCATCGCATGTGGATAGGATAAATAGCGGTATGCCCTTCGATATTTGCTATACACTTGAAGAAAACGTGTGGCGCGAAAAAAGGAATATCCAAATGAATTTAAAGGGAATTAGGGAGCCTAAGCATGAAAATTGACTGGAAAAAGTGCGATGTTTGCCAGGATTGGTATGAAATATCATCGGTTTTTAACCGAGAGTCCTTATGTTTGGTTTCGCTAATATATCCATAGCCATTACGTAGCAATGATTTTAAAAGCAGAGCATCTCATCAAGAAATACCGCCAACGGACAGTAGTCAATGATGTGTCATTCGAGGTGTCCCAAGGTGAGATCGTCGGTTTATTAGGGCCAAACGGCGCCGGCAAAACCACGTCGTTTTATATGATCGTCGGGTTGATTAAGCCCAATGATGGGCACGTGTACCTGGATGGTCTGGAAATTACCGACGACCCGATGTATAAGCGTGCGCAGCGAGGGATTGGGTATCTAGCCCAGGAGGCTTCCGTTTTCAGGAAGTTATCGGTTGAGCATAATATCATGGCCGTATTGGAAATCCATTATCCAAACAAAGCCGAACGGATGGAAAAACTGGAAGAATTGCTTACTGAGTTTAGCCTCCATCGTGTGCGTAAAAACCGGGGAGATTTGCTGTCGGGTGGTGAACGGCGGCGAACGGAAATTGCCCGTGCGTTAGCAGCCAACCCTAATTTTATCTTGCTCGATGAGCCGTTTGCCGGTGTAGACCCCATCGCCGTGGAGGAGATACAAACCATCGTAGCCAAGTTGAAAACCCGGAATATCGGTATCCTCATCACGGACCACAACGTACAGGAAACCCTGTCTATAACCGATAGGGCGTACTTGCTTGCCGAAGGTAAAATCATGTTGGCGGGTACACCCGAGGAGATTGCGGTCAATGAAGTGGCACGCAAGTTTTATTTGGGTCGCAATTTTGAATTAAGGAGAAAAAAGCTATAATTAGGAGCTGGAACTGACACAACTATGGCACTGATCAATTCGATATTTACTTGGATCATGAAAAAGCGGATCCACCAGATCGAGCTTTTTATGAAATATCCGCACGATGTGCAGGAAGAATGGTTCCAAAGCCTGATCAGTACGGCGCAAGCTACCGAATGGGGGAAAAAGTACGATTACGAATCGATCCTGACTCCGGAGATCTACAAAGAAAGGGTACCCATCCAAGACTATAGCTCGCTAAAACCGTATGTAGACCGGATGTTCAAAGGCGAACAGAATATTCTTTGGCCTACTGAAATCAAGTGGTTTGCCAAATCCTCGGGGACGACTTCCGACCGGAGTAAATTTATCCCCGTGAGTGTCGAAGCGTTGGAGGATTGTCATTACCAAGGGGGTAAAGACATGTTGTCCGTGTATTGCCACAACCGGCCGGATACTAAAATCATGACCGGTAAGTCGGTCGTACTCGGCGGAAGTTCACAGATTATCGGGATCGATTCCGACCATTATTACGGCGATTTGTCGTCAATTATTATCCGAAACCTGCCGAAATGGGCTGAAATTAAGCGTACCCCCGGTATTAATGTATGCCTAAACCCCGATTTTGAAGAAAAAATCGAACAGGCAGCACAAATTACCATCAAGGAGAACGTGACGAACCTAGCGGGTGTGCCTACTTGGAACGTCGTACTGGCAGCCCGTGTGCTTGAACTTACGGGCAAGGAAAACCTGTTGGAAGTATGGCCCAACCTCGAGTTCTACAGCCACGGTGGCGTTAGCTTCAAGCCGTATCGCGAAACATTCAAGAAGCTCATACCTTCTGATAATATGTACTACCTCGAGAATTACAACGCATCCGAAGGTTATTTCGCGCTACAAGACCAAGCGGATTCCGAGGAATTGTTACTCATGTTGGATTACGGTATCTATTACGAGTTTTTACCTATGGAGCATATTCGCGACGAGCACCCAAAAACCTTGGGGCTAGGGGAGGTGGAGCTTGGGAAGAACTATGCCTTGATAATTAGTACGAATGCCGGACTATGGCGTTATATGGTGGGCGATACGGTTAAGTTTACCAGTTTGCATCCCTATCGTATCCAAGTGACCGGACGAACCAAGCAATATATCAACACTTTTGGCGAAGAGGTAATCGTAGACAACGCCGATGATGCCCTAAGCAAAGCCTGCGAAGTGACTGGAGCTATTGTCCGGGATTATACGGCCGGACCGGTGTATTTTGGCGATGAAGGGACTGGAGCCCATGAGTGGATTGTGGAATTTGAGCACGACCCTGATGATTTCACCCGTTTTTGCGACGTGCTGGACCGGGAATTAAGGGAAATTAATTCGGATTATGATGCCAAGCGCTATAAGGACATGGCGCTACGCTTTCCGATCATCCACCATGCGCCGGATGGAACGTTCTACCGCTGGATGAAGTCGCGCGGTAAGTTGGGAGGCCAAAATAAGGTGCCAAGGCTAGCCAATGAGCGTACGTACCTGGATGAAATTATGAAGTTCTTGCCATAGCCGCTACAGGTGGCTATCCTGCTATCGTTTCCGGAATTTAACCGAACAGGGTTCTATACAGGGGTAACGGGCAATGAATGTCGAGCCGTGATGGGTAAAACGAACCAAGCCCTATCCATTATTACCCACACAGGAAGCCGAATGTATGGTTGAATCGCTCAGCGAATAGGTGCCTCTGGTTGGTTTATCCGTGTCCGCCCTCATGCTACAAATCTCACCGTTGGATGTGATGGTGCCATCTGCATGGAATTCAAGTGTTTTATTTAATCAGGCATTTACAAGTACAAATCCAAGTTCCCTTTCCCTTCACGTAGGATTTCAAACTCGCCATCCGTGGTGTCCACGATGGTGGACGGCACGTTGTCGCCATAGCCGCCGTCGATAACCACGTCGACGAGCTCGCCGTATTTTTCGTAGATAAGTTCCGGATCGGTCGAGTATTCGATAACCTCGTCCTCGTCGTGGATGGATGCTGATACGATGGGGTTACCCAGTTGCCGTACGATTTCCCTTGCGATATTATTGTTGGGTACCCGTATCCCGACGGTTTTTTTCTTGGAGCTCATCAGTTTGGGCACCAAGTTGCTGGCATTGAATATGAAAGTAAACGGGCCGGGAAGTGCCTTTTTGAGAACCCGAAAAGTAGCGGTGTCAAAGGGTTTGGTATATTGGGAAATATGGGTTAGATCGTGGCATATGAACGACAGGTTGGCTTTTTCCGGTTTTAGTCCACGCAATTCGCAAAGGCGTTCGATGGCTTTTTGGTTGTTGATGTCGCACCCCAAACCATAAACCGTATCAGTCGGGTAAATGATTAACCCACCCCGGCGCAGGGCGTCTACCACCTGTTGGATGTGTTTGTCGTTGGGGTTTTCCTCGTAAATCCGGATAAGCATGGTGTATGAATAGTTAACGTGTGAGTGAGCGGTGCCGTATGTAGGACGACACCTCTGCTAAAATACAAAAAATGAAATAAATAAGCCACTGGTCATATTTTGACCGTAGATTTT
>CAZXSL010000061.1:0-15398 GCA_964643235.1 uncultured Sphingobacteriaceae bacterium | reverse complement strand
CGGTTATGGTCTAGCCGCCAATGGTTATCCTCGACTCGTCAACGCTTATAGTCGAATAGACCTTGATTATGGATGAATAGACCTTACTTATAGTCTATTAGACCTTGTCCATGGACGAATAGACCTTGCTTATAGTCTATTAGACCTTGTTCATGGACGAATAGACTTTGCTTATGGTCTAGTAGACCTTACTCATGGACGAATAGACTTTGCTTTTGGTCTAGTAGACCTTGTTTATGGATGAATAGACCTTGCTTATGGTCGAATAGACTTTGCTTATAGTCTAGTAGACCTTACTCATTGACGAATAGACCTTGATTATAGTCTATTAGACCTTACTCATGGATGAATAGACCCTGATTATGGTCGAATAGACCTTACTCACGGACGAAAAGACTTTGCTTATGGTCTATTTGACCTTACTCATGGACGAATAGACTTTGCTTATGGTCTATTAGACCTTGCTCATGGACGAATAGACTTTGCTTATAGTCTATTAGACCTTACTCATGGATGAATAGACCTTGATTATAGACGAATAGACTATGGGTATCGACGACTCGACCCCGGTTATGGATGACGTGACCATAACCATTGGCGCCGGATATTTAGGGAAGTATCAATAAAAAAGCATGGTTCTCGCAATGGGAACCATGCTGGATAATGGGCTATATACCGCTTTACGGACAGGATTTATATAGTGGATTTCAGATTTCACAAAAATTTTTAGGCGGCTTGAAAAATCCTCCTGCGATTTCTGTTCTTGTTGTTGCAGGTTTGGCAAACCCCGACTTTTTGGTTGAAATAGATGCCACAGCATTTATTTCCGAAAAATGACATTGACGAAAATCAGCCACTGCGCCAAGCGCCAAACCGTTAGCTGACATTGTCCATGAAATCATATTAAAAAAATGTCCTTTTGAGCATGATAAGATAATTGAGAAATCTAATTTTGAAAGTAACTAAAATTCACTAAACGAATGAGTAGATTAGAAACAATAATCGCAGTAAAAGACATAAAGAAAAGTTCAGAATTTTATCAAAACTTGCTGAATTGCAAAAGTCAACACGGCGGACAAACTTTTGAAATTTTGACAAGTGAAGATGTTGTTATACTTTGTTTACATACATGGGGTGACCACGAACACCCAACAATGTTAAATTCAGAAAAAGAAGTTGGAAATGGACTTATACTTTTTTTCAGAGTTGACGACTTAAAGCAAATTTTTGAAAACGCGAAAAAACTGAATGCAAATATTGAGAAAGAGATTCATTACAACCAAAACTCGCTCAAAAATCAATTTATACTAAGAGATATTGACAACTACTACCTAATAATATCAGAGTAAAAACAACGTCAGCTCACAAATGTTTGGATTGCTACAATACACATCCATACGGAGACTACCGTGCCAGCCAATCCAAAAAATCACTTAGTTTCTCTCGGCTAACGGTAATGGTGTGTTCAAATGGAATATTGAGGCGGACGGAAAACTTGCGCGAAAGATGGTGTGATGCATCGGTTACCGCCGCGCGGTTGATGAGGAACTGGCGATTGGCACGAAAAAATCCATCGCCGCATAATTGCTCGATTTGGTCGAGGGTTTTGTTGAGAAAATAGGTCTTACCCTCAAAATTCAAAAGATGTGTCGCTTGGTTTTCGATGTAGAAAACGGCGATATCATTCATTTTCACAGGGATGATTTTCTCTTTGTGGTAAACGAGGATACTGGTCGATCTGGCAGGCTTCATGTCCTCCAACATCTGTTGTATTTCGCTAATGGAAATGGGGTTGCTGCTGGAAAACACGTTGGACATTTCCTTGTATTTCTCCAACGCTGCCCTAACTGCATCTGGCGTAAAAGGTTTGAGCACGTAGTCGATGCCATTGAGGCGAAACGCATCCAAGGCATATTCATCGTATGCTGTGCAGAAGACGATGGGTGTATGGGTATCCACTGCTTTGAAGACGTCGAAGCTCAGGCCATCTCCCAACTGGATATCACTGAAAATCAAGTCCGGGGCTGGATTTTTACTCAAGTAGTCGACCGCCTGTTTTACCGAGTAGAGTTTTGCCACAATCTGCGAGGCGGGGGCCACTTCCAAAATCACGTCTTCCAAATCCTTGGCCGTCAGCTTTTCATCTTCAATAATTACGATTTTCATTCAATATTACCTTATTTTTACATGCTACGTAGCCTATGCTACGATGAGGGCAGCTGCCACCCAACCTCAGCACATCCCGAATGTTACCGAAAAAACCTGGCCATCGTCATGTATCTGGATTTGCTTGCCTGAAAGTAGCCGATAGCGTTCCGATAGGTTAGACAGCCCGTTGCCCGTAGAGCCCTCTACCCGCAAGAGGCGTTGCAAGTTGTTTTCCACTTTGACGGTATCGCCTTCCACCAGAACACGGATGTGCAGCGGCTTCTCGTCTGTCAGCTCATTATGCTTGATGGCATTCTCTGCCAATGGCTGGAGTGAGAAAAACGGCAGGGTACGATCCAGCGTATAATCGGGCACCTCAAATGTATAAAGCAAAGCATCTCCAAAGCGCATTTTCTGCATCTCTAAATAGTCTCGGCATAATTTGACCTCATCCCTGACCGTCGCTATACCTTTCTTATTCTTGGAGAATGAGGTACGCAAAAAATCAGACAACCTCAGCAGATATACCTCGGCCGTCTTCTGGTCCTGTTTAATTAATGATTTCAACACATTTAATGCGTTGAACAAAAAATGGGGTTGTACTTGTTGTCTGAGCAGTTGGTTGGTGGTTTCGGCATTAACGGAGCGCAAGCGCGAGACTTCCAGCTCCGATTGGGTTTTCAGGTAGTGTAACAAAATAAAGTTATGCAACAGGTGTACCAATCCGTATACCATTAACGAGGGAATCGATATCAACAAGAACCATTGCCAATTTTGGAGTTGTCCCATCCCTTCCGAGTACAGTAGCCCTTCCGGTACCAAGCCGTAGCGCTCGCTCCAAATACGGATAAAATGATAGGATAGCATCATCAGGATATTGATTAGGCTACCCAAAATAAAACGCAATCGTGTGTGTCTGGTTGAATTGGTAAAATTCCGCAGCTCAAAAAGGACAATTAGCGCGATGCTGACCATACAGGTAAAAAGCAACACCATGCCACTGATGATTGCCCGGGATACGGCTGCCATCAAATCAAGCTCCTGCGTGTAGATCATGAGCGCCACCAATACCGTGATGGCTGCCGATAGCACCACACTGTATCTGACTAACTCTTTGAGAGGAAACCGAATCCGCATATTACAAATATCAACAACTTGGACAGCAATATCAACAGACAGCTACAATAGCCAATAATAACCTTTCGTGCCGCTTAACCTGATGAAGCATTACCTGCTGTCCTAACAGATTTTGCCCCAAACCATCACGCATGGTCTGGGGCAAATCAATCACAATCAACTAATTGCTACTACAAAATTAAAAGTAGAAGTTTACTCCGATTGATGGCATCAGCGAGTTTGCGTTCAGTCCGAACTCATTGACACCAGTTTTCGAACCACCTTCTGGCTTTTGTGAGCTATACTCATAGTACAAGCCGCGGACAGACAACTCAATGCCCAATTTGCTAGTCGGGAAGTACGCTACACCAGGCGAGATAGCGGCACCATAACGCTCTGTCGTACGGACTTTGTCGCCATCAATTTTATTGGTACCCCATCCCATCGGAACGGAAAGCTGACCAAAGAACTTAACGTTTCCATCGCCACTGTAAAGACGTGCATAGGGCGATACGGCAAATTCACCAGAGATGGTTTTGATGTCCGCAGAATTCTTAGCTGTACTTCCAGCATATCCAAACCCCAGTCCTAAAGCGAAGTTATCTTGAACGAAGTAACCTATGTTTGGAAGAATCGCATAACCCTGGTTATTACCATCTTGATCAACTACTTTTGTAAAATCGTACGAAACGTTACCACCTAGGATAACCGTTCCTTTGTCTGTGCTTTGGGCGTTCACCACTGCTGCAAATCCCAATCCTGCAATCATTGTTAAGAATAGTTTTTTCATGTTCTATATTGTTTTATTTGATGGGACAAAAGTAGCTCATCGCCTACCTAAACAGAAGGAAGACCTATGTGAAGCAGCCAAAATGCGGGGCCAAACGTACAAAACCAATATTGAAGTGGAATTGGGGGCATGAAAAAAACGAGAACTTATGAGAAATTATCGGGTAAACTAATGTAGAGTAAGTGTTTATCTCAGACAACAGTGTCGATTTCCCATTCGACGGAGAATGAAAATCAGGATGGTTAGCTAGGGCGTTTAGGGGTATATCAACAGAATAAAACGCGTCAACCTGATTACCGCGAAGCGAAGAAGGTTCACAAATTTTAGTGCTTTGGCTTTCGAAACTTCAATACATGCCATGACCAACGGCAGTGTTGAAAACTGCAAATATCTTCGCTATGTCACACATAGCTTTATGAACTCAAAGCGATCAACTGGCTTCCGCTCGCTCTTGACGCCTATCGGCGGCCGATTGGTCTTCTGCGACACCTATTTTCCAATACGAATAAGCATAGAGTTCCCCTAGCTTCCAGTTTTTCTCCTTGCGGAGGTAATGGCGTATCGCCTTGACCGTGGAAAACTCCGCCGCTACGTAACCGGAACGTGAGGTTTCGGGTAGCTCCTGCCGTTTAAGCGTTTCAGCCAGACGACTCCCCTTCTCAGGGTTTTCGTTGTGGAGCCATATAAAGTCCATGTCAGCCTTAGTCTGCAAGTCCTGCTCCTCCTCTTGGCTATACACCTCGATGATGCAAATTCCCTTTGCCGAAGCTGGCAGGTCCTCCAAAATGGCTCCAAGCACCGGAATCGCCGTTGCATCGCCTACCAAGACATAATGATCAGCTTGGGCATACAATTCTCTCTTTCCCTTTTTCATCAACACGCCCAATACGTCTCCCGCTTTTGCTCCCATTGCCCAAGCCGATGCAGGGCCGTCATCGCCATGAGCTACAAAGTCAATCCAGAGTTCGTTCTTAGTTAAATCGATACCCCGGTGGGTATAGGTCCGAACAGACGGGCGGACATCGTCTGGCAGCGGAAGCCATTTCTTACTTTCCGGATCGAATTGCGGAAAATATACTTTGTTCAACCCCGGCGGAGGAATCAGCACTTTATTGTTGACCCCGATCGTTGCATCCGCAAATAAGGGAACTTCCTTACCTGTTAGGTACACCCGGATATAATTCGGAGTAATGTATTCGTTCCTACTCACGCGTAATTCAGCACTGATCATTTTCATGTTTTCCATAATCATTCTCCGATTTGTGCCTGATTTACCTGCAAGCAAACAGCTTGGCCGGTAAACAGGAATGGTAAAAGCAATACGTTTGTTTACTTATTCTTAGGCTAAGATAAGGCTTATTTAGAGCGGCATTAAATAACGGTATGGGTAGGGCAGATTTATGACAATAGCGTTATAAACCAACCAGTAAAGCTAAGGTAGCCGGAAGTCCGATTGATGGTAATGCAAAGGCTACTCGCCATCTTTCGGAAAGATGAAGCTTAAGGCTTGTCCGGTTTCGCGGGAAATCTCCGTCCAGCTGTCGCAGTCGTCAAACTGTAAATGCACAATTCCGCAAGTGGGTATATTGTAGATATCCGAACCAGACAGGTAGCTAGCAAGCGCGCTAAAACCGGGATTATGCCCGAACATCGCCACCGTCGATAGGGAATCATCCAGTCCGTTGATGACACCCAGCAAGTCAGAAACAGATGCTTCATATATCCGATCCGCTATCTGGATATCCTTAATCGGCACGCCCAGCACTTCAGCGAATATCTGCGCAGTCGTGATGGCCCGCTTTGCCGGGCTACTGACCAAACACCCGATATGAGGGTGATTTTCGCGCACGCGCGCCGCCATAACCGGCGCATCAGCGAAACCGAGGGAACTCAATGGCCTATCGAAATCCCGTAATTCAAAACTCCAGTCAGACTTCGCATGCCTTATGATATATAACTCTTTAGACATAGTTTTCTTTCCGATGACAAAAAGAATACAATAACCATGCCTTTGTTGCTAATACCTCCAACACAACACAGCCTTACACATCCTGATAAACAGGATATTAAACCATCTTATATAAAATTAAATATGAGCATAGGCGTGGTCGAGACACCCTAAAACATCAGGCTTAGGCTGACCTAATTCACCTACATATTATTAAGATTAACGATACATCCAACCTTCAATTAGGCTGGAGCGGTCACGACTTCTCAAACCCGATATCAATAATCCGGCATGGGTTCAAACGAAAAATAGGCTTCAATTTCCGCTTGGCTTGGTGGCGTTTGGGGCCTAACAAGTCGTAATCCGATGATCGGGGTCATGGTAAACCACCAATCACTTTTAGGTGTTTGCGGGTCGATAGCCTTCCATGCCGGTTCTGAATAGGCTCTGGCTGATGTGCGTAGACGCTCCGCATCATCGCGAAACGAGCCGCCACGTACAGCAATGGGATATAACTCGTGTGGAAACTTGGATGGGTTAGCTACCTGCCCCTGTATCTTCAAGGAATCGTAATACGTTTCGTCATACTGGTCGAAAGTCCATTCCGACACATTACCCAGCATATCATGGATTCCCCATGCATTGGGTTTCTTTTTGCCAATCGGTTGGGTTTTTCCATCACTGTTATCCGCATACCATGCATAATCGCCCAGCTGGCCGGCATCCGCACCAAAATAATAATCCGTTTCCGAACCGGCCCGCGCTGCATACTCCCACTCGGCCTCGGTAGGCAAGCGATAGAACACACCCGTCCGGGAATAGAGCCACTTACAAAATTGGATGGCATTATATTGGGTCATGCTCATAGCCGGGAAGCCCTCCTTACCCATCCCCAGAGTCATGTCCAAATATGGCGGTGTCGGGCGTGTAACTCCATCCAATCCTTTCACTTCGGCGCTGGCTTGGGTTTTATCGACCGCTTCAAATACAAAGGATTCGTATACATCCCAAGGAATCTCATATTTGCTAATCCAGAACGGGTCAACAGAAACTTGCACCACGGGCTGCTCATCCGCACGCCCTGCTGCGGCTCCCGTATTCCCCATCTTAAAAGTACCACCCGGCACGGCTACCATCTCGATACCCACCGACAAACCGTCGATATGCTGGGTATAAGGTTCCGAAGCCTGTGAACTCATGTCCGCTGTATTCGTACGTTGCCCACTATTATGGCTGGCTACACTACAAGACGCCAAACCGGGGCACCATGCTGTTAGCATGAGCCCGGCAAGTATTCGCGTGTAAATTTTGTTGGCTGGTTTACGATAAAAACCCATGATTTCAATCCATTATGGTTCAACTAGGCCTCATTGAACGGATTATCCGCCAATGGTTTCCACATCAAAAAAGTGTATGACAGCTCGACCCGATCAGGCGTTCAACTTCGTAACTCCCGGAATGGCAATTTCGGGGTTTGGCCACTGTAAATCCCAATCGTATTCACTAATTTTTGGTCCCATTGTATAATCCGATTGGATGGCATCTTCCCATGATGTGGTAATGCCTGTGTACGACACGTCGCGTGCAAGTATAGCAAGCATCGTGTTGTTGGCCATCCATTCCCCATCATTGATGGTGTTACCGCTACGTATGGCTGCAAAAAGCTCATCATGCTGCGTTTGGTACATATTGCTGATACCACCAAAATGACTCCAAGGTTTCTTACCTGTTATTTCATATCGGCTGCCTACGTCAACAGAAGCTTTGCCAGTCGTCCCAAACACCTCGACCGAGTTCCGGGACGTCGTACCCGGCTGCTGCCGTGTAAAATGATAGGCCTTTACGCCATTGGGATATTCAAACTCAACAGCGAAATGGTCGTAAATATTTCCGTATTTCTCGTCTGTACGAACTTGCCGTCCGCCTGTGCCGGTAGCCCGAAGTGGCAACACATCGCCCAGCGCCCATGACATCATATCCAAGGAATGCACGGACATTTCCACGATAAAATCGCCGGAAAGCCAGTTTTGATAGTACCAATTGCGCATTTGGTAGGTCATATCGGTCCAATCCGGTTGCCGGTCTAAATACCACAGGTCGCCCCCATTTCGGAAGGTCGATACAGCTGTAATGTCGCCCACATCCCCTGCCTGAACCCGGCTAAACAACTCGCGTTTATTGTCTTCGTAACGGAAACAAAAGCCCGAAACTACACAAAGGTTTTTTTCCTTGGCCAACTTCGCGCTTTCCAATACACTGCGCACACCAGGGGCGTCGACCGCCACGGGCTTTTCGCAGAACACGTGCTTGCCCGCTTGTACCGCTGCCTCGAAATGGGCTGGCCTAAATGCCGGTGGCGTACACAATAAGACGACATCCACACCCGAATCGATCACACCGAGATAGGCGTCAAAACCCAAATATTTATCCTTATTACCAATGACAACCCGATCTCTGCCCACACGCTGCAACGCTTTGAGAGATTCTTCCAATCGGTCCTCGAACACATCGCCAAGCGCGGTAATTTTCACATTAGGATCGGCGTTCAGGGCTTGTATGGCTGCACCGGTACCTCGTCCGCCACAACCAATCAATCCAACCCGAATTTCCTGCGCACCGACCGTACGACCAGCTGCAAACAAGTGTTCGCCAGACAAAAGGGACATCCCGGCTAATGCCAATCCAGAATTTTTCAAAAAACGCCTACGGCTAAGCGCAGCTAATTGTTCGTTACGATTTGATTTCATCATAATTTAAAGGTAAAACACCAAATAATCCGCACAATACCCCGTGCAGCAGGTTATTGCAAAAGACAAATCTAAGCAAAACCTCCGAAAATTCCGCCATGGAAACTAAACGAAATACAAAGTAGCCTACACCACGATGTTCACAATCCGGCCTTTGACCACAATTACCTTTTTAACGGGCTTGCCGCCGAGATATTGCTTGACTTGCTCATTGCCCAATACGATCTCTTCCACTTCCTGCTGTGCTAAATCGAGAGAAATCGATAGATTCATTTTCATCTTTCCGTTGATGGAAATCGGGTAGGCAAACTCGCTCTCCACCAAATAATCGGGGTTAAACGTAGGATAGCTCGCAAAAGACAGCGTCCCCGGCTTGTGTCCCAACAACTCCCATAACTCTTCAGTAATATGCGGAGCATACGGATGTAACACGATGACAAAGTCTTCCAGAATAGCTTTTTTGTTACATTTCAACTCAGTCAATTCATTGACACAAATCATAAACGCCGACACGGAGGTATTAAACGAAAAACGTTCGATATCGTCCTGTACCTTTTTGATGATCTTATGCAATGATTTCAATTCTTGCTTGCTCGGTTCATCCGTAGATACATTCAGATTGTTTTGCTCATCGTGGAAAAGCCTCCACAGCTTTTTCAGGAATTTGTAAACACCTTCGATCCCATTTGTATTCCAGGGTTTGCTTTGCTCCAGCGGCCCCAAAAACATCTCGTACAGGCGCAGGGTGTCTGCACCAAACTGTTCTACAATATCATCGGGGTTAACGACGTTGTATTTCGACTTCGACATTTTCTCCACTTCATGACCGCAGTGGTACTTACCTTCTTCGAGAATAAAAGTTGCATCGCCAAAATCTGGCCGCGAACGCTTAAAAGCCTCGATGTCCAATACATCGTGATGCACGATATTAACATCTACATGTATCGGCACCGTATTGTACGAATCCTTTAACCCGAGCGAGACGAATTGGTTTGTACCGTTCCCTTCTTTGTCCAAAACCCGATACACAAAATTACTCCGTCCTTGGATCATCCCTTGGTTGATCAATTTCTTGAACGGCTCCTCCTCAGGTACGTAGCCCAGATCTTTCAGGAATTTATTCCAAAAACGGCTATATAATAAATGGCCTGTTGCGTGCTCCGATCCGCCGATATACAGATCGACATCCCGCCAATAAGCAATGGCATCTGCGGATGCAAAGGCATCGGCATTGAGGGCGTCCATATATCGGTACCAGTACCAGCTAGATCCCGCCCACCCGGGCATGGTGCTTAATTCGTATGTGTATTGATCGCGGTATTTCCAGTTCTTGGCGCGACCGAGTGGGGGCTCCCCCGTTTCTGTGGGCAGGTATTTGTCCACTTCGGGTAGTAGTAAGGGCAGCTCGTTCTCATCGATCAGGTAAGGCAGGCCGTCTTTGAAATACACAGGCACGGGTTCGCCCCAGTAACGCTGCCTTCCGAACACCGCATCGCGAAGCCTGTAATTAATACGGGCACTACCTGCACCCAATGTCTCCAGCTTGTCGATCAATACCGTAACCGCCTCTTCGTAAGTCATGCCGTTAATCAACCCTGAGTTGATGTATCGGCCTTCTTTGGTGGGATCTGCTTCGCCATCCAGCACCTGGGCATCCAAAATGGGAATAATAGGCAATCCGAAATGCGTAGAAAACAGGTAGTCGCGCTGATCGCCCGAGGGCACTGCCATTACAGCACCGGTGCCATATCCTGCCAATACGTAATCCGCAATCCACACGGGGACATCGTCGCCGGTAAGTGGATGCACAGCATAGCTCCCGGTAAACGCTCCCGACACGTTCTTCGTATCGGCCATGCGGTCGAGTTCGGATTTTTTCTTGGTTTGTGCAATGTATTGCTCAACTTCGGCTTGTTGATCGGCGGTCGTGAGAGAGCCGACCAAGTCATGCTCCGGTGCCAGCACGAGACAATTGACCCCATAAATCGTGTCTACCCGCGTGGTAAATACATCAATCGTCGTGTCGTTATCTGATTTCAACTTGAACTTGACCGTAGCGCCTACACTTTTCCCAATCCAATTGCGCTGCATCTCTACAAGTGGCTCCGGCCAATCGATGGTTTCCAAGCCCGTTAGCAAACGCTCGGCATAAGCCGTGATACGCATACTCCATTGCAACATCTTCTTGCGTTCCACCGGATAACCTCCCCTTTCGGATACGCCATTGATTACTTCGTCATTAGCCAACACGGTACCCAATGCGGCACACCAATTGACCGTGCTTTCGCGCAGGTAAGCCAATCGGTATTTCAGTAATTCCTCTTGCTGTGTGCGATGGTCAAAACTTGCCCATTCATCGGCACTAAAAACCAACGCATCGTCGTCACGTTCGGCATCGATAACCGCACTTCCGTATTGTTCAAAATGTGAAACCAAGACTTCGATGGGTTCGGCCTTATCGGATTGTTTGTTATACCAGCTATCAAACAAACGCATAAAAATCCATTGGGTCCATTTGTAATAAGCCGGATCACTGGTCCGGACTTCCCGATTCCAATCAAAGGAAAAGCCCATATTGTCCAGTTGCTGTCGATATCGGTTGATATTGGCTTCGGTCGTAATGGCCGGATGTTGACCTGTTTGTATCGCATACTGTTCGGCAGGCAAACCGAAGGAATCGTAGCCCATGGGATGCAGTACGTTGAAGCCTTTCAAGCGTTTGTATCGTGCGAAGATATCCGAAGCAATATACCCCAATGGGTGTCCCACGTGTAACCCCGCCCCCGAAGGGTAGGGAAACATATCGAGCACATAATATTTGGGTTTGTCGGACGAATTGCTAACGCGGTAGGTTTGCTGATCAGCCCATAATTTTTGCCATTTTTGCTCTATCGCCTGATGATTGTATTCCATGTTGTTGGTTTCTTGTATTAAGAACGGCGAAAATACAAATTTTTAGCGACCTGCGGGGAGGAATATCTTGTGGGGAGTGCGCCGCCTCCGCATTTTTGTTTTGACTCGGAAACGCAGGGCTACTTTCTTCCCCGTTTTCTACATACTTTCTTAAACGCCAGTCCGTCAGCTACCCAGTCGCAAACAAAGTTGGCTTCCGATGCTTCTACCCGAGCAGTTCTCCCAAAAAGCACCATGCTCCCCCCATCACACAATTCTTGGGATCATGCTCGACTCGAATACCACGTGACGGGGTATCTCCGCCTCGGCCGAGTCTATCAATTGAAACAGCATTTCCGTAGCTTTATGCGCTTGCTTTCCCGGAAACTGCTCAATGGATGCCATTGGCGGGTTTTCGATGTATTGCCAGAGTGGATAGTTGGCAAAACTGATAAAAAAAAGATCTTGGTTTAAAGACAGTCCCCGCTGCCGCACATATTTCATCACGTCAAGGGTAACGAAGTCGTTGAAACATATAATGGCCGAGGGGCGTCTGGGCAAGTTTAGCAATTTGGCAATAGCCTCTTCATTGCCTTGTGGGGTCAAATCAGTATCAACCAGGTATTCGGCCATATAGGGCAATCCGTTCTCTGCCAAGCCCTTTTCGTAGGTCTCCTTACGCTCAACACTAGCCGGCAACAAGGCCGGGCCGTTGACAAGTGCTATTTGGCTATGCCCGCACGAAATAAACAGGTCTATGGCTTTTAACATCCCCGTTTCTAAGTTGCACCGCACCCGGTATGCATCCTCGATGTCTGGAACACAATCAAAGAACACAATGGGAATGCCCGCCGTTCGCAGAGATTCGATAAAACCGAAATCTTCCCGATTTTTGCTGAGCGACATGAGGATTCCATCGACACGATGCTCCCTCATTTTCTCAATAATACGGGTTTCACGCTCAGGATCGTCCAGTGACTGTCCCATGATGACCGTATATTTCTGTTCACTAGCATAGTTCTCGATTTCACTAATTGCTGACGAGAAAAACGGCTCGGAAAGACTCGGGAGAATGACCCCAATGGTAAACGTTTTCCGCTGTTTGAAGAAAATGGCCGTTTGGTTAGGCACGTAATTCAACTCTTCGGCCATGCGCTTCACACGCGTGGTCGTTGCCCACCCTATACTGGGGTGGTCATTAAGCGCTCGCGACACGGTCGACGTCGATATCTTCAACCTGCGCGCTATCTCCTTTATCGTAACGGGCTTATTTTGGCTCATACTGCATCAGATCTAAATCAAACATCCACCACTACACCCTGCTTGACTGTGCGCTCACGCCAATATTGCGGTGACATCGGCTAGATGGCCGCCAGTCGTACAAAACACCATAAAGATAACATTACTTTCGGAAAAAAACATGCAGCCGATCGCAATTTCAGCGGGCACCCACCACGATCCGTCCAACACGACCCATCGAGACCGCTATCCTGCGAGCACAAACAATGCCCCAAGCTTATTACGCATGAATTGCCCGATTCGCCGTCGCTGCCAATGCCGCTTCCTTAAGTGCTTCACTATAGGTAGGATGTGCATGGCAAATCCGCGCGATATCTTCTGCTGATGCCCGAAACTCCATGGCTACCACCGCCTCGGCAATAACATCCGCTGCCCGTGGACCGATGATGTGTACGCCCAAGATTTCATCTGTTTCGGCATCCGCCAAGACCTTAACGAAACCATCCGTATCCATACTGGCTTTAGCACGTCCGCTCGCCTTAAACGAAAACGATCCGGATTTGTACTTCTGTCCACTCTCCTTCAGTTGCTCCTCGGTTTTACCCACACTGGCCACTTCCGGCCACGTGTAAACCACACCCGGAATCAGGTTATAATCAATATGCGGTTGTTGCCCGGCGATGCGTTCGGCTACATATACGCCTTCGTCTTCGGCCTTGTGAGCCAACATGGCTCCCTTTACAACATCACCTATCGCATATACTCCGGCCACAGGAGTTTCCATATGCTCATTGACGGGCACTTTCTTTCCCCGTTCTTCCAAGGAAACGCCGATATTTTCCAGTCCCAACCCTTCCGAATACGCCGTACGGCCCACAGCCACGATGCAGTAATCGCCTTCAATGGTAACCGCGTCGCCCTTGGCGTTATCAGCAGAAACGGTTACTTTCTTGCCTTTAACCGTTGCGCCGGTCACTTTATGCCCCATCAGGAACTCAAACCCCAACGTCTTCTTTAACACCCGTTGCAATTCCTTGCCTAAGCCCGCATCCATCGTAGGAATGATGGATTTTTCGTATTCCACGACGGTTACTTTCGTCCCCAGCCGGGCGTATACCGACCCCAACTCCAGACCAATGACCCCTCCGCCAATAACAATCAACTGCTTAGGTACTTCTTTCAGGGAAAGAGCCTCAGTCGACGTGATAATACGCTTCTTGTCAATGGGTAGGAAAGGCAATGCCGTGGGCTTGGACCCCGTAGCGATAATCACGTTCTTTCCAGTGATTTGCTCGGCCTTACCATCAGCTTGGGTAATTTTGACTGTATTCTTATCTACAAAAGACCCCACGCCTTCGTAATTATCAATCTTGTTTTTCTTAAACAAAAACGCAATACCGGCCGTGTTTTGTGCAATAACGTCATCCTTACGTGCAATCATCTGATTCATGTCCACCTTGAGGTTGCTTAAATGGATACCGTGGGCTTCAAAACGATGTGCCGCGTTGTGGTAATGCTCGGACGAATCCAGCAAAGCCTTGGATGGGATACACCCGACATTCAGACAAGTACCACCAAACGTGCTGTATTTTTCGATAATGGCTGTTTTCAAGCCCAATTGTGCGCAACGGATCGCAGCGACATACCCTCCTGGGCCACTTCCGATAACTATAACGTCATATTGCATGGGAAAAGTTTTTTTGTGTACCGCAAAACTAGGCAAAGTTGGGAGGAAATACAAGTAGGCATAGGGACACACTACCGACCAAAAAAATCGCCAGCTCCAAGCGGGGCCGGCGATTCTGAATCACACTTATTACAAAAATCCATTAGTTATTCACGGACAAGGCCTTGTCAATTAGGAAGACCAGATTAGCACGGTGCGCCTTCGTTTGGGTATCCCCTGCCGACAGGTTTTGCTCCAGCTTGCTTTTCACGTTCCGCAGGGTGTACAAAGCGGACGATTTGCTCACGTTATCGTAACCTCTTTCCGATGCCAAAATGCCCGCGGCAGCCTTTACATACTCGGTCTGCAGGTTTTGGCGGACGAGATTGACATCCGTACCCAGATCGGCATCAAAGATATAACCGGTCAGATCGCCCATCATATCGGCTACGGAATAGGTATTCCCGTACATAGCACTGTTGCTCACACGGGACAAGGTCGTTGGGTGCAGAATATGAGCCAATGCGTTCATCTGCATTCCAATATATGTAGTCTGCACCTTAAAGTCTTCCGTTCCGCTCATGAAATTGAACCCCCGGCGTTGCTGCTGCAAATAGGGGTACAACTCGGTGTCGGCCGCAAACGCATGGGGTGCGAACACGTAGGTATTCAGTAAGGCCAATGCCCGCTTTTGATCGGTCTCTGACACAGGCGTAAAGGGCTGCGCATCTGTTTCCTGCCCGACAAAACTGCGGTCTACATACACCCCGCCCACGTAGCGGCTCAGGGCGTTCGCTACATCGGCACGCTGCGCATTGACCTGCAAATAACGCTGGCGGAGTTCGTGGTAAC
>CAZXSL010000060.1:0-15540 GCA_964643235.1 uncultured Sphingobacteriaceae bacterium | reverse complement strand
ACCACAAACCGGGAATAGGCTGTTGCCAATACAGGCTCCACCATCATCACATAAACCAATATGGGAACAGTAAGAATGGAGCCACCACTACCAATAAGCCCCAAAGAGACACCTACCAAAACTGCTAATCCATACCCCGTTACTTCTACTGCCATACCTGAAATGTGTTAAAAATTGTAGGGCAAAATTAGCATCCTCAAACGGCGTAGGCAGTAACATTTGTTACCGATGGGCTGCCTTGGCTTATCCCTTAGTTGACATCAGGACAGGAGTGTGATCTGGTTGCGGTTAAGGCTGATTTTCCCTTGGTTTTCCAATGCTTTGAGTAACCTCGAGATGACCACCCGGGAGCTGTTCAACTCGTAAGCGATTTCCTTATGCGTTTTGGTAATCACTTTAGCGTTATCGATTTTACTTTTTTCCAGTAGATAACCATACAAACGTTCGCCCATATTCATAAATGCGATGTTATCGATCGCTGCTAGCATCTCGTTGAACCGGTTGTTGTAGCTTTCAAACACGAAAGCCCGCCAGGTTTTATACCTGCCTAGCCATTCTTCCATCTTACCCACCGGTATCATCGCTACAAGGCCGTCGTTTTCAGCCACTGCACGGATTTCACTTTTCTTATCGCCCATGCAGCAATTCAGAGTCATGGAACAGGTATCGCCCCGTTCGATGAAATACAACAATAACTCGCCCGTATCAAAATCCTCACGCATAATCTTGATCGCACCGCTGATCAGTAGCGGCATGGTTTTGATATACTGCTCAATATCAATCAGCACGTCTCCCTCTTTAAACTCCACCAGTTTGGCAACGGACACAATCTCGTCAATCAAGGCATTCTCAAAAATCCCTCGGTACGTATCGGCAATTAACTCCTTCATACTTTTTTCGCTTAATGGGGCAGGCGATCTTTCAACAGACCGTAAACCCAAGTTCCTAATAAGGCACCTGCTATCACCACTAAGATAGGCAAATATCCCGCTCCGGCCATGACGAACATCGGCCCGGGACACGCTCCCGCCAAAGCCCAACCGAGCCCAAACAGGATTCCACCGATTAGGTACCTCCATATACGTCTTTCCTTATCCGCAATGACGATAGGCTCGCCGTTGATGTCCTTCATCTTTTTCCTTTTAATGAACTGCACCATGACCAAGCCCACAGCCAGTGCCGAGCCCATAAGCCCATACATATGGATGGATTGAAAATTGAACATTTCATAAATCCGGAACCAGGAAGCAGCCTCCGACTTGTACATAACAATGCCAAAAAAAGTACCAATGAACAGATATACGATATTCTTCATATTGAATAATGTGTTAAGTTTCTAATTCGCAATTAAATTTACCAGATAGTAATTCGTCTTTTGATATCGTTTTTCTCTCGCCTCCTATCAAACAGTTTACGCTCCGATTGGGATGACATCCCGTTAAGTGAAGCCTGCCTGTCCTACATGGAAACAAACGACATCACCGCAAACCAACTGACGCCCCCGTGTTATGCCTCATTTCAACGCATAATCTTCAGCAGTTCGTTTCGTTGACATTCCTATTGTGGAACTCAGGTTTAAAAAATTAACGGAAAAACCAAGTGGACCATTATCAGCCCTCCGATGAAAAAAGCCATGGTGGCGATAATCGATGGCAATTGAAGGTTGCTGATGCCCGATATCGAATGCCCGGACGTACATCCGCCGGCATAGCGCGATCCGAAGCCAATCAATAAGCCACCAACCAAGAGCAACACCAAGGTTTTAGGTGATGAAAGCGCATCATTGTCGAATAACTCCGTTGGTGCGTAAGCCTGCCCGGCACTTTCAAAACCTGATAAGTGGAGTTTTTCAATTGTTTTTGGGTTCAGGTCCGGCACTTGGTTTGCCGACAGGTAATTGGCAGCTAAAAAGCCACCAATTATGGCGCCGGTCGTCACTAAGAGGTTCCAACGCTGCGCTTTCCAGTCAAAGCAAAAGAATGCACAGGTTTTGTCGGCACCACAAATCGTGCATAAGGTTCGTAGATTTGACGACATACCGAAGTTTTTCCCGACGAGGAGTAATGCAAACATCGTCAAGGCAATCAATGGACCGCTCACATACCACGGCCAGGGTTCTAAAATCCATTCCATAATCTATCTGTAAAGTACATGTTTTTGAGTGGTGCAAATTTCAGCTTTTCAAATCAAGTCGTCTGTTACAAAGGTTACAATCCCGATTAGATGCCGCTATGCTGTGTTTTACACCTGATATCAGAAAGGAAAAGTTTGCCTTAGGTTTTATCGGTTTATTAAACTAGATCGATGCTGCAATCCGTAGCACAGCTAGCGCGGTCACAATGGCTATACCGAAGCTTAATAAGGTGCCAATGAGCATGTATTCGGTTAATTGCCGATCCTTGGATTCTTTCAGATCGCCAAATCGGAATACAGATTTAGCCGCCATCAGAAAGCCCACCGCCTCCCAGTGATCGGTGATAATGAATAAAAAAACCAAGGCCCTCTCCAGAATACCAATGTACTTACCCGCACTGATGAGCGATTTGTCCTGCTCTTCTTTTTTGATAAGTTGTGCCGACCATTTCGAAAGTAATACCTGAATGATGATTCCTACGGCCGATGTAAGAAAAACAATAGCCGTGAGGTAAAGCCAAACATGGGGGTTTTGCCAGATACTGGTCCAAGGAATATGTGGACTTGTCCCTAAAAACCAAATGCCTAGCAATGCCAGAATATGCAATGATTGGTCGATCGAAAACCATCGAATCTTCGTTTTGGGTCGTTGGGCATACATTTTAAGTATGTCGATGACAGCATGTGCAAGCATCACAGCAATCGCCATAGGCCAATACGTCCAATCCCACAAGAGCAATAACACGAGCAGGCCATGCACGAGTACATGTACATAAAAAAAACAAGATCTGAGCTTGTGTTTTTCTTTTTGGCGTACCCCACGTTTTGGTTGCAGCACAAAATCGCCAATGAGGTGAGCCAATAACAGTTTTAACAGGATAATCATGGAATATATTGGCTTAATTTACGTCGGTACATAGCGACCAAATCCAACAATTCATCTGCATGTGCCCGCCGCCAGCGATCGCTTACCGAGTTTTGTTTGATATTCAAGATATCGCCGATTTCTTGTTGGGTGGCTTCGGGGTTTTGCAGCAAGATACCGATCAACTGGCCCGAAGTGATGGACCAGCTATCCATGAAGGTGTTGGCCAATTTGATATACAGGTTCATTTCAGTATCAAAGTCAGGCCAAGGGCTTTGGATAGCCATCGTCAAGCGTTCGCGTTTCAACCGGTCGAATTTTTCACCCGAATGGACAAACGCCGATCCATTACTTTCGGAAATCGTACTTCCAGCATGTGTTTTTTCCCCGATACCGATCGACATCCGTACATCGATGGTGCTTACTTTCTTGCGGGTATCAACCGGCTCAACCTGTTTAATTAGAGCTTTGATTGCCAAAGCCCGTTCGAGTGCAAGGAAGGGATCGGAAACTTCCACCTGAAAAAAATCGCCCCATAAGATCTCCCACTGCACGGGTGTGCTCCCCCACCGGCCAAGTAGTTCCTTCAGTGGAACAAGCCATTTGTCCGGATTGCCCAGCTTGCGCGAATCGACGATATCTCCTTTAATAACCGCTACCACAACACAAGTATCGCTAAAATAAACGATAATCGCAAATATCGTTAAAACAAACGATAATCAAACATATCGCCAAAACAAACGATGTTTTATTTGCAATGGGATGTTATCTTCGAAAGCGGGTTTGGGAAATTATTCGGAAAAAGAACTGCCGTTAACCTCGTCGCTATACACGTGCCGAATCTCGTCACGGATATTATAACGCGAAGCCATCACTTCCCCGTAGGCACCAGCGGTACGGATAGCGATCAGGTCTCCCCGTTTCGATGTAGGCAACATGACTTCCTTACCAAAACTGTCGCTGCTTTCGCAGATCGGTCCCACCACGTCGTAGTTAGTAAGTTTGTCATCATCAGCCTCACCCAGCCTTTCAATTTTATGATAAGCTTGGTACAACGCGGGTCGCATCAACTCGGTCATACCGGCGTCCAGAATCAGGAAATTTTTCTTCAAACCATTCTTGACGTACAGCACACGGCTAATTAGACTCCCGCATTGGGATACAAGGGCCCTGCCGAGCTCAAAGTGTACCTCCTGACCGGACTTTCGTTCGAGAAACTTGTCGAAAATGTCGAAATACCCTTTAAAATCAGGTATATTGTTTGTATCGGGCTCATAATAATCCACACCCAATCCGCCACCGACATTCAACACTTGCAAACGATAACCTCGCTCATCGAACCAGTTATTCAACTCATTAACCTTGGTACAAAGACTTTTGAAAACATTTAAGTCGACAATTTGGGATCCGATATGAAAGTGTATACCTACCAACTGGATGTTCCAGCATTGTTGAAGAGCTTCCAGGGTGTCATTGAGTTGCCAATGAGCGATGCCAAATTTATTTTCGTCGAGTCCCGTGGTAATGTATTCGTGCGTTTGGGCATCCACATTGGGGTTGATACGAAGTGCCACTTGAGCGGTCTTGCCCAACGATCCTGCCAACCCGTCAATGACGAACAATTCTTCTATAGACTCCACATTAAACGCGAATATATCCTGCTCCAAGGCATAGATAATCTCTTTATCAGCCTTGCCTACTCCGGCAAACACCACCTTATCAGCCGGGAAACCCGCTTGGATGGCTGCACGTACCTCATTACCACTCACGCAATCCGCGCCGAAACCCACCTTCTGGATCGCTTTCAGCACACGGGGATTAAAATTGGCTTTGAGCGCGTAATGCACGTGAAACCCATATCCCGATGAGATACGATAGGCCTCATCCAGTGTCTGTTGTAACAGACTGAGATCATAATAGTAAAACGGAGTCTCTTTATCCGTAAAAGCCGAAACATGTGTAGCGTCAAACATAGACCGCGTTATCAAATTCTTAAAAAAGCCGATTGTGTAGTGACCGAAGTGTTTCCACTTTGTCCGATGTGCTGATCAGCAAAGTAATGTTGTGGTCGCTCCCACCGTAGGATACCATCCGTATCGGCAGGTGTTTGACTGCATCCAACACCCGCGAAACATAACCGTGCCCTTCTTGGTCAAAATCTCCAACCACGCAAACAATGGTCTGGTTGCGGTCAATGTCAACCTGTCCGAAATCCTGTAACTCATGCGCAATATCGTCCAGATGCTTGCTGTCTTCAATGGTCAACGACACGGCAACCTCCGATGTTGTAATCATATCGATGGGCACCTTGTAGCGTTCAAACACTTCAAATAAACGACGTAAAAACCCGTATGCCAATAACATACGCGATGAATGAACCCGTATCGCCACAATACCATCTTTCGCTGCGATCGATGTCACGGTGTTTTTAGAACCTCCATCTTTACTGATGAGCGTGCCGTGCCCTTCCGGTGCCATTGTATTCAATATACGCACCGGAACATTGAAGCGTTGTGCTGGAAAAACACATTGTGGATGAAGTATCTTGGCACCAAAATAGGCTAACTCTGCGGCCTCATCAAAACTCAAGTGCGATATAGGCCGGGTACCGTTGACGATACGCGGATCGTTGTTATGCATACCATCTATATCCGTCCATATCTGTATCTCTTCGGCTTGAATAGCCGCGCCAATCAGGGATGCGGTATAATCGCTACCTCCTCGCCTCAGGTTGTCTATCTCACCAAATGAATTGCGACAGATATAACCCTGTGTAATGAAGAAATTATGATCGCTCGATTGCGTCAGCAACTCGTTGAGGTGTTCACGGATATAATCGATACGCGGTTCGTTATCGTCATCAATCCTCATGAAATCCAGTGCCGGCAGCAACTTGGAGCGAACCCCGATTTCAGTCAAATGAAAATGGAACAAGGTGGTGGAAATCAACTCGCCCTGAGCCAGAATAATTTTCTCCTCGATGGGTGTAAAATGCTGGTTTGCAAACGAACGAACCAGTTCGAAGTGATAATCGATAAGTTCTTGCCCGTTCTGCAACCCTTCTTCCGTATCGAAAAGTTCGCGGATAAGCTCTGTATATCTGTCCTGGAGTTCGGTTATCAATTTAGCAGCTTTAGTCTTATCGCCTGCGGCATAGGCCAGCGAAATATCGAGCAACGCGTTGGTCGTACCCGACACCGCAGATAAGACGACAATCTGCCGTTCTTCCGGTTTGATGATATTGAGCAGGGATTTGATCCGCTCCGCACTTCCTACGGATGTGCCTCCAAATTTTAATATTTTCATCCGAGTGAATTAATCTATATCTTATGGTTCGACTAGGTTAACCTTACACCCCAAGTGATTTTCTGACCGTATCACGCACCAAATTGCCGAATCCGTGTAAAATTACGGTTAAAAGACAGAAAAAAGGGTTTTGGAAGGCGGAAGTCCGCCTGTTCCACACGTTAACCTTTCAATTTCTCGATAATCAACTGGGCTAGCTCCTCGCCGATACGCCCCTGTGCTTCCATGGTTGCAGCACCGATGTGCGGTGTCAATGACACCTTGGGGTGCGTCAGCAACTCGGCACGAGGGGTTGGTTCGTTGTCGAAGACATCCAATCCGGCAAAGGCTACCTTCCCGCTATCTAACGCGTCAATAAGTGCCAATTCATCGATAATGCCACCACGCGATGCATTGACCAACCCAACACCATCCTTCAACATGTCAAACTGCTCCTTGCCAATCAACGGTCTATCAATGTAGGGAACATGCAGGGAGATAAAGTCAGAATTACTCAATAATTCCTCCAGTTGGACTTGTTTAACCGGAACATCCACAGCCACTCCGCCTGACAATTCGAGTGTCAGCTTGGCCGGCACCTCGAAGAGATCACTGACCAGCACATCCATTCCCATTCCTAACGCTATCTTAGCCGTTTCGCGTCCGATACGCCCAAATCCAACAACGCCTAGCGTTTTACCACGAAGCTCGATACCTTTTGCATAAGCCTTCTTCAGGCCTCCGAAATTCGTTGCACCATCCGTACCCATCCGGCGATGCGAATCGTATAAGAAACGTACACCACTTAATAGATGCGCAAACACCAACTCAGCTACGGATAATGAAGAAGCGGCGGGGGTATTCACGACGGCGATACCTTTTGAAATTGCGTAATCAACGTCGATATTATCCATGCCCACTCCACCACGACCGATGAGTTTCAAGTTCGGACATGCGTCAATCAACGGCTGCCGTACCTTGGTGGCACTACGCACGGTAATCGCATCGTATTCAGGCAACCGGGCCATCAACTCGTCTTGCGGTATATGCGTTGTGTCAACCGTAAAACCAGCTTCTTCCAATAATTTCTTCCCTAAGGGATCAATCCCGTCGTTTGCTAAAATTTTCATTGTTATATGGATGATAGACCTGCGGCATCAGCCTAAGCACGGCTAGTACCTGACGATCTATGGATTTATTACAAATTATTAAACACCTTTATTTATCTGTTCTTCAAACTCCTGCATGGCATCAACTAACGTATTGATACTGGCAATGCCTAGGGCATTGTAAATTGACGCCCTGAACCCGCCTACACTACGGTGCCCCTTCAGGCCTACCAATCCGCGCGCCTTTGCCAGTTCCAGGAAAGCGGCTTCCTGTTCGCTGTTTTCCATCACGAAGGTCACATTCATCCGACTGCGGTCGGCCACATTTGCCGTACCACGGAAAAGGCTATTCCGGTCGATTTCCTCATAAAGAGTACGTGCCTTAATGATATTTTCCTGTTCGATAACACCAATTCCGCCACGCTCCTTCAACCACCGCATGTTAAGCATGGACACATACAAAGCAAAAACCGGCGGCGTATGGTACATAGAACCGGCATCAGCATGGGACTTATAATCAAATACAGTAGGCATGCGCCGTCCTGAGCGGCCTAATAGCTCATCCTTGACGATGACTACTGCTGCACCGGCCGGCCCCATGTTCTTTTGCGCGCCGGCATAGATTAGTCCGAAATCCTCTACGTTGATCTCACGGCTAAAAATATCCGATGACATGTCAGACACCAATGGAACAGGAGACTTCGGAAACTCAATAAACTCCGTTCCGTAGATCGTATTATTTGACGTAAAATGGAAGTAAGCGGCATCTTCGGGTACCTCATAGTCCGTCGGGATAGTCGTATAGTTAACATCTGCGCCTGATGCGACAACAACGACTTCCCCTACCCGTTTGGCTTCCTTAATCGCTTTTGTCGACCACGTGCCGGTATCCAGATAGGCCGCCTTACCACCTTCCGGCAGTAAATTCAAAGGTACTAATGCAAATTGCCCGCTGGCACCACCTTGAACAAATACGACGGAATAGCCGGAAGGAACACGAAGCAGCTCACGAACCAATGACTCCAACTCGTCCATGACCGCCTCAAATTCTTTCGAACGGTGGGAGATCTCTAAAATGGACAAGCCGGTACCGTTAAAATCCAATACTGCTTCAGATGCCTGACGGAAAACTTCCTGTGGCAAAATACAAGGCCCTGCGCCAAAATTATGTTTCATATCGTGTGATAAACTAAATGAATAAATACCCTTCCGACCACTTTCCTATACCCCACCGTTTAATAAGTCGCAAAATTAATAATTTCGCCGATATATATTAAGCATTTTAACAAAAAAAACATCAAATCATTAGATGATTCACATCAGATTGGAATTATTTATAAAAAAGTCGAAAATTATATCGCACAGATGGCTAACCTAGCGTGCACTTAGCCATACGAATACACGGGAAACGACAAACCTAGAGAGCTGAAAAGAGCCATGCCCGTTACTTCTCAGCAGATGTCGCACCTTCTTAGGTAAAACTACCTGGGGGTGTTCTACCCGTCAAAGTTCAATACCGTACTTCTCGATTTTATTATACAAGGTTTTCCGGTCGATATTTAGCATTTGGGCCGCTTTACTCTTATTGTACTTCGTTTTTTGGAGTACGTCGAGAATCAATTGGCGCTCATGCGCCTCACTATGCAACTTCAAATCCGGATTCGCGTCCGATACCTCAACGGGATTGATTTTGACTTGATTGAGCGACATGACCATATCTTCGGGAAGCGCACCCGCGGTAGCGGTATCAGACTGCGTCAGCAGTACCATCCGCTTGACCACGTTTTTCAGCTCCCTAAGGTTGCCGGGCCAGTCGTATGCATTGAATATTTCTTGTACCTCGTCAGACAAATTCTGGACATTACGCCCCAATTCTTGATTAGCTGCCTCCATGAAAAACCCACAAAACTGCTGAAAATCGTCTCGTCGATCGCGCAACGCAGGCACCAGGATTTCAAACTCGTTAATCCGGTGGTACAAATCTTCCCTAAAATGCCCTTCACTAACCGAATTGGGTAGGTCATCGTTCGTAGCGGCGATAACCCGCACATCCACTTTGACGGTCTTGTTCGCACCTACGGGCTGTATAACTTTTTCCTGCAATGCACGCAGCAGTTTTACCTGCACGTCGTATGACAGGTTGCCCACCTCATCCAGAAACAGGGTGCCGCCCGAGGCTTCGATAAACTGTCCGGTTTTGTCTTGCAAAGCTCCGGTAAACGATCCCTTGATATGCCCAAACAACTCACTGGCCGCAAGCTCCTTAGAAAGCGTCCCACAATCAATAGACACAAACGGCTTGCCGGCCCGCAGACTTTGTTGGTGTATGGATCGTGCCACATATTCCTTTCCCGTCCCGCTTTCACCACGTATCAGCACCGACATATCCGTCGGGGCTACCAACGATATGTATTCCTGCATTTTTCGCGCAGCACTGCTGGTCCCCTCCACGTATTCGGGGTCAGAAACAACACGTGGCCTAACCTTGGATTTGGGTTTCAATCCCGGCTCCAGACTTTTGCTTTCCAAGGCCTCGTTGACAACCATCAGCAATTCATCCGGATTGACCGGCTTCGTGATGTAGTCAAAAACACCCTGCCTGATTGCCCGCACAGCCGTACGAACATCGTTAAAGCTGGTCATGATGATGACCGGAATGTTGATTCCATCCGCTCTCATCGCCTCTAACACGTCCATTCCCGTACCATCGCCCAGGCGGTAGTCCAACAAAAGCAGATCGAAGGATGAGCCTCGAAGGGCTTCCAATCCCCCTTTCACACTGTACTTCACTTCGACTTCAAACGACTTCTTTTTTAAGAAGCCTTCCAAGATCATCGCGAAGGTATTGTCATCTTCAACCAATAATATATGCGCCATAAACGTGTTGTTTAAACCTTATCGTTTCGAAAACAGGCATGCTACATCCGATTCGGCACGTCCACACCGATCAATTTCATACCCCGGGCAATTGTATCGGCCGTAGCCTTAGACAGATGTAGCCGGAAATCCCTCAACACCTCATCCGTCGCCTTTAGTATCGCTTCCTCGTGGTAAAATTTATTGTATAGTTTTGCTAATTCGTAGATATAATTAGCCAAATGAGCCGGGCTAAAAGTCTGCGCTGCCGTTTCAATGGTAGCAGGATACTTGGCCAGTTCCTTAATCAATTCCCGTTCGTGTACACTTAGTGTCTCGGGGGCTACCGGCAGTTTATCGCCTTCGAAATTTCCTTTTGCCAATACTGATCGAATCCGCGCATGGGTATATTGGATAAACGGCCCGGTGTGCCCCTGGAAGTCTATCGACTCATTCGGGTCAAACAACAGGCGTTTCTTGGGCTCAACTTTCAACAGGAAGTACTTGAGCGCCCCCATCCCTATCATATCATATAGCTTGGATTTCTCCTCGTCAGACAATTCACCGGTCTTGCCTAGCTCTTCCGTCCGGGCTTTGGAGGTATTGTACATCTCGTCCATCAGGTCATCGGCATCCACGACCGTACCCTCCCGCGATTTCATTTTGCCCGAAGGCAAATCAACCATGCCGTACGACAGATGGAACAAGCCTTCGGCCCAAGGCCTACCCAGCTTTTTCAATATTAAAAATAAAACCTTGAAATGGTAATCTTGCTCATTACCCACCACATACATCGACATGTCGGTACCAAATTCGTCATGCTTCAATTGTGCGGTGCCCAAATCCTGTGTTATGTATACAGCTGTGCCATCTCCACGCAGTACCAGTTTTTCATCGAGGCCATCCTCAGTCAAATCTATCCACACCGAATTATCATCCTTACGGAAAAACACACCGCGGTCCAGTCCATCCTGGATGATATCCTTACCCAGCAGATAGGTATCCGATTCGTAGTAATATTTATCAAAGTCAACGCCCAAACGTTTGTACGTCGTATCAAACCCTTGGTAAACCCATCCGTTCATGGTTTGCCACAAGGCTCTGACCTCCGGATCGCCGGCTTCCCAGCGCTGCAGCATGGCTTGCGCTTCCTTTATCAAAGGTGCATTTTTCTTTGCTTCCTCCTCGCTTTGCCCCTGGGCTTTCAACGCGTCGATTTCTTTTTTATAGGCTTGGTCAAATACCACGTAGTATTTTCCAACGAGGTGATCACCTTTCAGCCCGCTGCTTTCAGGAGTCTCTCCATCCGCCCAGCGCTGCCATGCCAACATCGACTTGCAGATGTGGATACCGCGGTCATTAACCAAGTTGGCCTTGATAACCTCGTATCCATAGGCTTTGAGAATTTCGGCCACAGAATAGCCCAGCAAGTTATTTCGGATATGCCCGAGGTGCAAGGGCTTATTGGTGTTGGGAGATGAATACTCCACCATAACCTTCCGGTTCTGAGCGGGGAAACGGGCAAAATCTGCTGATAGGATATCCGCCTTCAGCAAATTAATCCAGAAGCGATCAGAAAAGCTGATGTTCAGAAACCCTTTGATGACGTTAAAATCCGATATTTCGTCGACCCGCGCAGCGAGAAACTTACCAATCTCTTCCCCCGTCTCTTCCGGCGATTTACGTGAATAACGCGTCATGGGGAACGTGACCAGCGTAAGTTGACCCTCGAATTCTTTCCTCGTTTCCTGGAATGTCAGTTGGTTTGGCGGCAAATCCGCACCGTATAATTCTTTTACGGCGTTGATTACATTATCAGCAAGTTTTCTTTCTATTTCCGTAGCCATTTAATTTTGATATAAAACATCAGATATGTTATTCCTGCGCGACAAAACTAGGTATTAAACAGTAGACCGTAAAAAAAGCACGACATCTATACAATATCACACCTAAAACATATCTTTGCCAAACTTAGAGAAACACGGTGTTTTTCACAAGTGTTAATTTATTCATAGATGTTGGCAAGGTAGTTGGTTTTCCTTATCCAAGCCGGATAAAAAGCTTGGCTTTAAGCGAATATACACAAAATTTGCACGGTATTTGGTTCATATTTATTAAAGACACTGACGATACGACAAAAAAATGCAAAGTTACCAGGAATTTCTTGACCTCAGCGTAGGTTTCCCACAAGACGGGTTTGACATTATCGACGACGAGCTTTATTTCCACGACCTGAATCTAATGGAGATGATCGAGACCTATGGGACCCCCCTGCGGTTTACCTACCTTCCCATTATCAGCAAGAAGATCCAGCAAGCGAAGATTCTTTTCCAAACCGCCATACTGAAACACAATTACCGTGGCAGCTACAAATATTGCTACTGTACGAAAAGCTCACATTTCAAACATGTGGTCGAGGAAGCTCTTAAAAATGACATCCACCTGGAGACCTCCTCGGCTTTTGATATGCCGATGATCGATGCCTTGGAAAAGAAAGGCGTAGTCAACAAGGATATTACGGTAATCTGCAATGGCTTTAAGACCTATCAATACAAGCAGTATATTGTGGATATGCTGCACGACGGGTTTAAAAACATCATTCCGGTGCTCGACAACAAGGAAGAGTTCAACCTTTATGACGATGAGATAGAATTGGATGAACCGTGCAACCTGGGTATTCGCATCGCAGCTGAAGAGCAGCCCGACTCGCCGTTCTATACCTCGCGTCTAGGGATACGGCTGGAAGACATCCTCGACTTTTATAACAACAAGATTGTCCCCAACCCGAATTTCCGGGTCAAACTATTGCATTTCTTTATTAACTCGGGCATCTCCGACACCCCATATTATTGGACGGAGCTCGAAAAATACGTTACCCTATACTGCAAGTTCAAGAAAATCAACCCCGATTTAGATACCTTGGACATCGGGGGCGGCATGCCCTTTAAGGATTCGCTGGTCCACGACTTCGACTACGAATACATGGTCAATGAAATCGTGAACCGTATCAAGCAAATTTGTGCCGTACACGACGTCATGGAGCCCGATATCATTACCGAATTCGGGAAGTACACGGTGGCCGAGGCTTCAGGTATTTTATATAAGGTCATCGGGCGTAAACAGCAGAACGATCGCGAAAAGTGGCTGATGCTGGATGGTTCATTCATTACCAACCTACCGGATGTATGGGCACTCAACCAAAAATACATACTCTTGCCCATCAACAATTGGGACTCGGAATACGAACGGGTTAACCTTGGCGGCATCACCTGCGACGGACAAGACTATTACAGCCAAGAAGCGCATATTAACAGCGTATTCATGCCCAAAACGAGAAAACTACAGTACCTTGGCTTTTTCCACACGGGTGCTTACCAAGAGGTTTTAAGCGGCTACGGTGGTATACACCACTGTTTGTTGCCATCGCCTAAACACGTTCTAATCCGCCGAAACCGGGATGAGACTTTCAATTTCGAGGTGTTCGGCGAAGAACAAAACAGCAAACAGGTACTTCGACTATTGGGGTATCAATAGATCCTTGCTATCTTTGTCGCGACATGTCAGACCAGAAATATAATCAACGCGGTGTTTCCGCAGGCAAGGAAGATGTCCATGCCGCCATCAAACATATTGACAAAGGCCTTTTTCCTCAGGCTTTCTGTAAAATTATCCCCGATATTTTAGCCGGAGATGACACATGGTGTAACATCATGCATGCCGACGGCGCCGGCACAAAATCCTCCTTGGCCTATATCTATTGGAAAGAAACAGGTGATTTATCCGTCTGGAAAGGGATTGCGCAAGACGCCATCATCATGAACCTAGACGACTTGCTTTGCGTAGGCGCTACAGACAACATCCTGCTGTCGTCCACCATCGGTCGCAACAAGAACCTGATCCCGGGCGAAGTCATTGCTGAGCTTATCAACGGCACGGAGGAGATATTGGCAGAATTGCGGGAGCTGGGCATCGGCATCTACGCTACCGGTGGGGAAACCGCCGACGTGGGCGACTTGGTGCGAACCATCATCGTGGACAGCACCGTTACCTGCCGAATGAAGCGCGCCGACGTCGTATCCAACCATCGCATACAGGCCGGCGACGTCATCGTGGGATTGGCCTCATACGGACAGGCCACGTACGAATCCGAATACAACGGCGGCATGGGCTCCAACGGGCTGACATCAGCACGGCACGATGTGTTTAACAAATCGATAGCCGAAACCTTCCCCGAAAGTTACGACCCTGCCGTACCTTACGAATTGGTATTCTCGGGTTCCAAGAAACTGACTGATAAAATCGATGTGGGCAATGGACAATTCGTCACGGCAGGCAAGCTGGTCTTGTCGCCTACCCGCACCTATGCGCCCGTCATCAAGCAGGTACTGGATCGCTATCGCAACGAAATCCACGGCATGATCCATTGCAGTGGCGGTGCGCAAACAAAGGTTTTACATTTTGTGGACCGTGTCCATGTTATTAAAGACAACTTGTTTGACACCCCTCCCCTGTTCAAGTTGATCCAAGCTGAATCCAACACCGACTGGCAAGAAATGTACAAAGTATTCAACATGGGACACCGCATGGAACTTTACGTACCCCAGGCCATCGCAGATGACATCATCGCCATCTCCAAGTCGTTTGGGATTGATGCCCAAATCATTGGGCATGTCGAGGAATCGGCCAGCAAACAAGTGACCGTCCGCTCGCAACATGGCGAGTTTGTATACCAATAAGGTATGGCAACACAGCGACATATCGGTTGGCGGGAGAAGATTGACCTCCCCGAACTGGGTCTGCATGGCATTTGGGCAAAAGTGGACACCGGCGCACGCACATCTGTTTTACACTGCCAAAATATCAAGCTGGTTGAACACGATGGTGTCCCACATGTCAGCTTCATAACCTTGGGCGACGAAGGCTCCGAAACCACCGGCCTTTGCACCAAGCCACTGCATGCCCAGCGTACAATCAAAAATTCCTTTGGTCAACTCGAGCACCGATATATCATCCTTACGCAAATCCAGATGTTTGGAGAATTATTCGATATCGAGATATCACTCCGCGATCGATCAGAGATGCGATTCCCCATGCTATTGGGCCGTTCATTCGTCCGGGGTAAGTTCATCGTTGATGTGAGCAAATACAACCTTTCCAACAAAGTTTAATTCCTTTAACCCGGAATACGAGAACAAAGCTCATCTGCATTTGTTTCCATTACTCCACACAAACTAAAAAAACGTGAAAATAGCCGTTCTTTCCACTGCCAAGCATTTGTATTCGACCAAGCGC
>CAZXSL010000059.1:0-15599 GCA_964643235.1 uncultured Sphingobacteriaceae bacterium | reverse complement strand
ACCGAACAGCAGCGTAATGTGATCATCCTGATTATTATTATCCTGCTGGCGGGTGTATTATTTTATGCCGTGCGTGGTATTTTCGGCGCATTGTTGGGAACGATGGTCATGTATACCTTGTTTAGGCCGATGAATATCTGGATGGTCGAACGGTTGAGGTGGAACCGTTCTATGGCGGCCGTTATTATCATCTTTATTTCGTTCCTCGTTATTATCGTGCCGTTTGTTGGGTTGGGTAAAATGCTGGTGGATAAGGCGGTCGAAATACAAGAAAACCCCGAGTGGATCAACACGGTGGTCGATTCCATTAATAGGTTTGCTGGTGATAAGTTAGGTAAACCGGATTTCTTGCAAGAACAGCTTGAAAATAGCGCCACCTATCTCGGTGGGATACTCACGTCGCTATTATCCGGAGCAGCCGGTTTGTTTCTGGACATCACGGTAATGTATTTCCTGCTTTATTTCATGTTTGTTAACTTCCGGGGGTTTGAGCGAGGCTTGATGCGTTATTCGCCGTTCCAAGTTGATAATGCGGTAAAATTTGGACACGAAATGCGAAACATCACGTATTCCAATGTGGTTGGGCAAACGTTTATCGCATTGGTACAGGGTGGCACCCTTGCACTGGGCTTCTGGATTTTCGGATACAGTGATCCGTTGTTCTGGGGAGTTATCTGTGCCATATTGGCATTTATACCCCTCCTAGGTCCTCCGCTCATTTTTGTTCCGGCGGCGATTATTGCATTAGCGCAAGGCGATAACATCGCAGGTATCGGTTTGTTGGTTTATGGTTTTGTCGTCGTCATCAATATCGACAACGTGTTGCGGTTAGTTATTGCCAAGAAACTAGGTGATATCCACCCCATCATCACGGTTATCGGTGTCATCATCGGTATTCCTTTGTTTGGGGTCTTGGGTCTGGTGTTCGGCCCCTTACTGTTGTCCTATTTCCTTATCGCGGTCAAAATATATGATTTAAACAAGCGTCAGGTTAAGGAGCCCAAATCAGATGATTTGGTGGTAGATATGCCGGATAACAAACCGACCAAGCCGATAAATACCTAAGAATAGGGATTTGATTTTACGTACGCCTGCGCTATCTTTGCAGCGATTGGCGGTATATGGTAGAATTAGCTTAATACGTTATACTGCCCACATTCAATAGTATGAGTATAAACGGTCGGTTACGAATTCTTGTGTTGGTTGCGATAACTCTCGGTTGTGGATTGTTTTCTTCATGCTTCCAGATCGTAGAGGATATTACGGTCAAAGACGATGGTTCAGGCCGGGTGGTGCTCATGGCTAATTTTAGTGAAAGCCGAACCAAGCTCGCATCCGTTATGCTTTTGGATAGTGTTCAGGGTTACAAAGTGCCGTCAAAACAAGATGTTCAACAAGAATTGGCCGATATTGTCGCCCAACTACGAAAGGTAGAAGGCATCAGTCAAGTATCATATAAGGTGGATTTCGATCGATTCACTGCTCAACTTACTTTTTCTTTCGCCGATGTTTCCAAGCTCAACGGGGTTACGGATATGGTGTTCAGCAAGTTTAAAATCGAGGCAAAAAATACATCTTCTTTCAGTTTCACGAAATCAGGTAAATTTTCCCGCCAGTATCAATACGACCCCGAAGCCAGCAAGGCATTTGACAAACTCAAAGCAGAAGATAGGCGGGTGTTTGAAGGGGCTAAGTATACCAGTATTTATCGGTTTGACCGCGAAGTAGGACACGTTAGTAACACGCAGGCTAAAACATCCACATCAGGCACATCCGTTATGTTGCAAGCGCCCATTGTCGACCTCATAACAGGTCGAATTAATGTTTCCAACCATATTCAGCTAAAGTGAAAATAGACCTTCGTAGTTAAGGTCTGCCACGTTTCGTATTTAATTTATCATCAATTAATTAACAGTAAATACCATGAGTGTTATATATCGTATCCTTTGCTTGTTCATAACCCTGGCGTTCACACAATCTCTGTGCGCACAGGATCTGGCGAATCGGATTCCTGCAGATGCTATCGGTGTGGTGCGCATCAATACACCACGCTTTTTTGATCATGTTGGAAGGGAGGAGTTTAACCAATCAACCCTAGGGGCAGTAATCGCCCGTTTTTTGAATGATAGTGACGATACGGAGCAGGTAAATCTTGAAGATTATGGTATCGCATTAGACCGTAGTTCGTACATGTACGCCGTAGGGACCGATAGTGTGAGCTATACAACGTTTTTGTGGCCTATTGCTGATGTAGCCAAGCTCGAATCTACACGGTTTGCAGGTAAGGAGATTGTCAGCGGTAATGGATACAAACAACACCTCGATATGCCGGATAACCCGTATGGTAATACAACTGTTTACCTTTGGAACGATGACATATTATCCGTTACCACCGTGGGGCAGGTGTCTGGCTATTTTGACAACGAAGAGATTGCCGAGCGGTATGGTATTGGGAACAAAGGATATTATGATTTTTACGAGGAATATGAAGGGGGGGCGCTTGAAGGGGAGGAGTATGACGATGTAGGGTACTGGGATGACATTATTGCTGATGAAGAAGCAGTTGTATGGGAGGCGGACACCGCATTAGAAGCGATAGCCGATTCTATTTCGGTGGACGAGCCACTCGACTCGTCAGACGAATTGGCCAAATGGGACGAGTATACACCTTATGATTCGGCGAATGTTGTACCCGATCAGGTGGACTGGTACCAGTTGTACGACGAAGCCTATGCGCGCGACCAGTTTATCAAGGATAGTGTCATGACAACCTGGGCATCCGCATACGCGAAGACGGTATTGTCAGCTACTCCTACGACCAGTATCGTCGATCATGCTCGTTATGTATCCGCATTTGATGACAAGGCAGTTGCGTCTGCTTGGATACCTGATTTTACTTCCTTCTACGCCTTTATATGGCCAGAAATATTCAACATCTGGACAGGCTCTACTGAAGCCCTCCAGTATTATGGTGCGATGAGTATCAACGTTTTTGCAGATAAGAACCTTCGGATAGTCTCTGATATGGAAGTTTCTGAAAACCAGGTAGCATCGTTGAAGCGCATGTATGATCGAAAAATCAACCGTCGGTTTTTCCGATATGTCAATAGCGATCAGATGCTCGGAATGTATGGTTTCTCCTTGAGTACGAAAGCCCTATTGGAAGAGGCCCCGTTATTACTTAAAGAAAGCTATGGCAGGATTATGGGGCCATATCGGGAGGATATTGGTTTTGCCGCCGATATGGTAAGCCTGCTCTTGGACGAAGAAGCCATATCGCGCGTCGTCAAAGGGGATGGCCTCTTTGTGCTGAACGGTTTGGATGAGCAGGAAGTGCCGTTCATACATTACGATTGGGACGAAGACTACAACTGGATAGAGGTAGATTCGGTCAAAAATGAACTTGTCCCCGACTTTCTATTCATGTTATCGTCCGATGACAAGCGTACATACGATCGCATCGTTTCTTATCTTGAGGAGAAGGGGGTAGTCAACACCAGCGGACGGATAATGGAGGTCAAAACGGGTGATATGCCATTTGGAGTATATCTGACCCATCACAAAGGTATACTCTTTGTGGGTACTGATCTCGATAAGCTGGAAGCCATTGTAGCTAATCAGTACCGGAGCAAAATGAATCGCAACCATAAGCGTCTATTGCGACGCCATGTTGTGTCGGGCCTATTTAGCGTAGCTAATGCGGTCAAGGAATTTGATAACGAACAACTGAATACGTTGGATAAGTACCTCAGTGTCCGGAAGATGTTTGGCAACTTAGGCGACATGCAGTATACCGCCCGGATGCGCGGAAGCAGCATGATTCATGAATTTGAATCTCACACACCGAGCGAATATCCGAATGCGATTTACCAGCTGATGTACCTTTTTGATTATGCGGTAGATACGTTTTAGTCGTTGATTATGCGAAAATTTCTCATCGCGGTCTTGGGCCTGTTTGTCGTGGTCGTTTTGGCTCTATGGGCCGTTGTTGCCTATCGCAATCACGAGTCGTACAATAATGGTTGGGTGGATGCGCACGCCACGCGGGTTATCAAGGTCAATCTGGGTGCACTGACACGTGAGATAGGTTGGAATGCATTTTGGAACCCTTCTTTTTATGCCGATGGGCAAAGTAATGAGGTGATGGAGAAGAAGCGAATGACCAGTACCGGCTTGGGGTCGACTGCCAATGTTTTTCTGTTCCAACGAGATGATGGGCCGGTTTGGGCTAACCCTACCTTTGGTGTACTAAGCGTTTCGGATGTCGATGTTTTTACCCAATTCCTGCAGACGGAACTAGCCTTGGATATCGGGATGGACGATTCAGGATACTATGGTGAAAATGGACTGATGGCAATTCGCTATAACGATAGGCAAGCGGTTTTTGCATTGAAGGGTTTTCTTCAAGCATCTGTTCAAGATAGTACAGGTCATACCCGGTTGATGGATCAACTGCTCGAATACATGGCAGGGACGGGCCTTATTGGTATCAAGAAAAGCTCATTTTCGCAAGTCGTGAGCCGATCTGGACACCTCGTTTTTGTCGGGGACGAACAGATTGCAGTTGATTTCCGTGAAGGAGAAATTGTATTCTCCTATTCGCAAAGTAGCTTGCCCTCCGTACTCCGCCTCCCTGTAGCACCAGAAACCGGTGATTCGGCATTCGTTCGGATAAAGGGAAATATTGCCGACTGGCTGCCGGCCGGCCGCGTGTTTACCCAAGGCAACTATAACTTGCACGGAGATAGCCTCAGGCATTATTCTACCGGTCAGGTGGTGGCCGGATGGGAAGGCATGATCACGCAAATGGATAGTGTGGTGGCCTGGGAATATGACGAAAACTTCGAGATGCAGGAGACCGTGAAGATGGTGGAACGTGCGACGCCGGATTTCCATGTGTCCATCCAGACGGAAACCGATAAACTACAGCGCTACTTGCTGCGCCAAGGGGTGTTGGATAGCCTTTCGGGTACAATTAATGCTGCGTTCTTTCCGCTGTATCAAGTCTTTTGGAAGCAAGAGGATGGGTGGCTAACCTTGAAAACACATAACGGCGGAGTAAGCATCGACTCTACCGGTATCGGTAGGCCACTGTATGTAGCAGCGGATATACAGGCTATCAAGAAGCATACCTCGATACCTAAAATTCAGCAGTATATCACACCTTTCCGTTCACTGGTGTTGGAAACCGAGGGAACACCGGATGGAACGGTCGTGCATGGACATATCAAAATGGAAGATAATACCGTCAATAGCCTCATGCAAATGCTGGTACGTCCGGCTGACGACGGAATCTAAGGATATTTCGCATCTCTTGCCTGGTGGGATACCACGCCTGCCTGTCCGATTCCGAACACCTTAGTGTCCGATTCCGAACACTACCGTAAACCGAAAGCCGGATTGGGGTACATAAATGGCTTTTTATTATATTGGTATAATTGTAGCTTTACAAAAACAATGGCCGGTTACAGGCATGAATGACCGCCGCGCTAAATCGGAAAAGGAGCAAATGAATATATCGAAAGCCCATATATTGGTGGTGGATGACGATGCGGACGTCTTGACCGCCGTGAAGTTGTTGTTGAAACAGCATGCCGCACGTGTGACAACGGAGGCCAACCCGGAAAATATCCCGGCTCTCCTAGCCCGTGAGCCTATCGATGCCGTGTTGTTGGACATGAATTTCAAAAGTACGATCAATACCGGTAATGAAGGACTCTATTGGTTGGGGCGTATTGCGGGCCTTAAACCAGGGTTACCCGTGATTATGATTACAGCCTACGGAGCGATTGATTTGGCTGTCAGTTCGTTAAAGCAAGGAGCGAGCGACTTTTTGGTCAAACCTTGGCAAAACGAACAATTGGTCGATACGCTTATTCGAGCACTTTCTCCCCAAAAAGAAAAAAAGGAAAATCGCTTCTCGCCTTCTCAAACCTTGGAATTGGTCGGCGATTCGCCCGTCATGCAAGACCTGTTCCGCAAGATTGAGAAGGTAGCGCCTACCGATGCCAATATCCTGATATTGGGCGAAAATGGCACGGGTAAGGATCTGATTGCCGAAGCGATTTACCAGCAATCGTTGCGAAGCGACAAGCCGTTTGTAAAAGTGGATGTGGGCGCATTGACCGATACCTTGTTCGAGTGTGAGTTGTTTGGGCATCGCAAAGGAGCGTTTACTGACGCTAGGGAGGACCGCGTCGGGCGTTTCGAAGCTGCGAGCGGAGGAACACTGTTTTTGGACGAAATCGGAAACATATCCCTCAGGCAGCAGGCTAAACTGCTCAGCGTATTGCAAAACCGACAGGTTATACCCCTAGGGAGTAATACACCTATACCGGTGGATATCCGTCTGGTGTGTGCCACCAACGTGCCCCTGTCTGAATTGGCAAATGAGGCCCGTTTCCGGAAAGACCTGATTTACCGGATTAATACCGTCGATATACGGGTGCCACCATTGCGCGATCGCGGCGAGGATATCCTCCAAATCGCAAACCACTTCCTTCACAAGTATGCGGATAAATACGCGAAGCAAATCGATGGGATCGATGAGAAAGCAAGGAAGAAACTGATGCGATACAGTTATCCGGGCAACGTGCGCGAGTTGCAATACAGCATCGAGCGTGCGGTTATCATGTCTGATAAAGATTACCTGCATGCGGACGATATCGTGTTTTCGGCCTTGGAACAGCCGGCTGATGACACAATGCGGGCAGACGGACCAAATGAGCATAACCTACTGGCACTTGAGCGCGCGGCCATTGCCAATGTGGTGGAGAAGCACGGAGGGAACATTAGCAAAGCGGCAAAAGAACTGGGCATAACAAGGACCGCCCTGTATCGACGCTTGAGCAAGTATGATATTTAATAGCCATGCGCAGGTTCAAACGGTTAATCGTTTTTAGGGTGTTTGCGCTCGTATGTACATTGACGGTGTTAGCCTACCTGTTGTTTCGTGACGAGTTCTTATATGCGTTGTTACTTGCACCGTTTGCCGTGTATTTCCTCATATTGACGTTCCGATCGCAAGTGCGCACCTATCGCGAGTTGGAGGAGTTTGCCGAAGCAGCTCGTTACCGTGATTTTACGCGGTTTTATCCGCTAAGCCACGCCAATGCTGAATTGCGGCCGCTGCGGAGTGCATTCAACGAAATTAATGGGGTGTTCAAGAAAATCAGCCACGAACGCGAAACGCATTACCAGTACCTGCACCATATCCTTTCGGTGGTCGATACCGCCATTCTGTCCTATGATCGGCAATCCCGTCAAGTCATTTGGATGAACGATGCATTCAAGAAACTGTTTGAGATACCTTATCTGCATCGATTGGACGCCTTAGCCAAACGAAATCCCGGCCTGTTCGACAAGATAAATATGCTGGTGCCCGGTAAGCAACAGTTGGTAACTTTGCCGTCTGTCAAGGGAAACATCAAGCTCTTGATGGCTTCCCACCAGTTTGAGACCGCCGAAGGCCAGTACGAACTGGTACTTTACCAAAACGTCAACGAAGCCATCGATGAGGCTGAATCAAGGGCTTGGCAAAAGCTCTTGAGCGTTCTTACCCATGAAATCATGAACTCCATTGCGCCCATATCCTCTCTGGCCGACACATTGAAAGTTCGCTTGGGCACATTGGAAAGCAATGAGAATATCGAGGATATCCGGCTGGGGGCCGAGACGATTAAGCGGCGAAGCGAAGGGCTGTTGAAATTCGCGGGCACGTATCGTTCGCTGAACAAGATCGACCGGCCAAACCGAAGCATGGTCTATGCTTCGCAACTCTTCGAAAATCTATATGTATTGATGGGGCCAACCTTGGAGCAGAAAGGGATCGAACTGGATATCATCCTACGCGATACACAGTTGCAGCTCAATCTCGATACCACACTGATCGAGCAAGTGCTGATCAACTTGTTGCTTAACGCCATTGAGGCTGTCAAAGAGGTGCCTGAGCCCCGTATCACGCTTGCAGGCGAGGTGGTAGACGGGCGTGCCCGCATCCGCGTTACCGATAATGGCAAAGGCATGGCCGGCGATTTGGAGGAGCGTATTTTTATTCCTTTCTTTACGACACGCAAGAGCGGGAGTGGGGTAGGCCTGACACTCAGCAAGCAAATCATGCTGTTGCATAGTGGCAATATCTTGGTAGCTAGCGAGGAGGGGAAGGGTAGTACATTTACCCTCCAGTTTTGACCTGCCATGCGCAGCGCCCGCTAAGGGTTGAGAAAAACGAAAAAACCAATGAGAAAAAGCTGGCTAAGGAAGGTTGCGTTGTTATGCGTAGTACTGTGTAATGTCGGGTGCGATCAACTATCCAAGGATCTGGTGCGCAATAGCATTGATTACCGACAGGTGATCGAAGTGGTGGGCGATACATTTGTGCTGACGAAGGTTGAGAATTCCGGTGCGTTTTTGAGTTTGGGCGATGCATGGCCCGGCCCCATCAAGTGGGTGCTCTTAGTGGCGTTGCCTCTCATGATCTTGGCTTATGGGCTTTATATCATGTTTGCGGCGAGATATATATCGTATCGTACAGCTTTCGGGTTGGCATTTGCCGTAGGTGGCGGGTTTGGTAACATGTATGACCGGATGGTTTATGGGTCGGTAACGGATTTTATGCACTTGGATTTTGGTTTTGTACGAACGGGAATCTTCAATATGGCTGATTTGTCCATTACCATTGGGGTATTGCTGATTTTTGCCGATGTAATCAAACGGCGTATCGATAAGCAATCACACCCCATCACACACGAATAAAGAGAGAAGAATATGAGAATACTGATGGTCTGTTTAGGTAATATTTGTCGGTCGCCCTTGGCTCACGGCGTGATGGAACAACTGGTAGGGGAAGCCGGACTGGACTGGACGGTCGACTCGGCGGGAACCGGCGACTGGCATGTGGGCCAAGCACCAGACCACCGCACGATAGCCGTTGCACGGGATAACGGATTGGATATTAGCGGACAGCGGGCCCAACATTTTAATGTTAACTTATTTGACGAATTCGATCACATCTTCGTTATGGATCGCAGCAACTACCGTAATGTCCTAGCGATGGCCCAAACCGATGAACACCGAGCCAAAGTTCGCTTGTTTCTGGGCGATGAGGAAGTGCCCGATCCGTATCATGACGATACGATGTTTGACCCCGTGTATGCCATGGTCGAAGCACGCAGCCGGGAGTTGTTGGATGAGTTGAGAAGAGCTTAATTGAATATGCCCACCAAAGGGAGGGGAGGTGTCTACTGGTTGGTGGAAACGTTGAACGGCTCGACTCCGTTTAGTTTCATTTGCTAAATATAAACAATGGAGTTCAATGATGGGTACTCCTAACTCGACCTTACGACATTTTTTGTATGCGCGGGCTAGTTGTGAAAAGAAGGCGCCCCCCCGATTTGCCATACCAATTGCGACACCCATCCGAATACCTTATATTTGCGACGTGAATGCTTCGCAAGTAAACAAACGATGGGTCGTGCTGCAAGCCGATACGGCCAGCAGGTTCGAGATGGATACGCCCGATATCAAAGTCATGCTCTTTTTGATAGGTGTGCAAGAACTGGGCAAAGGCCCGATGAAGTTCAGCAAACGCCAAAAAGAAGAACTGATGCATATCGCAACGTGCCGTCTGTTTAGTGCCATGGGGTTTTACGAGCTGGAGGGCGTCGACCAGGACGGATGGCCCCATTGGAAGCGAGTGAAACCGATACCCAATTACACCTTGATGGAGCAGGAGCTTATCCTCAAATCACTCATTATCGACTATTTCGAAGATTATTCATGAGCAATCGACAATTATCCCATGTTTTGAGGCGACTGGCCTTGTTTTGTGCTTTGCTGATCTGCCATACAGTCGCAGTTGCACAACTAACAAACCACCGATACGTACGTATATCCACAGACAAAGGCGACTGCGTCGTCAAGTTATACAACGAAACACCCTTGCATCGCGATAATTTTGCCAAACTGGCTTTGGAAGGTTATTACGATGGTTTGCTATTCCACCGGGTTATCGAGAACTTCATGATTCAAGGGGGCGACCCCGACTCGCGCTACGCCGGCGAGAAGCAGCGACTGGGAGAAGGCGGACCGGATTATCGGATTGATGCCGAATTTAACGATAGCTTGTACCACAAAAAAGGGGTTATCGCTGCCGCTCGCAACGATAATCCGGAAAAAGCATCCAGCGGTTCGCACTTTTACCTCGTCCAAGGACGGACCTTTACCGATGCCGGGCTGGATAGCTTGGAGCAATTGAGGCTCGGAGGAAGGAAAATCCCACCCTACCAACGGGAAGTATATAAATCCTTAGGTGGTACGCCTCATTTGGACCAGAACTATACCGTTTTTGGAGAAGTGGTGCAGGGCATCGATTTAATCGACCGTATTGCGGCAGAGCCTACTGACCAATATGACCGCCCCTTGGCAAACCAGCGCATGGAGATGACGCTCCTGACCCGCCGCGAAGCCACCAATTTTGAGCGGCAGCTTGCCGGACTTCAGCCAAAGAACAATATCTTCGTCCGGTTTGGGGACCTGTTTCGCTCCAAGTACAAGTATTAGATGAGAATCGTTACCTATAATGTCAACGGCATCCGGTCCGCACTGCGCAAAGACTGGCTGTCGTGGTTGAAAACCGTTGATGCGGATGTCATATGCCTGCAGGAAATCAAGGCAACACCCGAACAAGTAGTCGAACTTCTCCTGATTGAGGAGTTGGGCTATGAACACTATTGGTATCCAGCCCAGAAGAAAGGGTATAGCGGTACGGCAATACTGACCCGTAAAGCACCAAATCATGTCGAATATGGGTGCGGCCACGAGTTGTATGACTACGAAGGGCGGATTATCCGTGCCGATTTTGACGGCGTATCCGTCATGAGTACTTATTTTCCCTCGGGCACCTCAGGCGATCTCAGGCAGGATTTCAAATATCAATTTCTCGACGACTTCCAGCAGTATGCCGACAAGCTGCGGTTGGAACACCCGAACCTGGTCGTTTGTGGCGATTACAACATCTGCCACAGGCCCATCGATATCCATAACCCCGTAAGCAATGCCCGGTCCTCAGGTTTCTTGCCCGAGGAGCGTGAATGGATGGAGAATTTTATCAATTCTGGATTTGTTGATAGCTTCAGGTACCAAAACCCTGATCCGCACCATTATACATGGTGGAGTTACAGGGCCAATGCCCGGGCGAGAAACTTGGGCTGGCGTATCGACTACAACATGGTCAGCAAACCGCTCGAAGACAAGATACGGCATACCGCAATCTTGACCGATGCCGTTCATTCCGACCATTGTCCGGTGCTGCTCGATCTGGATAGCTAATCGGTACCGTCTTCCTTTTTCTGGAATAAACCTCGAATGAAGTTGCCAGTTCGTTCTGCAGCGGTTTTCGCCGTTCCAGCAGCATTTTGCAGGCGTCTTTCACGCTCGGCACTAATGCCTACGCTGGGCTTGATACCGTCGAGCAACGCTTGCCAGGTATATTTCCAAAACGAGAAATCGGCAGGACGCGAAAAATTGATGGGGCCGGGGTGGTACACCCCGTTGGCGTCGGGGTTACTGTCATTGATGATGAAACTATTGGCTACAAACGAGAGTAAGCCACGCGAAGAGCGGGTGCCATCCTCTGCTTTATCGCCTAATATGCTTGCTTTTAGGTTGGTGTAGTCGAATCGGAGCGAGCCCCGTGCGCGGGTATCCGTGGCGTTGACGTCGAAACTCAAACCCTGGATATTGGCCGATGCAACTTCGACATCCAATAGCGGCAGGATGATGCGGTTGAGCACACGCCCGTTCATAGCACCTAATTTACCCTTGTAGGTATATGCACCATTATCGTCCAGCATGTCGAAAGTAAACAATACGGATAGTTTGCCCGTATTCATCATATAGGTCGTCATGTCCCACTTCATCTCCTTGTTGTGCGATAAAAAAAGGGAGTCGTTCGATATGTTGTATAACGTGCCGCTCGTGCGGTCGAATGTGATTTTTCCCTCCTTGCCGGTCGTGGCACTAATTTCGGCATAGCTGACATCGACACGGTCAATGTAGGCCGAATCGATATGGAAGTTTTGCTTGAGCCGCATGAGTTGTTGGTGCGGGCCGTTTCCGATGTGGTTTTTCGTTTTGCGACCATATCGGATATCGTTGGAGATATCCACCGTACCATCCAGTACTTGCAAGGTGTTGGCATGCAGGCGTTGGCTGTTTAGGAATCGCCGGATATCGATATCCTTTAGGCGTATTGTGTCGAAGGATAGATCGGCCATGGTTTTGGCATAACCTACGGTTTGGTAAAACTGGGTTACGGTCACGCTTGGCGCGTATTCCAGTCCGGTAATCAGCACCTCATTTGATATGCCGGCAGTACGGACGTTTAAGTTCTCAAAACTCACGTAATACAGGCTGTCGGGCATATCGTAACGGGTGCCTGCCATGGCCAAATCAATACCACGGGTATACAAAAATCGTGTCGAGTCGAATTGGGAGAGCGAATCGATCAGAATATCCTGAACATGGAGATTGATGCCTGCCAGCCTAGTTTCGTTTGCCGTTGTGTCGGTCACTTTCGTGAACTGGAAATCAATATTATTGAGCAAGATGTCGCCTATGCTGATAGCGCTAAGTGTGTTGGAAATACTTTCGTACAAGGTTTTGCTGTCCTGGGTTGATGTGGATACCGTGTCATTATAAGCTTGGTATTCATTCCGGATGTGCACGTAGGGGTGGTCGAAAATAATTTCTTCTATCTCTAGCCGTTTGCCCATGAGCACCTGTCGCGGATGGAACCGGCGTACCCGCAGACGGTCAACCCGGATGTGGTAAATGTTGTCTGGTGCTTGCTGCACCAGTTTCAGCCGATTGTAAACCGCCGTATCGGGTATCAGCTCAAATTTGTTGAGCATGATGTTCCCGGTTAGCAAATTGAGGTCGATATCGTCGTAGGAGATGCGGTATAAGCTGTCCGACGAGCTGACAACAACCTCTTTGAGCTGTTGGCCAAGGATTGGTTTCCAATGGCGGCTTAGGTACCACGCGCCTATCGCGATACAGAGGATCAGTAGGGTAGCAATCCCGATGACCCATTTCCAAATCGGTTTCATGAGCTGATTTCTAGTTAATCTGCACGGTACCGTTTTACTCCTTATACGACTACATTATCCGACGGTATACGGGCTTTTATGGTTATTATTCACTTTTTTTATTGTTTCAGGACCAGATAATCGGCCATTACTTTCAGGGATTCATCCTTTACGAAATCGTAATCGTCACTTGGGATGGGTGTGTCAGCCGGTGCCGGGGCTACACCGAGGCCTCTGAACGCACGACTTTCCTCAATTCGCGCACGGCTCCGGTTGCGATTTTCCTCGCGTTCGGCTCGTAATTTGTCAATCTGTAGCGTGACCGATGTTTCCGATTCCCGTTCCTTGACTATCTGGATGTCTTCCAGCAGGAATTTATATTCCGGCGACTCCTGTATCCGCCGTTGGTGGATGTCTTCCAGCTTGGCGTTGGTTTCGCTCAGATCACGGATAGGACGGAAATTTGTCGGCTTAATCTGATCCCAAGGAAGTGCGGAAGGCTCTGAACTTTCGCCATATTTATCCGATGCGTAAATCGACGGGAATACGATATCCGGTATCACACCTTTGTGCTGCGTACTGCTACCGTTGATGCGGTAAAACTTAGCCATGGTAATGTTAATCTGCCCAAACTGGGGTGCACCCGCCGGGAAGCTGCTCTCATTGTCAGACTTGGCCTTTAGCAAGAGGCGATCCGTTGGGCTGATGACCCGGCTCATGTCAATGGCCGATTGCACAGTGCCCTTGCCGTAGGTTTGCGTACCCAGAATGATTCCCCGACCATAGTCCTGAATGGCGCCGGCGAAAATTTCAGAAGCAGAAGCACTGAAGCGGTTGACCAATACGCCCAGTGGCCCTTCCCATGCGATGTCCGTGTCCGTGTCGCTGTTTACCTCGATTCGGTTACGTGTGTCGCGTACCTGCACTACAGGGCCCTGCTCGATAAATAACCCAGTCAGTTCAATCGACTCCTGTAACGAGCCGCCTCCGTTGAAGCGAAGGTCAACCAATACAGCGTCGACGTTTTCCTGTTTGAGCGTGTCCAAAATCAACCGTACATCGCGCGTGGTACTTTTGTAATTGGGATCGCGCTTGCGGTATGCGTCAAAATCGATGTAGAACTTGGGGATGCTGATGATCCCAACCCGGTAGGTTTGTCCGTCAGCTCCGGTTATCTCCTCGATAGATTTCTGTGCTGATTCGTCTTCAATGACGATACGTTCACGCGTAATGGAAACAATTCGGGGTTCGGCAGATAGCTCCTGACCAGCTGGGATGACTTTGAGTCGCACGATCGTGCCTTTTGGCCCCTTTATTTTGGAAACTGCATTGTCCAGTCGCCACCCGATGATGTCTTCAAACTCCCCGTCTTCGCCTTGCGCCACACCGATGATGCGATCGTCGATGCTGAGCGATTTGTCCCTGAATACCGGGCCACCAGCAATGACTTCCGCGATTTTGACAACCTCGTTGTCCATAGTAAGCCGGGCGCCGATGCCTTCAAAGGTGTTGGCCATTCCCTCGTTAAATTGCTGAGCAAAATAGGGGTTGAAATAACTGGTGTGGGGGTCAATAGCATCAGTCAGCGCACCCATGATGATCTGGAAGGCCTCGTTGCTATCTGTTTTTTTGGATTGCGAAATCAGGTTTTGGTACCGGGAGCGGATGGTTTCCCGGTTTTTTTTGTCTACGCTGTCCGCGTCCGAAGTACTGCTTAGCTTCAAATTAAGTAAGTCATACTTCACGCGGCGACGCCATTGTTCATTGGCTTCGTCCTCCGTGGCAAACCAATTCCTATTCTTGCGATTGTATTCGTATTCCTCGTCAATCGTAAAATCGTGATCGACATCAACCTGGGTAAGGGCAAACTCAAGGCGCTCCAAATTGCGCTTCATAAACACATTGTACATGTGGTATAATGCACTTAAATCGCCACTCTTAAAGTCGTTGCCTAATCCGTTTCGGTAAGGTTCAAACGAATCAATATCTTCCTGCATCAGGTAATTGCGTCCTTCGTCCAATGCAGCGACTAAATTGTCATGTATGAGGCTGGAAATAGAATCATTCAGGGGCACTTTCTTGTAGCTTACGGATTCAAACAAGCCCACAACGTCCTTTGCGATGACCGCATGCTGGGCTGTCGGCCTTAGCATAACCCATTCGCCCTCTAGGTTGACGCGCGGTTTTGACCCACAAGCTGCAAAAGCCACCACAAACATCACTACAAACACTCTCTTCAACATATTCCCAATATTAGTATTCATCTATATCTAAAAAAAACGCTCAAAACTTGCAGTTCAGTAGCGTTAGAGTCCCCAGCCGTTTGGTTTGGTAGACACCCACCACGTACCTGCCTTGACATGCAAAAGCCCCTAAAATTAGGCATAATATCATTATCATGTACGAATAAGCTATTGCTTATTTATCAAATCGATGGCCTTTTTACAAAATCGTCCGGAAAAATAACATTTTTTAACATAAAGTGATTGTAATCTAATCGATTTCGTACAA
>CAZXSL010000058.1:12950-15659 GCA_964643235.1 uncultured Sphingobacteriaceae bacterium | reverse complement strand
TTTTTAAGGAGGAAAATCTATGATCCGGTAATCTTCGCTCTTCCTTTCCAGTTCTCCCTTTTCCTTGCTATCTTTGCGCCTGAAAGCACAAATCACATCCGTAACGTGGTGTCGTATTATTTTTTACAAATTTAAATCATAAGTTGTAGTATGATTAACATTACACTCCCTGACGGTTCCGTCCGTTCGTATGAAGCGGGTACCACCGCCCATCAAATCGCCCTTTCAATTTCGGAAGGCCTGGCACGAAATGTCTTGGCAGCAGAAGTCAATGGCGAGGTATGGGATGCTTCCCGACCTATTGAAAACGACGCTAACGTACGTTTGCTGACCTGGAATGATGCGGAGGGGAAATCAACATTTTGGCACTCATCGGCCCACTTGATGGCCGAAGCGCTGGAAGCTCTGTATCCGGGTATCCAATTCGGTATCGGCCCGGCGATCGAAACCGGATTTTATTACGATGTCGATTTTGGAGATCGCGAGTTTTCTTCGGATGATTTCAAGCAAATTGAGGATAAAATATTGGAGCTGGCACGGACTAAATCCGAATTTGTGCGCAAGCCCGTGGCCAAGGCTGAAGCGGAGGCCTATTTTACCGAAAAAGGCGACGAATACAAACTTGACCTGATTAAAGATTTGCCCGATGGTAGTATCACGTTTTATACACAAGGTAATTTTACTGACCTGTGCCGTGGACCGCACATTCCCAATACGGGCTTCATTAAAGCCGTGAAGCTGACCAACGTAGCCGGGGCATACTGGCGGGGTGATGAGTCCCGCAAACAGCTAACCCGTATCTATGGCGTTACGTTTCCGAAAGCAGGCGAACTTGCCGATTACCTGAAAATGATCGAAGAAGCCAAGAAACGTGACCACCGCAAACTGGGCAAAGAAATGGAACTCTTCGCGTTTTCCGAAAAAGTGGGTATGGGCTTGCCGTTATGGTTGCCTAAAGGGGCGCGATTGCGCCAGAAACTTATCGATTTCCTCCAACGTGCACAACTTAAGTCGGGTTATGAACCGGTGGTAACTCCACACATTGGACATAAGAATCTGTATGTAACCTCCGGACATTACGATAAGTACGGCGAGGACTCATTCCAGCCCATCGCTACGCCACAAGAGGGAGAAGAGTTTTTCCTGAAGCCGATGAACTGCCCGCACCATTGCGAGATATACAAAACCAAGCCCCGTTCCTACAAGGACCTTCCCATTCGTTTTGCTGAGTTTGGTACGGTGTATCGGTACGAACAAAGTGGGGAGTTGCATGGCTTGACCCGTGTAAGGGGGTTCACGCAGGATGATGCCCACCTTTTCTGCCGTCCTGACCAAGTCAAAGACGAGTTCAAAAAAGTGATTGATCTGGTGTTGTATGTCTTTAAAGCATTAGGGTTTGAGGAGTATACGGCTCAGATATCCCTGCGCGATCCGGAAAATCGGTCGAAATATATCGGCTCTGATGAAAATTGGGACTTGGCCGAGCAAGCCATTATCGAGGCTGCAGAGGAGAAGGGGTTGAGCACGGTTGTGGAATATGGTGAAGCTGCGTTTTACGGGCCTAAATTGGATTTTATGGTACGTGACGCATTGGGTCGAAAATGGCAATTGGGTACGATTCAAGTGGATTATAACTTGCCTGAGCGATTCGAGTTGGAATATACCGGCAGTGATAATACGAAACATCGCCCGGTCATGATCCACCGTGCACCGTTTGGTTCACTGGAACGTTTTGTTGCTGTTTTAATAGAACATTGCGCCGGACAGTTCCCTTTATGGCTGGCACCGGAGCAATTTATCGTACTTCCCGTGTCTGAGAAATACGAGGAATATGCAAAAAAACTTTTAGAATCGCTCAATAATTCCGATATTCGCGGCTTGGCTGACTTGCGCGACGAGAAGGTTGGGAGGAAGATCCGGGACGCGGAAGTCAGGAAAATACCGTATATGCTTATTGTTGGCGAGAAGGAAGTCGATAGTGGCACGGTTTCTGTGCGTAAACACGGCTCGGTTGAGTTGGGATCGATGACAACCGAGGCATTTAATGAATTATTAATAAAAGAGATAACCGTTTAATTTAAAGACATTTGGCATTAAAAAGACCAGGTAATAGAGGCCCTAGGCCGCCGTTTAAGAAAAAAGAACCTGACCACCGTATCAACGAGGCCATTCGGGTACCCGAGGTACGTTTAGTGGGCGATAATGTAGAGCAAGGGATTTACCCAACGAGAAAGGCAATGGAAATAGCCGACGAGCTGGAATTGGATCTCGTCGAAATATCACCTAATGCGGCACCTCCTGTTTGCCGGATCATGGACTACAACAAGTTCATGTACGAGCAGAAAAAAAAGCAGAAGGAAATCAAGTCCAATGCTAAACAAACGGTTATCAAGGAGATCCGTTTCGGTCCGAATACCAGCGAGCACGATTTTGAGTTCAAACTGCGCCACGCCATCAAATTTTTGGAAGCCGGCGAGAAGGTAAGGGCTTACGTGCACTTCAAAGGACGTGCGATTGTGTACAAAGAGCAGGGTGAGATCCTGTTGCTACGCTTTGCACAAGCCTTGGAAGACTATGGCAAGGTGGAACTGCTGCCTAAACTTGAAGGCAAGCGTATGTTCCTGACGGTGGCGCCGAAAAAATAAAAGAGCATATTAACAGCGATTGATAGTATATAAAAGAAAGAGCAGATCATGCCAAAAGTAAAAA
>CAZXSL010000058.1:0-12940 GCA_964643235.1 uncultured Sphingobacteriaceae bacterium | reverse complement strand
AGAAGCGTTTCAAGCTGACCGGAACTGGGAAAATTGCCCGCAAGAACGCTTTCAAAAGTCACATCCTGACCAAAAAAAGCACGAAACAAAAGCGGAACCTGACCCAAACTAGTTTGGTCTCTGACGGAGATACCGGTAACGTGAAACGTATGCTGGGTATTGGGAAGTAGACAGAAGTCAGGTATACCAAGTAAAGAAGAATGATGAACCAGGTATTAGGTTGTAAGTCTGTTGTGAAACACAGCGCCTGCTACCAAAAAATGTAAAAATTATGCCACGTTCGGTTAATACAGTAGCGTCTAAAAGAAGACGCAAGAAGATTCTTAAAATGGCCAAAGGCTATTACGGATCGCGCAGCAAGGTATATACCATTGCAAAAAACACAGTAGAAAAGGGATTGTTGTACGCATATCGCGACCGCAAGACCAAAAAGAGGGAATTCAGGGCGTTATGGATACAACGTATCAACGCAGGTGCTCGCCAGCATGGGATTTCATATTCCCAGTTGATGGGCAAGCTGAACGCCAAAAATATCGGGTTGAACCGTAAGGTGCTGGCTGACCTAGCCATGAACAATCCCGAGGCGTTCAAAGCTGTAGTGGATGCTGTAAAATAAGTGTTTGAAAACCCAATATCAATTTTGTTAATATGGAAAGGGAGGCGTAAAGCCTCCTTTTTTTGTATAAGGGTAGGGTGTCAACCTGCCGTCCGTACCTTTGTTATTTCACGGATTTGACGAGTTCGGGAAACCATAACGCATGTTTGATCGTATGCCTCACGCGTTCTCGTTGCTCATAGGTAAACGTTGTTCTTGAACCACGATAGTCCATGAAGTTCTCGTTTGGAGTTAAAGATCCTTTATTGTCCGGGCAAGGCTGGTCTGTATAAGGATAATTGTATGAGTAGGTGTCGTCGCAATAATCTGACGTTGAACATCCATTGTCCGAAAACGTATGGCGCAAGCCTAGTGTATGGCCAATTTCGTGAATTACCGTCACATTCATGCCAGTTCGATGCTTGGAATTGATTCGTGGTGAGGGAAAGTTAAAATCCGTATTGATGTAGTGGGTGCGCTGCCCGGGATTGAAAGTTGTAATTCCCGCTAAGGGCTTGTCCGCACTCATTGATGGGTAGTTCGCTAAACCTGACCATTGTTCCTCGGCAGGATATATCCAAATGTTGTAATAGGACTTCGGGTTGAGGGTGGTGCTAGCCTGCCATTCACGCCACTCGTTAAGTCCCAGCTCACGGTTGGTAGGCGTATTGTTTCCTTTTCCATTATCGTAACCCGACACGTTGGTTCGGACGATCCCTTTCTCAGGTAAGGCTTTCCCCGACTCATCAGTTTGCGCCAATCTAAAGCGTATCTGCATGTCCACGGCATTGGGGTTCGTAGACCCAAATCCATTGGCGTATCCGCGGTTCATGTCGTCCAGGAGTCCCTGAATAATATCCGCTGACAGGTTGGCTCCCGAGCCGACTGCTTCGCCAAAGTGTCCGATATGGAACACAACCGGTATTGTTACCATTTCGTACTTTTTCATTTCCCGTACAAGAATAACGATTTCATTGGATTCGACCTCACCAGCCTTGGCTACGATACGCTGATCCTCCAATCGGGTAGTGGTCAGTTCACTGGCCTGTAAAGCTTGCCCATTGGCATAGAATATCAAGGAACTTGGGCTGGGAACAGCTTGTCCGGTTTCGTCGTAACACAATACCTCAAAGGTTACTGTAGATCTTCCGTCAGCGATAATAACCTGCGTAGAAGCGGCTATCTCGATGCGTCCAATCGTGTGGATAGCGGACGATTCTTCACGAGCTTCAACAGTCAGGGTGTCCGATGCGATACTCCCGAGCCGGGCGACGAACTCATGTTCTCCGGCTTCGGTTGTGGCGAAGTCTTGTTCGGTAATCTTTCTGTTGTTATGGAACAGCTCAAAGCCGTTGGTGTCGATACGAAGTCCCTGTTTGTCGTAGGCCATGGCCGACAAGACGATAGTGTCCTTTCCATTTGCAGTAATATATGTCGCACTAGCTTGTAGTTTGATCGAAGTGATGTAGGCGTTCGGTTGGGTGCTACCAATTTCCGAACCTGTGGAAGGCCGCTCGGGCTCCACTATCAGGTTTTTATCTTGCGTACATTGTTGCAAGAAAGGCATGGCCATCACAGTGAATAGCACGTACAGGCGTGACCATCCACTTTTGGACAGTTTGTTTTTCATAAGCATGTAGATAGATGTGTATTTGATGCACAGACGGGGAATCCGCACATAAATACGATGTGAACTTAGTGAATGTTATTTAAAAAACCTAATATTTTGTAGTATTTCGACTACAAAATTGCGTTGAAAGATACTTGGTATTTCTTTAGCCTGTTTTCGGAAATGCCTGATATGAGGGGACTTAATCATCTAATAGTTCCCATCTTTAACTTAAAGATAATTTTGGTATATTTGCTTGCCTGTATGGTTTATTCCGAGGATAAGCAATTAAAATCGATGAAACCAACTAACCAATACATCTACCGCGGGCATATTCCTTATGTCCGCTTCCTGATTGCCATGTTGACAGGCATCGCTTTCGGCATTTTTATAGCGCCGATACCCGACCTATTTCTCGTAATTCAGTATTTGAATAGCATATTATTAGTTCTATTCTTCTGTGTTTTTTTCCTTGGTAAAAGGCTGTCAGTAGAATATTTTAGTTGGATAGGCGCTATTTGGTTTGGAATACTTGCTCTAGGTGGTTGGGCTTCCGTGTGGAAGACCCACCCAGAAATCGACAAACTACATTTTAGTCGACACGAAGCCTCCACGATTGTCGGTTATATATCGGACGAACCGGTTTTGCGTGGCGAACACATCCGTTTTCCACTCATGGTAACGGGTTCGCATCATAACGATAAACTGCACGTCCGTTCAGGACAATTACTATTGACGGTACGCTTGGACTCTACACTAAAGCATCACTTTCAATACGGTAGTATCCTTGCCATTCCTGCAAATTACAACACGGTATCCCCACCCTATAACCCCGGCGAACTGGACTACCGGCGTTATTTGAAAAACAAGAACATCTGGCATCAGGCATATATAGGTAGTACAGAAGACATTATTCTACTTAATGGTTTCGAAGGAAGCCGGATGGTTTCCTATGCGTTGCAGGTGCGGCAAACAATGGTTTCTAAATTTGCCCGGTACCTGGAAGACAAAGACGCTTTATCCATTGCCTCCACGCTGATATTGGGATACCGAGCCGACTTGAGCCCAGAGTTGCTCCATGCTTTTTCAGCTACAGGAACCATCCATGTATTAAGTGTGTCGGGCATGCACGTAGTTATTGTTTTTTGGTTACTATCCAAGTTGTTATGGTGGATGGAACGAACCAAAGGTTTACGTTTTGTTCGCTGGGTAATCCTTCTGGTTTGTGTTTGGGTCTATGCATTAGTTACCGGTTTCTCGCCATCCGTATTGCGGGCGTCCATGATGATTAGTTTCGTGATTACAGCCGGGCATTTCAGCCGCGAAGCGCGAGTCTACAACAGCATTGCCGCATCGGCATTTTTCCTGCTGTTGTATGATCCAAAGTTCGTCCTCGATGTAGGATTCCAGCTATCTTATTTAGCGGTGTTGTCGATTGTTTTTCTCATGCCTATTCTCCAGCAGGCCATGCCTGTCAAAAGGCGGTTCGTTAAGCCGATTTGGGATTATTCATTGATGTCTGTTTCGGCACAGGCAGGTGCATTCCCTTTAGCTACGTTCTATTTCAATCAATTTCCGGTGTATTTTCTCCCTGCGAACCTGTTGATTGTTATCCCGGCTTCCTTTATCATGTACTTAGGATTCGCCTTGCTGTTTATTCCCTTCGACACCTTATGCCGGTGGATTGGACTCGCCTTGGAAAGTCTGATATTGGCTATGAACGATATCTTATTCTATATCGAGCGACTCCCACTAGCTAGTTTGCGTGGAGTGTGGCTAGTCTCCTGGGAATTCATTGCGTTATACGTGCTGATGCTATCCGCTGTGTTCGCGTTGTCATATAAGAGGAAGAGTTTGATTTACGTTGCGGCAACGTGCTTTTCCTTGTTGTTGGTTTCTTCGTTTTGGGCAACCACCCGGAAGGTGGTCGGGCGACAAGCGGTAATTTATAACTTACGTAGAAACTTGGCCGTTGGCATTATGGACAACGGGAAAGTCGTGCTGTATAGCAACCTCCCATCTTTGGATGACCGGGTCATAGAATATTCAGTCGCGCCCCATTTAGAGTACCACACTTCCTTGGACCACGTCGACTTTGTGAAACAAGATAGTGTCTACCATTCCGCTTCCGTTTCGATACGTTCTGGGGTGGTGCAATGGGGGGATCGGCGTCTTTTCGTTTACGATGGTGATCCGGTATTTGATTCGGAGCTTGCTGTGGATGTGTTGTTACTGCGTAATAACCCGCATAGGCCGTTAGCTGATATTGTCCGGGCGACTCCATGCCGCAAGATCGTGATCGATGGTTCAAATTATGACAACACCATTGCACGAATCGAAGCTGAAGCTGAAGCCATGGGCATACCCGTATATGTCCTGAAAAATAATTTTGCGTATGTTTGGCGAGACAGCGACTGACTTATGGATAGCTTAGGGATTCTGCGAAAATATTGGAAATATGACTCTTTCAGGCCCTTGCAGTCAGAGATTATCGACTCGGTACTGGCCGGGTACGACACACTTGCGTTGATGCCAACGGGTGGTGGGAAATCCTTATGTTTCCAGGTGCCAGCGATGCAAATGGAGGGTATTTGCATTGTGGTAACACCACTAATTGCCTTGATGAAAGACCAAGTCGAAAACCTTAAAGCACGGGGAATCGAGGCCGAGGCTATTTTCTCAGGTATGACCAAGCGGGAAGTGGATATTGCTTTTGACAACTGCATCTACGGTCCTGTCAAATTCCTTTATCTGTCGCCCGAGCGGCTGGGTACGGATCTGGCCCAAGAAAGGATACGACATATGAAAGTCAACCTATATGCGATTGACGAAGCACACTGCATCTCGCAATGGGGGTATGACTTCCGTCCGCCGTACTTACAGTTAACCCTGCTTAGAGACTTGCATCCACAGGTACCCATTTTGGCACTGACGGCCACAGCTACCGCCAAGGTTGTGGATGATATACAGGACAAATTGGGGTTTCGTGAACGCCGGGTACTCCGCAAGAGTTTTGTGCGTGAAAATTTAGCTTATATGGCTCTGGACGAGGAAGATAAGCTAGGAAGGATGTTGCGCATCATTCGCAAGATAGGCGGTAGCGGCATTGTATATGTCCGAAACCGGCGGGAAACGCAGGAAACGGCCCGTATGCTCGTCAACGAAGGTGTATCGGCTGCTTTTTACCACGCTGGCTTGGATACGCCCGAACGGAGCAAGCGACAGGAAGCATGGAAAAGAAACCAAATCCGTATTATCGTGGCGACGAATGCTTTCGGGATGGGAATCGACAAGCCCGATGTTCGCTTCGTGATACACCTCGATATTCCCGAGTCGCTGGAAGCCTATTACCAAGAGGCTGGCCGCGCAGGGAGGGACGGCAAAAAGTCATTTGCCGTGATGCTTTACCACGAGAGCGACAAACTTGCCTTGCGAAAGAATTTGGAACAGAGTTTTCCTTCCATATCCGAAATCAAACATGTGTATCATCTGCTAGCTAACTACTTCCAATTAGCTTATGGGGCAGGGGAGGGTTTGGTTCTCGATTTCGATATTGGCGATTTTTGTAACCGTTACCAGCTTGAGGCAGTAAAAACACTCAATGCGTTAAAGTTCCTAGAACGAGATGGTTGGATTAGTGTCAGTGAGGCTGTTTACCTGCCCTCGCGTCTGCAATTTGAGGTTGATGCCGCAACCCTTTACAAATTTCAAGTTGAACATGCAACCTACGATGTTTTTATCAAGATGATTTTGCGGGCTTACGGGGGAGCTTTTGACCATTATATACCGATCCGGGAAGCTGATTTTGCCAAGAAATTAGGTAGACCGTATTTGGATGTAATCAATACGCTCAAGCATCTTCATGAGCAGGGCATTATCCATTATATTCCCCAAACGGACAGTCCGCAATTGCATTTCCTGCGTGCTCGTGTCGACGCTAGACATCTGCATATCGATGCCGCTTACCTCGCGGAACGTAAAAAAACGAAAACCGAGCAGGTCAATGAAATACTGGCGTATTTGGAACGGGATCAATGCAGGAGCAAGCAGCTATTGGGCTATTTTGATGAACCAGATAGTTCCGCCTGTGGAATTTGCGATGTCTGCCTTCGCGCCAAGCAACGACATGTTTCGCCCGCTGATATAGCCAAACGGATTGAAAATACGTTAGCCGGTGGTATGAAAGACATCCGGGAGTTGATGGATGCTGTGGATTTGGGCGATGAGGAGACCCGGATGCGTGTCGTTCGGGAAATGATTGACGACGGTCGTATCGTCATCCATGACAATCGTTATGCTTTGCCGGACCAAAAGTGAACCCTTACTCTTTACTTGGATTTTTATCAGAGTCTGCACGGCCAAGTTCATAACGAAAAAACCGGTTTTGCCCCTCCAGTCTTTGCACAAAAAAGAAAATCAATAACCTAAGTGTCTGAGCATATCCCTGCTTGTTAAGTCGGCCATTTTTAGTAAGTTTGTGACCCACAAAAGGCAATCATTTGAATCCTTAATAATATGTCAAACAAAGCAAAAATTCTTTATACCAAAACGGATGAAGCTCCGGCATTGGCTACCTATTCTTTTCTACCCATTGTACAGGCTTTTGCCGCACCAGCAGGTATTGAAATCGAGGAAAAAGATATCTCGTTAGCAGGGCGGATCATAGCTAACCTGTCTGATTACCTACCTGCAGAACAACAAGCGGCTGATATCCTCGCTGAATTAGGTCAATTGGCAACCACTCCGGAAGCGAATATCATTAAATTACCAAATATCTCCGCTTCCATTCCCCAATTGAAAGCCGCAATCAAGGAACTGCAAAGCAAAGGATACGCATTACCCGACTATCCTGAAGAGCCTAAAACAGCGGAAGAAGAAGCTATCAAGGCACAGTATGCCAAAGTCTTGGGCTCTGCTGTCAACCCGGTGCTTCGTGAAGGGAACTCGGATCGCCGTGCACCTAAAGCTGTTAAGAATTACGCGAAGAAACACCCCCACAGCATGGGGAAATGGTCAAGCAGTTCCAAAACTGAGGTGGCCTCAATGACTGACGGCGATTTTTATGGTAGCGAAAAATCAACCACCATAGCAGAAGCCACCACGTATACCATTGAGTTTGTCAGAGCCGATGGTAAAAAAACAACCTTGAAGTCAGCAGCTCCTTTACTAGCGGGCGAGGTTGTCGATTGTTCGCGGATGAGCATGGCCAAACTGAAAGCATTCGTTGCCGAGCAAGTCAAAGCAGCTAAATCTGCTGGCGTATTACTTTCCGCACACCTCAAGGCTACGATGATGAAAGTATCGGACCCGATTATTTTCGGTGCGATTGTCGAGGTTTATTTCGAGAAGGTATTCCAGACTTACGGCGATTTGTTTGCCGAGCTCGGAGTCGATACGCGTAATGGTCTGGGTGATGTCTACACAAAAATAGCGGGACATGCCCAGGAGGCCGAAGTGCGTGCCGCTATCGAAGAGGCAATCGCCAACGGACCCGATTTAGCCATGGTTAATTCGGATAAGGGAATTACCAACCTGCACGTTCCTTCGGATGTCATCGTTGACGCTTCCATGCCGGCGATGATTCGTAGTTCCGGGCAAATGTGGAACAAAGACGGGCAGTTGCAAGACACCCTTGCACTAATTCCGGATCGCAATTATGCAGGTATTTACGTAGCTACCATCGAAGACTGTAAAGTCAACGGGGCATTTGACCCGTCCACGATGGGTTCGGTTCCCAACGTGGGGCTGATGGCTCAGAAGGCGGAGGAATACGGCTCTCACGACAAGACATTCCAAACAACTGAAAAAGGTATTATTCAGGTTGTTGACGACAACGGCAAGGTTATTTTCGATCAAGAAGTTGAAGCGGGTGATATCTTCCGCATGTGCCAAACCAAGGATGCCCCCATTAAGGATTGGGTCAAGCTGGCCGTAACACGCGCTCGACTGTCTAACACTCCCGCGGTGTTTTGGCTCGATGAGAAACGTGCTCACGACCGGGAGATCATTGCAAAAGTGAACACCTACTTGAAGGATCATGATATTACGGGGCTTGACTTGCGCATACTGGACCCGATTGCAGCTACCAAGTTTTCCTTAGAGCGTATACGCAGGGGAGAGGATACAATTTCTGTGACCGGAAACGTACTGCGGGATTACCTGACCGATTTGTTCCCGATTTTGGAGCTTGGTACATCGGCCAAGATGCTTTCCGTTGTCCCGTTGATGAATGGTGGTGGGTTATTTGAAACAGGTGCCGGTGGTTCAGCACCTAAGCACGTCGATCAGTTTGTAACCGAGGGTTATCTGCGTTGGGATTCCTTGGGAGAGTTTTTGGCGTTGGCTGTTTCATTTGAACACCTTGGACAAACACAAGGTAATGCCAAAGCAACGGTACTGGCCGAAGCATTGGACGTCGCTAACGGACGTTTCCTTGATAACGACAAATCCCCTGCACGTAAAGTGGGGCAAATCGATAACCGTGGTTCGCATTTTTACCTAGCACGCTACTGGGCTGAAGCCTTAGCAGAACAGGATGGTGATGCGGAGTTGAAAGCCGTATTTACACCGATAGCGAAAAAACTGGTGGAAAATGAAGAACGGATCAACCAAGAACTGATCGGAGCCCAAGGCCAAGCACAGGATATCGGCGGGTACTATTCGCCGGATGATGCCAAAGCTAGTGCAGCGATGCGCCCGAGTGCTACACTCAATGCGATTATTGCTGAAATCGGCTAAAATTATTCAAATAAAGGTGGTGGTTATTGGACGATACTTAGTCGTCCAATTCCGCCATTAAACCAGCCAAATCAAGAGGTCTGGTATACATCAATAATGAGCCGTCCGGTTTGGACGGCCATTGTTCTTTTGGGCGGTCCCAGTAAAGCTCGACGCCGTTTCCGTCAGGATCGTCTAAGTAGAGAGCTTCAGAAACGCCATGGTCTGATGCGCCGGTTAGTGGATATCCCGCTTTTTTAAGTTGGTTGTAAATGACCGCCAAGTCCTTACGTTCGGGATACACGATAGCCGTATGGTATAACCCAACTCCGTTTTTGGATGCCCGGGGTGCACCTTCACTATGCCAGGTGTTGAGCCCGATGTGGTGGTGATAGCCACCGGCAGACAGGAAGGCCGCTTGATCGCCATAAAGTGTCGTCACTTCAAAACCTAGTAAATCCCTATAAAAAGCTAGAGCCCGGTCTAAATCGGAAACTTTAAGGTGCACATGACCGATACGCGTGCCCGCAGGTGTAATGTGTTTATTCTCCATCATTTAAATTTTCTTTTGGCCTGTTTTTTCCTATTTTGGGAGCTATTATTGCGACGAATAACGTGATTAACATGCCGAATAATGGCGTGGTCAGGATGGAATGCCGGATATAATTGCCCAAGCTGAAAAATTTCCTTGCTTCTTCTTCTGGGATTAAATCTTGGGATACGACCAGGGCTATGGCATTTTCAAAAAAATGAGGGCTGACCACCTTAGCAATCACATATTGGGTCAATGGCGAAAGTCCTGCAAGTATTGCCGTGAGTACTAAGCCGGTTCGAAACCCTTGGCGAAATGTGATCTGGCCGTTGTAATCTATCCTTCGTTTATCGATAAGGGCTGCCAGGTAAAGAAAAATTAACGGGATAATGAAAAAATTGGTGTAAAAACGCACCCTAGCGATGTGTTCGTCGTGTAGGCCGCATAGCCGTTCTAACGCTGTCCACAGCCAAATCGAACACATCATGATGAGTGCCCATTTTATCTCTACCCGATATTGTTTGATTAGCATGATTCTTACGCTGCTGATTTTACGCGTGCTCGTCAGACAAACCTACATAAAAAATTGGATATGTTGACAGCGTGGACGGATGACAGTTTTTGGTTTTTCGGGCAGATACGTCGAGACTCAGAGGGCGCATGAATCCTTTCGCACGATGTTCCAATTTGATAAGCTCCGTGATAGTGATAATCTACATGTATTTTTTATCTATAGCGGGTGCTGTTTTGTGTTAATTGTTATTATCTTCGTCTTTCTGAATAAAAAAACCATGAGCTAAACTAAAATATGATGAACTGTAAAACGACAAAACTCATCCAGGAAATAACGCCTAAGCTAAAACAAAATTTTTCACGATTCTGTGCATTCATAGGTTTAATTGTCATCGGAATCATTCCTTCAAAAGCCCAAACTCTATCTGAACGTTTAGGTTATAGCAAAGATGATATTCTGCTGATAATCAACAACGATGATGCTGGGATGTGCCATGCAGCCAATGTTGGGACTATCAAAGGGATGACGGAAGGCCTGATTAGTTCAGCGACCATCATGTTTAATTGCGCATGGGTAAACGAGATTGTAGCCTTTTCCAAGGAAAACCCAGCTCATGATTTCGGCGTTCACCTAACACTGACCTCTGAGTGGCGTAATTACAAGTGGGGGACGGTTGCTCCCGTCGAACAGGTGCCATCGCTTGTGGACGATCAAGGCTATCTGTGGCGTGGTGTACTGGATGTTTACCAAAACGGCACACCCGAACACGCGTACCTAGAGGGTAAAGCCCAGATTGAAAAGGCTTTGTCGTACGGATTGCCGATTACCCACATTGATTCCCACATGGGCACCTTTCAACTGCATCCAGACTACATCAAGCAATATCTACGTTTGGCTAAGGAGTACAACCTGCCCTTACGTATGGCTTCCCAGTCTACGCTTGCTAAGCATGGGCAAGAAGAGCTGCGTGCGCACGCGGAAGCAATGGGACTTATATTTACTGATTACATGGTTTATGAAGAGCTTCAGGATTATGGTGATAATGTGGAAGCGTTTTGGCTCGAAATTATCAACAACCTGCAGCCCGGCGTAACCGAGTTATACCTGCACGCATCCGAATTGACACCCGAGTTGGTGGCAATGACCGGATCGGCTAGAAAACGTGCCGCTGAGTTGGAAGCTTTTACCAGTAGTCCGAAAATCAGGGAGGCATTGGCGGAGCGAAATGTGCACGTGATTAGCTACAGGCCTTTACTTGACTTACAACGGCAGCAAAACGCAGATTAAGGTAAATCCTAGTACGTAAGCGGGAAGGCATACCTCGGTAATTTGTCTCAAATTCGTTGCGCCTACGAAATAGTATGAGCTACCTCCGGCACAGGGTGTACGACATCAAGCTTGATGGTAGCTGGCGGTATTTAGCACGCGCACTCGACCTGCTATTCGATTCTAATTAACCCGTCTTGAATTTAAGCTGATGGTAAGAAACCGGATGTACGGGATGAGGAAAATGGATATTAATGAAGGGATTTCGCCTTTCGTAGAAATAAGAGAAAAACAATGGAAAACAAACGTTCACGTTATTTGCAGATACACCCCAATGACAATGTCTTAGTGGCCTTGACGGACTTACCCCAGGGTTATGAAGTACCTTGGAAAGATGGATCAATCATATTGACCAAACCGGTAAAAGCCAAGCACAAATTCACCACACGAGCCTTTGAAAAAGGTGCCGGAATAACAATGTATGGTGTACTGGTCGGAATAACGAATGTGGCATTGTCTTCTGGTGAGCCAATTACCGTCGACAACATACAACATGCTTCAGGGGATTTCGGTATCGGGGAGCGTAAGTTGGATTGGGAGCAACCTGATGTGTCAGCATTTGATGGTCGTACGTTCATGGGGTACCATCGCAGCAACGGATCCGTCGGTACGGCAAACCATTGGCTGGTCATTCCGATGGTTTTTTGTGAAAACCGGAACCTGCATGTCATGAAAAGTGCCTTGGAAAAACGATTGGGATATAAAAAATCAAGTCGCGATTACGAAACCGAGGTGGAACAGCTTATTGACTTGTACCAAACCGGGGCAAGTGTTGAAGATGTACTTCAAGCCGATTTGAATACGAAAAATAAAACCGATAGATCGCAACGGTTGTTTGAACATGTCGATGGGGTTAAGTTTTTAGCGCATGATATGGGGTGTGGAGGTACTAAGCAGGATGCCGATTCACTTTGTGGCCTGTTAGCCGGTTACATTACCCATCCCAACGTGGCGGGAGCAACGATTCTAAGCCTAGGCTGCCAACATGCTGAAGTTACTACCTTACGCGAGGAGATTGCCAAGCGGGATCCGGGATTCGACCGTCCGCTTTATGTGCTTGAACAACAACGCATGGGTACGGAGTCTAATATGTTGAAAGAAGCTTTAAAGCAAACCTTTGCCGGCTTAATGATCGCTAACGCACAAGAGAGGAAGCCCGCATCGCTGGATAAGTTGGTCATCGGGCTAGAGTGTGGCGGCTCGGACGGTTTCTCGGGGATATCTGCGAATCCGGCTTTGGGTTATGTGTCCGATATGCTAGTAACCTTGGGTGGATCGGTCATTCTCTCGGAATTTCCCGAGCTTTGCGGAGTAGAACAGGAATTGGCCGACCGCTGCGTGGATGAGGAGACGGCCGCTAAATTTATCCATTTGATGAAAACCTATCACGCCAAAGCAGAGGCCGAGGGTTCGGGATTCTATGCGAACCCATCGCCCGGGAATATCCGCGATGGCTTAATTACGGATGCCATCAAATCAGCTGGTGCTGCAAAAAAAGGTGGGACTTCGCCGGTAACCGCTGTAGTGGATTATCCCGGTTTGGCAAACAAGCCCGGACTCAATCTGCTTTGCACCCCAGGCAATGACGTCGAAAGTACGACTGCCGAAGTGGGAGCAGGGGCTAACGTCGTGTTGTTTACGACCGGA
>CAZXSL010000057.1:12557-15945 GCA_964643235.1 uncultured Sphingobacteriaceae bacterium | reverse complement strand
ACTGCTGCTATGACTTTTTCGAAATGCTCACGTTGAACTTGGTTCGTAATGGCCTGTTTGGTGAGATTATGCATGCTGAAGGTGCCTATATACATGATCTGATCGACCTCAACTTCAAGAAAGACGGTGGGTACCAGGATATGTGGCGGTTGCGCCAGAACATCCTGCAAAAAGGAAACCTATACCCCATGCATGGATTGGGACCCATCGCACAGTGTATGGACATCAATCGGGGCGACAAGATGAGCCATTTGGTCTCAATGTCTACCGACGATTTCCACATGGGCGCGCGTGCGCGTGAACTGGCTCAAGAAGATGATTTCTTCGAGGAATACGTAGGGCGGAACTATCGCGGAAACATGAATACAACCCTGATTCGTACGGACAATGGTAAGACGATTATGTTGCAGCACGATGTGACTTCGCCAAGGCCGTATTCCCGCATTCATTTGTTGAGTGGTACCAAAGGGTTTGCAAGCAAATATCCTGGCCCGGAGCGTGTGGCCTTTGGCCACAGTTGGGTTTCGGCAGAAGAGCTGGACGAGCTACGTGCCAAATATACACCTGAAATCGTGACTCACGTTGGCGAAGTTGCCAAGAAAATCGGTGGGCATGGTGGTATGGACTTCATGATGGATTGGCGCCTGATCGACTGTCTGCGAAACGGACTTCCACTAGACATGGATGTTTATGATGGTGCGTCGTGGAGCTCGATTATCCCGCTGACCGATATATCCGTACAGCGTCATTCAAAAACGGTGGATATCCCCGATTTCTCGCGTGGTGCATGGCGTACCAACAAGCCTTTGAACCTGACCCTCGAAGGGGGAGGAACGACAGGCGTACGCCAACGGTCATAAACGGATAATGGAATTAATAAACGGACGACCGTGTTTGGAGCCAAGAGTTGGTTTCGGACACGGTCTTTTTATATTATTATCAGAGGTATAGCCCTTTACTGTCGATAAAGGTAAGTACGGAGTCAGGTACGAAATAGCGAATGCTCTTACCGTCCTTGACAGACTGGCGGATAAATGTAGCTGACAGTTCCATCAGTGGTGTGTCTGTGACAGTAACGGATGGGTGCTTCTCCAATGGGTAGCCTTGGTGTCCGGGGCGGGGGTAAACGTATATGCGGTAATCGCGTAGGATGATTTCATGGTTTTTCCACTTGTGGAACGACTGCAAGTTGTCTGACCCCATGATCAGCACGAAGTCCTTGTCGGGATACCGTTCACGCAAATGGATGAGTGTGTCCACCGTATAGGAAGGTTGTGGTAAATTAAATTCGATGGTGCTGGATCGGAGCTTTTCAGCAGGCTCGATAGCTAGGTTGACCATCTCCAAACGGTCATACACATTGCCCAAGGATTCCTTTTTCTTGAATGGATTTTGTGGTGATACGACAAACCATACTTCATCCAGGTCGGTGTGCGTCGCCATGTAATTCGCAATAATCAAATGACCGATGTGGATCGGGTTGAACGAGCCGAAAAACAAGCCGATTTTTTGCATGTCAATCCTGAATCGGGGAGTCCTTTTGTTTGATAAAACCAGTCAACAGTTGTTCCGCTTCGGCACAAGCCTTGTCGAGATTGTCATTATGCAGAATCAAATCAAACCGTTCGGCGTAGCCCAATTCCTTTTCGGCTTTAGCGATGCGTTCGCGCAATTTTTCATCGCTATCCGTGCCACGTCCCCGCAGGCGGGATACGAGCACATCGATGGATGGCGGCATGACGAAAATGGCTAATGAATTGTCTGGGTATTTGCGCTTGAGGTGCAATCCGCCTTCCACGTCGATATCGAAGATGACATGCTTGCCCTCCGACCAGATCCTTTCGATTTCCGAGCGCAGCGTGCCATAATACGTGTCTGAATAAACTTCCTCGAATTCGACAAATTCCTTCTTCGCAATGCGGTGCAGAAACTCTTCCTTACTCATGAAATAGTAATCCTTACCGTGTACCTCTTCTCCACGAGGTGCGCGCGTACTGGCCGATATGGAAAATTCGATATCGTTGGGGTACTTGTTCAGCAAATGTCTTACGATGGTGGTTTTGCCCGCACCAGAAGGAGCTGAGAATATGATGAGTTTTCCTGATGTCATGGTTTACAGAATATTGAGTAGCTGCTCCTTGATTTTTTCCAGTTCTTCTTTCATCCTGACGACGATTTGCTGAATGCCAGCATGATTTGCCTTGGACCCCAACGTGTTGATTTCCCGGCCTATTTCTTGGGAAATGAAGCCCAATTTCTTGCCGTTGGAATCAGGTGCACCGAGTGCCTGTGCAAAATAATTGCAATGGCTCCTTAAACGCACCTTCTCTTCCGTGATATCCAGCTTATCAATATAGAAAATTAGTTCCTGTTCAAAACGGTTCATATCCACTTTTTCCTTGCCTACAGCTTGGTCCATGTAGTGGCTAATTCGATCGCGGATAAGCGGGATCCGATCGTGTTCCAAGCCTTCAACCTCTTCCAGTAGTTGCAGGATAGTCTGCACCCGGGTGGCCAAATCGGCTTTTAGTACTTGCCCTTCGTCCTTCCGGAATGCGTCGAATTGTACCAGTGCCGTATCAAACGCACGGAATAGCAATTCGGCTTCCGCCTCATTTGCCGCCTCTTCCTTGTGGCTTACGACCTCCGGCATGTCTAGGGCCAAAGTAAATAAGGACGCTTCGGTATCGCCCACTTGTCTCGCTAGATTTGTAAGCTCGTCATAATATTTCCGGAAGAGCGCTTGGTTGATTTCCGCAGCTTCAGCCGCTGGGTCCGTATATTCGACGTTGATCCCCAATGTTACCTTGCCTCGCTCAATCCGTTTGCTGCACTCGCCGCGTAGCTGCAATTCCTTGTCCGAAACGGCTTTAGGAAGGCGTACGCCTAGCTCTAAAAACTTTGAGTTGAGCGATTTAATTTCAACAGTGTATTTGACTTGCCCGTTTTCGGCAGTACCTACACCATAGCCTGTCATGGATTTGATCATGTGCAAAGGTAATTAAATTCTGATATTCACAGGTTATCCTAAATAGTAGGCGAGGTAAATGCATAATAAGCTGTATTGTTCATTCAGCTTTTGCTCCACTCACCTTCCGGCGCCCCTGTTTCCCGCATTGCCTGCTAGGCAGGAGTTCGGAAGAGGGCACGATGACAGCTTTATATTTTAATACACGCACCATAGCCCTCCTACGAGAATTATTTGTGAGACCTAGTTGTATTTTTTGGGAAAAAAACTGGAAAACGAAAAAATCGTGTCCCAAATATACAACGAAAAATATGCCAATAGACTCTAGAAATCAAGGTTAAAACGGTCAATATGGGTTATAAAGGCTGTTTTCGACATCTGAAAAATCACAAAAACAAAAAACTCATCTAAATTTAAAAA
>CAZXSL010000057.1:0-12457 GCA_964643235.1 uncultured Sphingobacteriaceae bacterium | reverse complement strand
TCTAAATTTAAAAACGTTAGATCTAATTTTAAAAAAGTGAATTTTAAATTCGGGAAAGCAAATTCCAAACCCGGGAAACGGGATTTTGTATTTGGAAAAAAGAAATTTACATTAAAAATCCACTTTGGTGTACGCTCGCTTCCCGAGTCGTCTACCCACCTGCTAATTGGACTTAGGTCGATTAGGGAGGAGCATGGCACAGGGAATTGCGTTTCCGGGAGTTGCCGACGAGGCCGCACGCTGAAACATTCGGAGGGTCAAAATGTTATTCTATAAATAGAATATATATGATCCTGCAATTGAACCCGACAATTCACGTCGACACGCCATTAGGGAGGGGACATGCTATTTTCATCATCGATTACGGCATGCATCAAAACTCCTGTTGGGTGGTGGTTTTGGAGAAGGATGGCGTGGTGAAGCACTTTGATACGAATGATATCATCGTCTGCACGAATTATACGTACGGGATTAATACCGACCACAATGCTCATCTCGATACGAAAACACACAAGTTGGACAGTTGAAAGGGGGGGGCGTATGCGCCGGGGAAGAAAGGGGAATGGCACGGCAGTCAAAGCATGATAAAAGATAAAGGCTTCTTGCGCTTGCCATTTCCCGCGGGTTGTTCGTGGGCACCGTATCTAAAGAAACGACCCCAATTCGGAGGTGGCCAAATTTAGTCCGCCGGGTTTCCTTAGCTCTGATTGAGTAGGGTTTACTCAAAATCCACCCGGATGATATCGCCTTGGTTTAATCCGAGGAGTTGGCTGGCGTTGCCTTTGTTGATTGCAATTTCGAGGTAATTACTGATGCCAAAGAGGCATAGTTTCTCACCTTCCGGTACTTCATTATAGTGCCAGCTCATTTGCTTGATGGTTTCGTTTCGACGAAACGAGAGTACGAAATCGCGGCTTTTCTGGGTTTTGTTAAAGAGCTCTTTGCTGATGTTGCTGACCACGTTGCCAAAGGAGTCGACGAAGACGACACTTCCTCTCAGGCTGTCTTTTTCGATGACGGGCTGGATAACCGTGCGCTCGACCGTACTGTCTATGGGATCCCCGATTTCTGTCAGCTTGCCGCCCTTTGCTAGGTGGCAGGCCGCCTTGGCAAAGATATCCGTCAGCGGGAAATGCAAGTATTTGAGGTCTTGAATCAAATTGATCTCGACGATTTCCTGGGGTTTTCCCTCCATGATCAACGAGAAAATGCCGTTGTCAGCACCCACGAAGTAGTGGTTTTTGTAGCGAAGGGCAATGTAGCGCGTATTTTTGTTGAAGACCGAGTCGATCCCCACCAGATGTACCGTGTTTTCCGGGAAATGGGGATATGCATTCTTGATGACGAAAGCCGCATGGCGGATATCAAACGATGGAATCTCATGGGAAATATCGATGATGCGCACATCCGGATGTAGGCGTACCAAACTGCCTTTCAGTGCGGCTTGGTAGAAATCCTTATAACCCAAATCTGTCGTAAGCGTAATAATTCCCATATAATGCCAATAATCGATAACGGTCGACACCCAAACCGATGCAACGCCCGTGCCAATTTTCATCATGCGATTTTGCTTGGCATGGTGCCCGGAATGCGGGTATTTGCAAAAGTAGAACAATATAATGGTTTTTATAATAGCTTTGCAAGCAATCTCGTTTTTTGTAGTCGTAAGTCGATTGGTTGCTTGGAAGTCGGTTTGTCAACAGTGATAAGCTCCCAACGCCGGTCTTTCACCTTCGGTCTTCTTCCCCCTTATAAATTAATTAAACCAATAGCTAGTAAGAATTTGCGGTTTATCCCTATCTTTATTGCGACATTTGTATCAATGGAAGATACCGGTGCTAAACGGGCTAACAGTAAGTATATTAACATTTGAACGAAATCAAAATTACATTGGATGGCGTTAATCCCGCGGTGCTTTGGGGTGCGCAAAACGACCATTTTGAATTATTAAAGGGACATTTTCCTAAATTGCGGATTGTAGCGAGGGGAAACGAGGTAAAGGTGCTTGGCGACGAACAGGAGACAAATACATTCAGGGGGTACTTCGATCGGATTGTCGCGCATGTGGAGCGGCACCATAACATCACGTCCCGTGATATCGAAGAGATATTGGCTGCAGATTTTAGCCCAGCCTCATCGACACAAGTGTCCGACGGCGAGCCGGCGAAGCTTTCGACTGGGAAGGGAGGCGAGCCCATCGTGTTCGGGCCGAATGGGGTGGTGGTTAAAGCACGTACGACCAATCAGCGTAGGATGGTGGAAAGTATCGAGAAAAACGATATCCTTTTTGCTATCGGTCCGGCAGGTACAGGCAAGACCTATACAGCGGTTGCTTTAGCTGTACGTGCGCTGCGCAACAAGGAAGTCAAGCGTATTATCCTGACACGTCCAGCCGTGGAAGCAGGCGAAAGCTTGGGCTTCCTGCCCGGTGACATGAAAGAGAAAGTCGATCCGTACCTTCGGCCGCTGTATGATGCGCTAGACGATATGATACCGGCCGAACGGCTGAAGCTGTTTTTGGAAAACCGGACAATTGAAGTGGCACCCCTAGCGTTTATGCGGGGCCGTACACTGGATAATTGTTTCGTCATCCTAGACGAAGCCCAAAATGCGACGGATATGCAGCTGAAGATGTTCCTGACCCGGATGGGACCTACGGCTAAATTCATCGTTACGGGAGATGTGACCCAGATTGACCTGCCAAAAAAGCAGCAATCCGGATTGCAGAACGCGGTCAAGTTATTGGAGCATATCGAAGGGATCGATATCATCCACTTGAGTGGGGGAGACGTGGTGCGGCATAAGCTTGTGAGGCGTATCCTAGAGGCTTATGGGGATATTTGATTGGCAAACACAAACAAAAGAGTAATTTCAATGAACGCAATAAAGGAAACGAATTTTAAATTAGCCGGACAGACGGCATTTTACCGAGGTAAGGTGCGGGATGTCTACACTGTTGCCGATACCTATTTGGTTATGGTGGCAACTGATCGTATTTCGGCCTTCGACGTGGTATTGCCGCGTGCTATACCGTATAAAGGGCAGGTATTGAACCAAATTGCCGCTAAATTTTTATCCGCTACGGCAGATATCGTGCCTAATTGGGTCGAGGATGTGCCCGATCCCAACGTGACAATCGGCAAGATGTGCGTTCCATTTAAAGTGGAGATGGTTATTCGTGGTTATCTTTCTGGACATGCTTGGCGCGAATACCAAGCCGGCAAGCGGGAGATATGCGGCGTGCCGCTGCCCGATGGCCTGCGGGAGAACGACCGCCTGCCCCAACCAATTATCACACCCACGACCAAAGCAGCCGTTGGGCACGATGAGGATATATCGCGCGATGAGATTCTGAGCCAAGGAATTGTATCGGAGCAAGATTACAGTCAATTGGAGCGTTATACCAAAGCGCTTTTCCAGCGCGGAACGGAGATAGCCGCCGAACGGGGCCTCATCCTCGTGGATACGAAGTACGAGTTTGGAAAATACGGCGATACAATCTATCTTATCGACGAAATCCATACGCCTGATTCGTCGCGATATTTTTATGCGGAAGATTACGAGTCCTTACAGGCGGCCGGAGAGCCACAGCGGCAACTTTCCAAGGAGTTTGTCCGTAAATGGCTCATCGAACACGGATTTCAAGGCAAGGATGGACAGGTCATACCACTCATGGATGACGAAATTGTCCAATCGATTTCCGATCGCTATATCGAGTTATATGAGCACATCATCGGAGAGGAATTTGTCCGCGCTGCTGCCCAGCATGATGTGTTGGGTCGAGTGGAAAGCAACATCAACCAAGCGCTGGGCCGGTTAAATAATAAATAAAGGTGGTAAAAGAAGGGAAGCATGAGATTTACGATTGATAAACATGATAAATATGTAATTATCCAACCGCATGTGTCGGTGTTGGATGGTGATATAGCCCCGAAGATCAAGGCCGAGTTCCTACTGCGAAATACTGGCGGGCAGCGTAATATCGTGTTGGACTTGTCCTCCGTAGAGGAGGCCGACTCGTCTGGCATGCGTACCGTACTATTGGCGCACCGATTGTGTAAAACGGCAGGAGGGCTGTTCATCCTGACGAACGTGAACGATGATATCAAGAAGCTGATCGTCCTTTGCAAACTCGACGATGTGTTGACGGTTCTGGCTGACACAACGAATGCGGAAGACTTGATTTTCTCGACCGAAATCGAAAAGCAATTGCGGGAAGGTAATGCTGCCGAATGAAGTTTGAAGTACTCATTCTCGGAAGCAGCTCGGCCACCCCGATGTATGGACGCCATCCTACCTCGCAGGTCATCAACCACAACGAACAGCTTTATTTGATTGATTGCGGCGAAGGGACACAGATGCAGCTTGTGCGATTCGGTGTGAAAAGTAACCGCATCAAGCACATTTTTATCAGCCATTTGCACGGCGACCATTACTTGGGGCTTATGGGGCTTCTGTCGTCCATGCATTTGATGGGACGCAAAGACGATTTGTACCTGTTTGGTCCGCCTGCCCTGAAGGAGATCTTGGATTTGCAATTCAAACATTCGCAAACTGAGCTTCGCTACCCCTTACATTTTCGCGCCACGCAGAGCGAACAGGCCGGGATGCTTTTTGAAGGAACACAATTGAGTGTCCGGACATTCCCGCTAGATCACCGCATCCCGTGCACCGGATTTAAGTTTGCGGAAAAGCAGCGCCTGCCTTCGATTGATAAAGGTAAAGTGAGTGAATTGGCGATCCCAGCTGCTCATTTGCCTTTGATCAAACGTGGACATGACTATACCGACCCCGAGGGGAGAGTGCATCGCTGGCAAGACCTGACCACGCCTGCACCGGTTCCGCGAAGTTATGCTTATTGCTCGGACACCGTTAACTCAGGGAACTATACGGCTGAAATAGCAGGTGTCAATATGCTGTACCACGAGGCTACGTTCATGCACGATATGCACGACAGGGCAAAGGAAACATACCATACCACGGCCTACGAGGCGGGGCAAATTGCCCACCAAGCACAAGTAGGACAATTGTTGATCGGCCATTATTCGGCCCGATATCGGGATCTGAACCCCTTGCTGGCAGAGAGTAAATCGGTGTTTGAGAACACAAAACTGGCCATTGAAGGGACTTGGTATCCCGTATAGAAAAAAAGAAAATTAGAATAAAATAATGAGTTATTCATTTGATATCAATGCGATATTGCGGGAAAACATCAAGGAATTAGTGCCCTATTCCTCAGCCCGAGACGATTTTAAAGGGCAGGCATCCGTATTGCTCGATGCCAATGAGAATGCATTCGGATCGCCATTGGATACTGCTTATAACCGGTATCCCGATCCCCGGCAATGGGAACTAAAAAACAAGATTAGCAAAATCAAAGGCGTGCCGGCACCCAATATTTTTCTGGGTAATGGGAGCGATGAAGCCATCGACATCCTGTATCGGGCGTTTTGTCGCCCGGGAATCGACAATGTCATCCTGGTGCCACCAACGTACGGCATGTACGAAGTGTCGGCAAACATCAACGATGTTGCGGTCAAGAAAGTAAACCTAACACCCGATTTTCAGTTAGATTTAGAAGGCATTGCGGAGGCCATCGATCCCAATACACGGTTGATTTTCTTGTGTTCGCCGAATAACCCGACTGGCAATTCGCTGGATAGGGAGGACATGGAAACGATTTTAGCCAATTTTGGTGGTATTGTGGTGGTCGACGAAGCGTATATCAACTATGCACGGCAGCGGACGTTTATCCAGGAGCTGACTGAATACAGCAATTTGGTTGTCTTGCAAACCTTGTCAAAAGCTTGGGGGTTGGCGGGTTTGCGTCTGGGGATGGCCTTTGCCAGCGAAGAGATTATCGAGGTGTTCAACAAAATTAAACCCCCGTATAACATTAACCAAGCGACGCAGGACTTGGCTTTGCAAGCATTGGATAATATCGATAAGGTCAACGAATGGACCCGAAGTACAGTTACTGAGCGCGATAAACTGGTGAAGTCGCTGCTTGAATTTCCTTTCGTAGAGCATATCTATCCATCCGATGCTAACTTTATTTTGGTCAAAACTACCAACCCGCGAGGTATTTACGAAGACTTGGTAGGTAAGGGAATCATTCTGCGCGACCGTTCAAAAGTGGAACTTTGTGCCGGATGCTTACGCATAACCATTGGCACACCAGACGAAAACGTCAAATTAATCGAGGCACTAAGCGCTTATGCGTCCTGATTGGAGCAGATTTGCTTTATTAGAAAGGGATTCGTTCTTTTGCAATTCATTTGGCAGAATCACATGATAAGGCCATTTTTATTAAAATACAACCATGCCAGACCAGATTAAAAAAGTACTATTCATCGATCGAGATGGAACACTGATCATTGAGCCGGAGGACGAACAGATTGACTCCTTTGAGAAGCTGAAATTCTATCCCGGCGCATTGCAATACTTGCCACGCATTGCCCGCGAGCTGGATTTTGAGCTCGTTTTGGTAACCAACCAGGACGGTTTGGGTACAGATTCGCATCCCGAAGCTAATTTCTGGCCCGTACACCGGTTCGTGATGGAAACCTTTGCTGCTGAAGGAGCGGTCTTTGCGGCAGAACACATTGATCGTACATTTCCGGCTGATCAAGCACCTACACGTAAGCCAGAAACCGGCATGCTTCAACAGTATTTTGACACGAATAAGTACGACTTAGCTAACTCGTTCGTCATCGGTGATCGGGTCAACGATACTAAACTGGCCCAAAACCTAGGTGCTAAAGCCATCTGGTTGCGTAATAATGATACCTTAGGTGCAGCTGAAGCACATGTTGTAGATAAAGACGTAGTGGCATTAGAAACCAGTGATTGGAAGCGTATTTATGAATTCTTGAAACTGGCGGACCGCACGGGCGAACACCACCGAAAGACCAATGAAACCGACATTGCCATCCGGGTAAACCTGGACGGAACGGGACAAGCTGACATCGATACGGGATTGCCTTTCTTTGATCATATGCTAGACCAAATTGCCCGCCATGGTAGTATCGACTTGGATATTAAAGTTAAAGGTGACTTGCATATTGACGAGCACCATACGATTGAAGATACTGGAATAGCATTGGGCGAATTGTTTTTGCAAGTGCTGGGCAATAAGCGGGGCATCGAACGTTATGCCTTTACCTTGCCTATGGACGATTGCTTAGCCCAGGTGGCACTAGACTTCGGTGGGCGCAACTGGATTGTTTGGGATGCAGAATTCAAACGCGAAAAAATTGGAGATATGCCTACGGAGATGTTTTTCCATTTTTTCAAATCCTTTTCGGACGGGGCCAAATGTAACTTGAACATCAAAGCGGAAGGTGATAATGAACACCATAAAATTGAAGCGATATTCAAAGCGTTTGCCAAGTCGATCAAGAAAGCTGTACGCCGAGACGTAGACCGGATGGTGTTGCCCAGTACCAAAGGTGTTTTGTAGGAAAAAGGAGTAACGAATAAAGAACAAGGATAAAAGAACCAAGAGCAACGAACAGGCCTGCCTGCCGTAGGTCGATAGCACACTGGCGTCTGGGTATAAGGAATGAACTTGCCTGCAGGCCCAATAAATACGCACTACTCAATACGCACTACTCAATACGCATTACTCAATACTAAAAAATGATAGGCATCATCAATTACGAAGCGGGCAATATATTTTCGCTGACTGCGACCTTGAAGCGATTGGGTATTCCTTTTGGTATGGTCAACCACGTAGATGAGTTTGGACAATACGAGCGGTTTATTATCCCAGGTGTAGGCCATGCAGGGGCTGCGATGGATAAATTGGTCGCCACGGGATTGGCTGGGTCCATCCATTCGATTAGCAAGCCGGTGTTGGGCATTTGTGTGGGTATGCAATTGCTAACTTCCCATTCTGAGGAGGGAAACAGCTCCCTACTGGGCATCATTCCCCTTCGTACGATGCATTTCCAAGGTCGGATGTCGGGCAAGGTGCCACACGTTGGGTGGAATCGGGTTAATGCCGTAGAGGGCTGTCCGCTGTTCCATAATATTCCAGAAGGAAGCTATTTTTACTTTGTCCACTCGTATTTTATCGAATATAATGCTACTTTTACCGCCGCTTCCGCCCATTATGGATTGGAGTTTTCGGCGGCCATAAAACGGGATAACTTTTATGGCGTGCAATTCCATCCGGAGAAATCAGGTGCGGCGGGAGAACAGTTGTTATTGAATTTTTCAGTCGCATAATATTTTAGGTACGGCCTTTGCTTTTCAAAAAAGATGCGGGTGGGGATATGCGACGCCCCGGCATCTGTTGAGCATCAAAAAATTAACTCGAGGAAATATTATGTATATCATTCCAGCTATCGATGTCCTAGACCAGAAAGTGGTTCGCCTGCGCGAGGGCAACTACAACGATGTAACGACGTATGACGTTACACTGGAGGAGATGATCGAAAAATACCAGGCTAATGGTACGGAACTCGTGCACATCATCGACCTGAACGGCGCCAAGGGGGATTTCTCCAATCAGCAATATCTGTTTGAGATCTTGAAGAAAACGGATATGAAAGTGCAGTATGGAGGAGGGGTACGCAGCATTGAGAAAATCAGGGAACTGATCGAAGCTGGCGTGCATCGGGTAATCGTAGGCACCCAGGCAATCACAAACCCGACTTTCTTAGATGAGTTGAGCACGCTCAACGTCGGGAAAAACAAACTTTCAGACCATATCGTTATCGCCATCGACGTGCTCGATGAGGTTATCAAGTATTCAGGATGGGTCGAAAGCTCACCGCTTAAGCTGATTGACTACATCGATCGCTGCCTATCGCTTGGTTTTTTCCGTTTCCTTTGTACCGACATTAACAAGGATGGCAAATTGGGTGGTGCCGGTGTGGAGCTGTACGAAAAACTGTTGGACCACTCACCCATTATCAAGCTGATCGCTTCAGGTGGTATCAGCTCCATGGCAGACGTGGAACAGCTACATACCATCAACGTGGAATCCTGTGTGGTAGGTAAGGCTATCTACGAAAACCGGATATCCATTGATGAAATCAAGGATTGGAACCTCAAAGCACTGATTAGTTTCTAAAAGCCATGCTTGCTAAACGAATCATCCCCTGTCTCGATGTGAAAGACGGACGTACGGTCAAAGGCGTCAACTTCGTCGACTTACGTGACGCCGGCGACCCGGTAGAACTGGCGTGGGAATATTCCCGGCAAGGGGCAGACGAACTCGTGTTTTTGGATATCACGGCCACGCACGAAGGCCGGAAAACAACGGTGGATCTGGTACGTGCCGTAGCCGAACAGATTAACATTCCCTTTACCATCGGGGGGGGCATTAATGAAATGGCGGATGCAAATACCTTACTGAACGCCGGAGCAGACAAGATATCGATCAATTCGGCTGCCGTACGGAATCCAGGCCTGATTGATGAGTTGGCAGCAGCTTTTGGTATCCAATTTGTCGTCGTGGCTGTCGATACTCGAAACGTGGACGGAAAGAATTATGTGCACTTGAACGGAGGACGGTTAAAGACCGATATCGAAACCGAGGACTGGATTAAGGAAGCCGAAAGCCGTGGGGCAGGGGAGATCCTATTGACATCGATGGACCACGACGGAACGAAGGCAGGGTTCGACTGCACGCTACTGAAGAAAATAAATGATACACTGTCTATTCCGCTGATTGCTTCAGGTGGAGCGGGGCAGATACAGCATTTTGTCGATGTGTTTGAGCAGACTAACGTGGATGCTGCTTTGGCAGCCTCGGTTTTCCACTACGGCGAAATACGGATCCCGGAACTGAAATCCGTATTGCGCGAACACGCTATTGAAGTCAGGTAAATACCTAAATATCGCAGTCATGGTCGATTTTGAAAAAGGAGATGGATTGGTTCCTGTAATCATACAGGATGCCCAGACACTGGAGGTGTTGATGCTGGGATACATGGATGCGGAAGCATGGCAGAAGACCCAGCAAGAGCAACGTGTGACATTCTACTCGCGGAGCAAAAAACGCTTGTGGACCAAAGGAGAAGAGAGCGGCAATTTCTTGCACGTGCTAAGCACGCACGTGGATTGTGACCGGGATACGATTCTAATCCAAGTCCGACCGGAGGGGCCAACCTGCCACAAAGGTACGCGAAGCTGCTTTAATACGGAATATGGCCGCAATTTCATTCTCGAGCTTGAACGCATCGTCCAAGATCGGTTTGAACATCCCATGGCCGAGTCGTACGTAAACCGTCTTCGCCAACGAGGAATCAATAAGGTGGCCCAGAAAGTGGGCGAAGAAGCTACCGAGACCGTTATAGCCGCCCTGGCCGAAACCGAAACGGACTTCATCAACGAAGCTTCTGACTTGTTATTCCACCTGCTGGTGTTACTTCGCGAGAAAAACGTAAGTTTGGAACAGATTGCCAAGAATCTGGAAAGCCGGCACCAATAATCCGGTTTTTCCGGTATAGGCTACCTATTTCAATTCGATGGCCACCTGCACTAGAATAGGTCCAGTGTATAGGGTGTGCCATGGTAGATTATCAGAAGGAGTGTCAGATGGAAATCCAAAAAGCAGGTACGTTATCGGGGCATCAAAACCCTATTTTCACAGTAGAGAACGGTTCGGAACCGAAAGTGTTATTTACCGCAGGTAACGATAAGGGTGTTGTGCAATGGAATCTGGAAACGATGGCTTTCGAGCGCATCGTCCTGCCGGTGCAATCGTCCGTATATAAGCTATACCTGATCCCTGGGACGTCCTTGTTGGCTGTCGGTATGCGTAGTGGACAGGTTAGTATCGTCGATACAGGTACCGGTAAGGCCGTTGCCAAGCTGGAGCACCACCAGCGTCCGGTATTCGACATCATCGCTTTTACCGACAAACCCGAGCTGATCCTCTCTTCAGAAGATGGGTCGGTATCAGTCTGGAACCGTCGCGACTTTAGTTTGTTGTATCACTTTTCGGTTTCGGAAGAGACTGTACGCACTATCGCTATTAGCCCGGATGGGAAAACGGTTGTGTTTGGAACCAAAGATGGGAAAATCAAGTTATATGACGCAATAGAATATGGCTTTATGACTGAGATTGCTGCTCATACGCTACCGGTTACTTCGTTGCGTTTCTCGCCCGATGGCGAACATTTGTTGACCGGCGGTCGTGATGCCCAGCTAAATGTCTACGATACAGGCGACTTTTCATTACACAAAACATTCACGCCACACATGTTTACTGTGTATGCCATTGAATACCACCCCACCTTGCCGGTGTTTGCCACGGGGAGTCGTGATAAGAGCATCAAAATTTGGTCAGCCGATGACTTCCGGCTGTTGCGTATCATCAGTCTCGAAAAGGGGTTCGACTGCCACCGCCTGTCCATCAACGACATTGTTTGGAACCCCTTGAAAAACCAGCTTATATCCGTGAGCGACGACAAAACGGCCATGGTTTGGGATGTTGCGGAGTTGTGATCGTGTAATCGTTTGTACTTATAAACTATTTTCCTTAACATTATCGTATGACAACAAACACAGGAAAGCCATTACGCGTATTGGTGGTGGGATGTGGTAATATGGGAGCATCCCATGCTATGGCATACCACTTGGACGACAGATTTGAAATTTGCGGACTCGTGTCGCGCGGGTCAACGAAAGAAACTCTCAATGCCCAGCTTGGCGGGCATTACCCACTATATGACGACTACGGACAAGCCTTGGAAGCTTCCAAGCCCGACGCCGTCTGCATCTCCACCTATCCGGATACGCACGAGCCTTACGCCATCCAGGCGTTTGAGGCGGACTGCCATGTGTTTTTGGAGAAACCTGTCGCCGATACCGTCGAAGGTGCCCTGCGGGTGGCTGAAGCGGCCAAACGACACGACAAGAAATTGGTTGTCGGGTACATCTTACGCTACCATCCTTCGTGGCAAAAATTCGTCGAGCTAAGTGGACAATTGGGCAAACCACTCGTGATGCGAATGAACCTCAACCAGCAGAGCCAAGGCCGGATGTGGGATGTACATCGCAATTTGATGGCCAGCCTAAGCCCCATCGTGGATTGCGGCGTGCATTATATTGACGTGATGTGCCAAATGACAGGCAGTAAACCTGTGCAAGTCAATGCTATCGGTGCTAGACTAACCGACGATATCCCGGTAGATAACTACAATTACGGGCAATTGCAACTACGTTTTGCAGATGGCTCGGTAGGATGGTACGAAGCAGCGTGGGGGCCAATGGTTAGCGAAAATGCATTCTTTATCAAGGACGTGTTCGGCCCCAACGGATCGCTGTCTATCGTAGCGAGGGATGCCAGCAAAGCCGGGCAATCCGATAACGTTGCAGCCCATACACAGACGGAATCCTTACGCTTGCACCATGCAGATATCGACGCGGCCAATAACTTTACCAAGCCTGACGAATGGATAGATCTGAATGATGAGCCAGACCATCAGGAACTGTGCAA
>CAZXSL010000056.1:0-15953 GCA_964643235.1 uncultured Sphingobacteriaceae bacterium | reverse complement strand
CAGGAACGGTTGTCGCCTACCAACCTGTAGCCACCAAGCAGTATATCGGTTCGCCGAGCCTTGCTATTCTCCCGAATGGAGACTACGTTGCTTCGCATGATTTTTTCGGGCCGGGGAGTGCTGAATGGGTGCAAGCACGTACACGCATATACAGCTCGTCCGATAAAGGCGTACGGTGGCGGTTAATCGCGGAAATCAACGGTGCTTTTTGGAATAACCTATTCATACACAAAGGTGCACTTTATTTGCTGGGGCCGGATAGGCACCACGGGGCTGTCCTCATTCGTAAATCAACCGATGGAGGCAAAACGTGGACGCAGCCAAGCAACCGGGAAAATGGCTTGTTGCTATCGGGTGAATTTCACGGTGCACCCATGCCCATGTTGGTCCATAACGGACGAATCTGGCGCGCCATGGAGACGGCACATGGCCCGATTCGCGAATGGGGGAAACGTTATGGCGCCATGATGATGTCGGCGCCGGTCGACGCTGATTTGCTGCGGGCAGCAAGCTGGACGACTAGCAATTCCGTGCCCTATGATTCGACCTACTTGGACGGCAACTTCACTGGGTGGCTTGAAGGCAACGCGGTGCGGAGCCCGGACGGCTCGTTGGTGAACATGCTTCGCGTCGACGATCGCTCAACAGCCATCGAAAAAGCAGCCATCGTGCGCATAAGCGATGATGGGAAAAGGGCAACGTTTGATCCGGAACACGGCTTCGTTGACTTTCCGGGCGGAAGCAAGAAATTCACTGTTCGATACGACGAAATCTCCAAACGATATTGGACACTGTCTAATGCCATACCCCAATCGGTAAGCAACGTTAACGAGGGGCGTAATCCGGCTACCCTGCGGAATACCCTGGTGCTGATGAGTTCGGCAGACTTGAACACATGGGAAATACATGAAATACTGTTGCACCACCCTGATGTACACCGGCATGGTTTCCAATATGTTGATTGGCTTTTTGAAAACGGAGACATTGTTTTTCTGTCGCGCACAGCGTATGATGATGGCGTGGGCGGTGCCAACAATAACCACGATGCGAATTTCCTAACCTTCCACCGTGTCGAGGCGTTTCGGTCGATGTTGCAAAAGCGAGTAGACTTACGAAGTACACCGTAAAGATACGACGCCGGCCTATGAGGTATATGCCATAAAAAGAAACCCCGTGTTTCTTTTAACTCAAATAGAAATTTAACACTAAAATCAATCATAATGTTTACCAACTATAAGCATGTGCGGTCTTTTGTTGCCGCGAAATCCGCAGCAAAAACATTGGCCTTCGCATGCTCATTTATTTTTCTGACGGGTTACCAACCCGCACATGGACAACAGGCTACAGGCCAGATTATGCACACAAAGGCATTTTATGAACCGGGGATGTATGGCGGTTGGCCCGCTAACAATGGGATTTGGAGTTGGGGAGACGAGATATTAGTGGGATTCGTCAAAGGGCATTACCTCGACATGGGAACCAAACACCACATTGATCGCGAAAAAACATACTGGAACCTCTTTGCCAGAAGCCTTGACGGCGGGGTGACCTGGCAGGTGGAAGACCCCGGGGCGGCGGGTGTTTTCGTGCCCGAATCGGGCGCAGGTACGCAGCGAACTGATGTAGCCATTCCGCCAACCGTCGACCTGACCCAACCCATCCATTTCGAGCATCCTGATTTCGTTCTTTGTGCAAAAAATGACAAATACTGGATCAGTTACGACCGCGGAAGGGAATGGCAGGGGCCGATGGTATTGCCGAAGGTAACGGACTCCACCCGCGTTGCCGCGCGCACCGATTATGTCGTTTTGGGCGACCGGGATTGCATGTTGTTTTTAACCGTAAGTGAAACGGAGGAGCGCGAGGGGCAAGTCGCCTGCTTTAGGACTACCGACGGGGGAATGAACTGGTCGTTTGTATCGTATGTCAGTGAGGAGCCTGTAGACGGTTTTTCCATTATGCCAGCATCGGTAAGACTGTCTGAGAACGAGCTTTTGGTTGCGACCCGCCACAAATCGGGCGACAGTACCAGCATTGGCATGTATTACTCTGTCGATTTGGGGCACACATGGGAAAAGCGAACCAATGCCGTGGAAGATACAGGCATAGGGAATCCGCCCGCCTTGGTTAAAATGGCAGATGGAAAGCTTTGCTTGGTGTATGGTTTTCGGGCAAACGAGGAGGAAATACAATCCGGTTTGCGTACGAGTGATATGCGTGCGAAGATCAGCTTGGATAACGGCTTAACGTGGGGAGCGGATATCATTTTAAGGAACGACGGTTCGGGCCGGGATATCGGATATCCCCGTATGGTGCAACGCGCTGACGGCGCCATCGTCAGTGTCTATTACTTTATGGATAAGTCGACTGGCCCCGAACGCTACGTCGGCGCCACCATTTGGTCTCCTGATTTTTAACACCATTTTACCCTTATAAAAATGCTGAATGAGCGTGCGGCAATCCGTTTTGGCAGGAAACAACTTGCCTGGAGTGTGTCCCTTTGTTGCATCGCTTGTAGCCAACCCAACGTTTTGAACATGGATTTTAATGAACAGCAACTTACCCGTGCCGCCAAAGGCCATACCATCCACCATACACAAATATTTTCCAAAGATGGAGCATGGGTGGTGTACGACACCCGAAATGATGATACAAAAATTGGTAGTACCGGCTACATTGAGATGGTGCACGTGGCTACGGGCGAAATTAAGCAGCTATATGCCGTACCCAATCAAACCGAACATGGACCAGGCGTGGGAGCAGCCACGTTTTCGCCCGTGGACGATCGTGTTATCTTCATACACGGTATCCGGAATGCGGACGAGTCAAGGCCCTATGGGATGACTCGCCGCACAGGTGTGGCCATTGATTTAGCGCATCCAAATAGCCCGATTTTTATGGATGCCCGGGATATAACGCCGCCCTTTACGGCAGGCGCGCTGCGAGGCGGCACACATGCTCATTCATGGAGTGGTGATGGGCAATGGCTCAGCTTCACATACAACGATTGGGTCATCGAGCGATTGGCGTTGTCAGATTCGTCTGTGCGTGATTTAAGGATGGTGGGGGTTATGATCCCGGGGCGGGTCGATGTCGAAGAAGATATGTCCCATGAAAACCACTCGGGCGAATGTTTTTCGGTCGTCGTTACCCATGTAGTGCCAAATCCATCGCCAGGTAGCGACGCCATTGATAAGGCTTTTGATGAATGTTGGATAGGCACGGATGGCTATCTTAAGCCTGATGGAGTTTGGCAGCATAAGGCGATTGCATTTCAGGGTAATGTCCGTCATGCATCTGGTAAGACTGTCACGGAAATTTTTGTTGTCGATCTGCCTAATAATTTAACTACTGCAGTAGTGGACTCTCCCTTGGAGGGCACGAAAATATCCTTTCCAGGTGTGCCATATGGCATAGTGCAGCGACGTGTTACTTTTATGGAAAAGGGCGTGTTGGGACCCCGCCATTGGTTGCGTTCCACACCCGACGGAAGCCGTGTGTTCTTTTTGTCCGAAGATGACGAAGGTATTGTCCAGGTGTATGCTGTACCAACCAATGGCGGATCGCCCGTACAGTTGACCCATAATGTATTTGATGTACAGGGGCAGTTCAATATCCACCCTGATGGAAAACTCATGGTGTATGTTGCTGACAATAGTATTTTGGTGACGTCCATAGAGGACGGTATTACAAGGCGTATAACACGGCGTTTTGATGATGAGGGAAAGCCCATTGGTGCGCCGAGCTGGTCGCCCGATGGAAGTAAGATTATATATAGTCGTTATGTAGGTAATGGCGAAAACCGCTTCTTGCAATTGTTTTTACTGGATTACGATTTTAGTTTGAACTCTGACTAGTATGTGCCTGCCTTGGCAAACATACTATAAAGTTCCGCCAATTTGTTATACAAGACGTGAGGTGCCGTGCTCTATCTTTGTTAATTCCAGATTGCCTTATTCTTAGAGCCTATTTTCGACACGTTATGATTCACAGAAAACAATTATTTTACGCCAGTTGTTTAGCTCTCCTGGTTACCTCGCTTTCTTTCGGTATTCGGGCTGGGATTCTCAACGATTTGGGCTCCAGATTCCAGCTTAGCAACGCTGCTCTTAGCCAGATTACGGCAGCAGCATTTTGGGGATTCCCGTTGGCAGTAATCGCCGGAGGGTTCCTGGTCGATGCCATCGGTATGAAGCGTATGGTGTTGTTGGCTTTTGTTTTCCATGTGGTCGGTATTGTCATGACGGTTTTCGCATCGGGCTATTGGTCTTTGCTACTTTCCACGCTACTTATCGGTATTGCCAACGGCAGCGTTGAAGCCGCCTGTAATCCCCTCGTCACTGCGCTGTATCCCGAAAAAAGGACGGCTATGCTCAATTATTTCCATCTCTGGTTCCCGGGTGGTATCGTCATTGGTACCTTGATCGTTATTCTGTTTAATTCGATAGGGTTGAGTTGGCAATGGCAAGTCGGCATCATGTTGCTACCTGCGTTGCTGTATGGGTACCTGTTTTTAAAGTTGGATTTTCCAAAAACCGAAAGGGTGTCGTCGGGTATCCCGGCCAGTCGGATGTATAAGGCTGTTTTTTCGCCTCTGTTCCTGTTTATTGTAATATGTATGTTGGGAACGGCCATTACCGAGCTCTTCACGGGGCAATGGATTGACGTGCTACTGAAAAATGTGATTGATAATGCGATCTTAATTCTTACCTTGACTACTGGCATTATGGCGATAGGTAGAGCTTTTGCTGCGCCTGTTATGAAAATTATGCGCCCTGAGCGCGTGCTCTTGGTGTCGATCGTCATTACCTCTCTAGGGCTTTATTTGTTGGCCACGGTAAGCGGTAATGCTGTCCTTTGGGCTGCTTTGGTTTTTGGTGTTGGCGTTTGTTATATCTGGCCTACGATGCTTGGTTTCGTGGCCGAATATGTGCCCGAATCGGGTGCGCTCGGGATGAACTTGGTTGCAGGAGCTGGTATGTTTGCCGTCACGATCTATACCTTGTTTATGGGTGGATATTATGATTCGTTGATCCTGAATGAACTGCCGCCGGCAGCAGTGATTGAACAATACCTGGCGGCAGAGCCGGGGACGGAAGAGTTTAACTCGCTGGAAGCAGCGAGGACCGTTGTAGGACCCAAAGTGTTGTTGAAAACACTCCAGATCCCCTTGGTGTTGATTGTTGCATTTGTTGGGCTTAATGTTTACATGTCACGCAAAAAATCGGCCCAAGCGATGGCACAATAAATTGTCCGAGGCATTATATAAGCGGTGACATGAACACAATCAAACATATTTATCAGGCTTTTCGGGGGAATAGGTTAGGGTAGGATGGTCTGAAGGCAATATCCTACAAAACCCCGCAAACTTGATATAGTACAGCCAAGGCGGTACGTTTTATCTTTGTTTTTATCAATATTACGAACATCTGAATACCAAAAATAAATGAACGAGAAAACAAAGGGGTTTATCCCCGTTATGCTGACCCCGTTTAATGCGGACGGTGTAATCGATTATGATGGGCTTACCCGGCTTACCGAGTTGTACTTGGAGGCCGGTGTCGCAGGAATGTTTGCGAACTGCCTCTCTAGTGAAATGTTTGAATTAAGTGCAGACGAACGTTTATCCGTCGTCAAGCACATTGTAGACATCACAGCAGGCAAAGTGCCGGTGGTGGCGACGGCGACGTTTGGTGGTCAGATCGCTGAGCAGGCCGATTACGTGAAGCGAATGTACGACACCGGGGTTGAAGCCACGATAGTTATTACCAATATGTTAGCCGGAGAAAACGAAGCTGATGAGGTGTTCGAGGAAAATGTATTCCAATTGCTTGAACAGACCGATTCGATTCCTGTTGGATTTTACGAATGTCCGGAGCCGTTCAAGCGCATTGTATCCGCTGCTCAATTGGGTATGTTCGTGGATACAGGGCGGGTAATTTATCACAAAGACACCTGTTTGGATTTGGCAATGGTCAAAGATAAGCTTGATGCCACGAAGCATGTCAGTGATTTTGGGCTGTATGATGCCTATATGGTCCATGCCGTGGAATCCCTAAAGGCCGGGTCGGCTGGTTTGTCTTGCATCCAAGGGAATTATTTTCCGGAATTGGTAGTGTGGCTATGTAATAATTACGATAAAGAGGGAGCTGCAGAGGAAGTAGCCCAAGTACAACGTTTTTTCGTCGAACACATGGATGTGATGCATAACATGTATCCGACCGTTGCCAAATATTTTCTACAAAGAAGAAACCTTCCGATCAATACATTCACGCGAAAGTCGGTTGGTGTATTCAATGCGGAAATAAGGAGCCAGATAGATGTTCTGTATGATGATTACGAGCAACTGAATCGCTGTTTGGATGTTCGACTCGTGGTGTAGCTTCTGTGCCCGGAAGCACTTAGGCTCGCACTGGCTGTAAGGTTGACAATCAGTTAATATTAGAGGTTTATCTTAGCGAAGAATTAATTTTCGCTTATGGTAGCTAGCAGAGGTAATGATGAGTAGATTAAAAAAGATGAGAAATATGCGGGGTGGGGCGGCTTATGTTTTGGCGTTGATTTCATTCTTTTCAGGAGGTTCGCTTCAAGCACAACAGCCGACTACAACTCCCCATGATGCTTTGGAACGATACCTGTCTATGGATGACGGTAAGTTTTCTTGGCAAATCAAAGATAGCTTACACATGGATGAAGGCACGATTTACCAAGTGCTACTTACCTCCCAGCGGTGGCGCGAATTTACTTGGCAACACCAATTGAATGTCATTGTCCCTCGGTATATAAAGCACGATGGTGCTTTGCTGTTCGTCGGGAGCGGCCGGATGCAACGTGATAATCCGACTGAGCCTGAATGGCACGATTTGTCTACCGATGGGTTGATTCAATCTGTTGCTGAAATGGCATTGGAGAATAACGCGGTCGCTGCCCTGTTGCGCCAAGTTCCAAACCAACCACTTTATGAGGGGATGACGGAAGACGAACTCATTTCATATACGTTCCATCAATTCCAACAGGACAGTGATTATTCGTGGCCACTTTTATTCCCGATGGTAAAGAGCGCAGTGAAAGCTATGGATGCAGTACAGGAAATTGCCAAGACGTATTCATCAGGTCAAGTTGACCGATTTGTCGTAACGGGACTTTCCAAACGAGGCTGGACAACATGGCTTACGGCTTCGCAGGATGAACGGGTAGAGGCCTTAGCGCCCATGGTTATCGATATCCTGAATATGCCTGTTAACTTGAATTACCAAATTGAGGTTTGGCAAGAGTATAGCCCACAGATACAGGATTATGTTGCGCTAGGGCTGGTGCAGGATGTAGAAAGCGAACGCGGCCAATCGTTAGCACAAATGATCGACCCCTATGCCTATCGTCACCTGTTAGACAAACCCAAGATGTTGTTTATGGGTACCAATGATCAATACTGGGTTATCGATGCAGTAAAGCATTATATCGATAGTATACCAGGAGATTACTATATCCACTATGTGCCGAATGAGGGGCACAATTTAGGGGATAAGAAACAAGCATTTCGAGCACTTTCTTCTTTTTGGGGATTCACGCTTAATCGTGAACCCTATCCTACAACTTCCTATCACGTAGTTGAAGAACCAGGTCAACTTAAACTGCAAATAGCAACGACCAACCACCGGCTTGTCGGTGCTACTTTATGGCGAGCTATATCGGAAGATCAGGATTTTAGGGACGAAAGCTGGCGTAGTGAACCGTTGCCAGTCAGGCGTGTAAACCGGTTTGTTGTTGCTGAAGAAACACCATCAACGGGCTATAAGGCATTTTATGTTGATCTTATATACGAAGACACAAACGGTAAGACATACAGTCAAAGTACCCGGGTTTTTGTAGGCGATAAAGAAGGATTTTTTGTTAATTAAAAGAGGGAATATGATGAAAGCTTTACAAATATGCATGAGCTTAATGCTCGGTTTATTATTAAAAGTCGCTTCTGCGCAAGTTAGCGATATCTCTCCGAAACGTCCTGGCTTACAACCCGATCGGATAGTTCTTAATGTGACCGAAGATCTATCGACGTCCGTGGCTGTAACATGGCGGACCAGCACATCGATCGCAAATGGCGAAGCCCAAATCGTACTGGCCGATCCCCATCCGGCTTCGGTCAATCATGCTGTCAGTCTATCGGCACGAACTGAGGTGTTGGAGTTTGGGGAGCTCGAGGCACATTATCATTCGGTCGTATTCACTAATCTACTGCCTAATACGCGCTACGCTTATCGTGTTGGTAGCGAAGACTATTGGAGTGAATGGTTCCACTTCACGACAACAGGGACCAGTCAAGATAAACTCAGTTTAATCTATTTTGGCGATGTTCAAACCAATATCCTGTCATTATGGTCGCGCGTTGCTAGGCAGGCTTATCGCCATGCACCCGAAGCAAAGCTTGCGCTTTATGCTGGTGACTTGGTAAACCGGGCAAACCGCGATGTTGAGTGGGGTCAATGGTTTGATGCTGGTGGATTTATACACAGTGAGATACCCGTTATGCCCACTCCCGGAAATCACGACCATGGCACCACTGAAAGAGGGGAAAATCTGATTTCTGAATTTTGGAAACCTCAATTTACGCTGCCTGAGAACGGACCAGCCGGGCTAGAGGAAAGTTGCTATTACATCGATGTCCAGGGGGTGCGCCTTATATCCCTGAATACGCAGCGATACGACTTATCGGAAGTCGATAGAAGAAGCCAGCGTGAGTGGCTTGAGCAGGTATTGGCAAACAATCCGAATAAATGGACTTGTATACTCATCCATCATCCAGTGTATTCCACAAAAAGGAATCGGGACAATAAGATGATGAGGGCTGATCTTAAACCTTTAATCGATCGGTTCGGTGTTGATTTAGTTTTACAGGGACACGATCACACCTATGCACGCGGAATGGAAAACGTTCCCATGGAAGATGGAAAGGCGCCGGGGACGATGTATGTCGTGTCGGTGAGTGGGCCAAAAATGTCCGAGGTACTTCGTGCGGATTGGATGGATCGCACCGCTGGCCACACGCAACTCTACCACATCATCGATATTGATAATAATATTCTTCGCTTTAGCGCATATACAGCAACCGGAGAGTTATATGATCAGTTCGAGTTGCACAAGTCAGCCGGTTCAACCAATCGTTTAGTAAATAAAGTTTCTCTCGATACACCCGAAAAGCATTAAAGGAATGAAAAGAAGAAAAATACAAGTGAACCACTTAAAACTAAGTGCGTTTATGGTTCTCTATGCTGGTTTGTTGCTGGCTTGTGCCACAGGAAGTAGTGAAGCGCCTGATCGGGTCAGCCAGCTATGGGATATCTACTATAATGAGCCACAGACTGTGATGGTTGTTGCTCATCGTGGTGCACATAATGATATACCGGAAAACTCATTAGCCTCCATAGACCGTGCAGTAGAAGAGGGGGCACATATCGTCGAACTTGATGTGCGCAAGACCAAGGATGGCGTGTTTGTTATTATGCACGACCAAACACTCGATCGTACGACAACTGGTACCGGTAAGGTCGAAGATTATACGTACGATGAGTTAATGGACTTATATCTTGTGCACAATGACCAAGCTACGTCACATACGATTCCGACGATGGAAGAAGCGTTGTTAAAAGCTAAGGGGCAGATTCTTGTCGACATCGATTTTAAGGTAAGCGGGATGGATGCGCGTTATGAGGCTTACGATGAAATTGCACGGTTAGGGGTTGAGGACATCGTATTCTTTTTCTGCTACGACTATATCGAGTTGGAAGCTTTGCATGCATACAACCCCCGCATCAAGGTCATGCCACGAGCCTATGACTTAGCACAAATGAAGGAAATTATCGACTCGGGGTTAACGGATATCATACACGTGGATGGTTCCTATTACGACCCGATTGCAATAGCTGCGCTAATTAATGGAAAAAACGTACGGCTATGGGCCAATGTGTTAGGAGCTTATGATCAAGCGGCCGCACAAGAAGGACCGGAAGCCTACTATCCATTTTTCGAGCGTATGGTTTTTGTCAATGTTGTTCAAACCGACCATCCTTTATTACTCAACGAAGCATTAAGTGAATGGGCTCAAACTGACGAGCTATCAATTGAATAGTACACGGTGTAAAAAGAGAAAGTGTTTTATGGAAAAGAGATGTATGAATAAATGGATATTTCGATGTGTTGTCCTTTCTTGCACGATTAGTACACTCTTTGGGTGCCGCCTGGGCCAGCAGGACGCGCAGTCCGTTGATGCAGTTATGGATGGGGTAATTACCCGTTTGTATAGTGAGCTTGATGAGTATCAATTGGACACGATAAGTCATGACTTTATCGAGCAGTACCTTTCTTCTTCTGAACGGGAGGTATTGGCTACAGCATACTGGCAGTTTGAGGTCAATGTTCCAGTAATCGTATCTCTTATGCGAGATAGTTCCCAAGCAGTTATTCCCTTTTGGTTATTGGAAAGCAACTTCCAGAAAACAGAACTGATCGTTAGCAACGGCTTTTCCACCTATGAGGTTTGGCAAGCTGAATTTCCCAAAGGTAAGGTTGGATTGGGAATAAATGGATTCGACCGGCATAGACCTGTGTATTTTGTTAGCGTAGGACCAAAAAATCCAGAAGACAGTCTGACCGTTCGCCCAATTTTCCCTCAACCGCAGCATATGCATGCGATGGATGTGGGGTCGTTTACCTACCATGATTGGGACGGCTTAGTGCTAACGGAAGTTCCCGAACAACTTAAGGGACATACCATGTTAACCACTATCCGTGGAAGAGCCCGTGAGGCTCACGTGGTGGGCGGATTTCGAACCACCGTATTTCCGTCAAGTTTACAACCCGATCAAATCACATTGACACTGACCGATGCACCTGAGAATAGCATGACGGTACAATGGCGAACCAATCACGACGTAACCGACTCATGGGTTAAATATTGGCCGGCAAACAGCGGGGATACGACAACCGTTTCAGCAAATTACTTCCGTTTAGAAGATCGGCAATTAAGGAACGACCGTTACGTGAGTCGATTCACGGCGCAGATGAGTGGCTTAACACCCGACACCGATTATCATTATATCGTTGGGCACGCCGAAGCAACCTCGGACGTACATTCCTTTGCTACACCAAGCAACGCTCAACAGTTTTCCTTTATTTGGTTGGGTGACACACATAATGATGCGAGAACTGGAGCATTGATCCAAGATGCAGCCAATAAGCATCCCGAGACGTCTTTTTTCATCCAAGCGGGCGACGTGGTTAATACAGGGCTTTATCGTAATGACTGGGACGATCTCTTCGGTTATACCGGATCCACCTTTGCCCGCAAGCCATTCATGGCCGTCCCGGGAAATCACGATAGCCAAGATGGATTGGGAGCCTCGATGTTCCGCCAGCACCTTCATTACCCAGGTAACGGACCGGCTCAGCAGCCGCCCGGCTTTACGTACAGTTTTCACTATCAAAATGCATTGTTCTTGATGCTCGATATCGTCAGTTTTTCGGCTGAGGAGCAAAAGGAATGGGTAGCTGAACAACTTGCGGCTACTGATGCAACATGGAAGATTGCCGTGTTCCATTTTCCTCCCTATACCAACAGGGAGCCTTACATCGAAATTGAACAGGAATGGGTGCCCTTGTTCGACCAATATGGTGTGGATATGGTAATGAACGGACACTTCCATTATTACCTGCGTACCCAACCAATGAAAGGAGGGCAGGTTGTCGATCATGATGAACGCGGAACGACCTATATCATGTCGGTCGGAACCGATAGTAAAACCCGGGATCTGACTGTAGAGCCCCATGCTGCTAAGCGGGCGAACAAAGGGTATTTATATCAGTATGTGCATATTAATGGGGGAAAACTGATACATACCAGTATTGATGCGGACGGAAATGTCGTCGATACATTTGAACTCATAAAATAGAATATTAGTAAACCAAAAAAAAACAAAGACGTAATCCTTTTAAGATGATAAACCGATTATTATATTTTTTACCGCTTCTTTTATGCTTTTTTGGATCAAAAAGCATGGCACAAACACCGGTTGTTAACCAGTCACTTGTATTTTCCATCCAACATCAGCATGTTCACGGGAGCAGCTTGGTCGAATTACCCAATGGCGATATATTGATGGCGTGGTTCCAGGGCAGTGGCGAGCGTTCCGCAGACGATGTACGAATCATGGGGGCAAGGCTCAATAAGGGGCAACAAGTATGGAGTGATCCATTTGAGTTGGCAGACACACCTTATTTGCCCGATTGCAATCCGGTACTGTTTATGGTTGACCAGAAACTATTTTTGGTCTGGATTGCCGTGCAGGCTAACCGTTGGGAAAATTCAATTCTTAGGGTACGTACGACTACCAAATATAACGCGGCGGGTGCCCCAGAATGGGAATGGCAAGATAACATCCTCCTGAAACCCGATGATTCCTTTGCCGAGCATGTTGCGGCCAAGTTAAAGGAATTGCCATCCTTGACGGCGGGGTGGGCAGAATATGCCCCGCGCTACGATGCTTTGATTAACACAGCTAGCGAAGATCCTACTAAGCGGAGTACGGGTTGGATGACCCGAATCAAGCCTTTGATATTAGCGGATGGAAAAATATTATTACCCCTGTATTCGGATGGATTCAACCTGTCCCTGATTGCGATCTCGGACGATGGTGGCTCCTCATGGTTACCTAGTAACCCCATCGTTGGCCGAGGTAATATCCAACCAGCTTTGGTACAACGCAAGAATGGTAGTATTGTGGCCTATATGCGTGATAGTGGCGACTCCCCAACCCGCGTACAGGTAAGCGAATCACACGACGGAGGCGTCAATTGGTCGGCAGCTCAAAAGAGCGAGTTTCCAAGTGGTGCGAGTGTCGAAGCTCTGGTTTTAGCGGATGGACGTTGGGTCATGCTGTTCAATGATATTGATGATGGACGATATCGCATTAGTTTGTATGTTTCAGAAGATGAGGGTAAAACCTGGCCTGTTCGTTATGCGTTGGAAAACGACGAACAGAACAAAGGGCGTTTTTCGTACCCCTCGCTTATTCAAACTAAGGACGGTATGATTCACCTAAGTTATTCATACCATTTAGGATCTGATAATAAATCTATAAAACACGTTGTTGTAAATCCTTCACAATTATTTTAATCCATAATATCCTAAACATGATTTTGAAAAGATCTAATTTATTTTTTGCCTTGTTGTTTGTGGTTGTTTTAGGTGCCTGTACAGCGCGCACGACAAACCACCGCATGTCGACTTATGCAGATACCGTGTTTTTGCAGGATTTCAGTGTGAAATACTATACCGGTAGCAATACTCCGAGTCTTAAAAAAGTCTATGCAAATCAAGACGGCAAAATTCAGCTGTTTGCCGAAGAGGGTCTTTACCATCTGCATGACGGCAGGTTCCTATATCCAGGACATGTGGTAGAAGACCGTACTTATCGCTTTATGTCTGCCAAGGATATCGTCGATATGGCGGTTAGCCAAAACCAGTTTATCTACCTTGATGTCAAAGCGATATTCAGTAATGCATGGTCCGGCCGTCTTTATATCGAACACGGGCTAAGTAAACCAACCGCTTTCGCAGCAAACGACCGATTGGATTTTTTGGTTACTGACGGCAATCGTTTGCACTTTATACGCGAGGAAGATGTAGCATGGCAAGGAGCAATACCGAGTGGTGTGGCTAAGCAGGTAATTCAGCATGGGAACAACGATAATTTGTTTTATGTCTTGACAAATGACCATGTCTACCGTTTTTCTGCTGATGCAAACACGCTTGATCAACTTTATGCAGGCAATGCGTTGACCGCCGCCGACGTGGACGCCAATCGCGGCGAATTGATCGTCGGTACGGCAGACGGTTATTTTCGGTTGAATTTGGACAATGGGCAGATGATAGGCGACGTGCAGCGGAAGTTGCCCTGGACGGATATCTCGGTAGTTAAGGTCGTTGGTGCGGACTATTGGTTTGGCACACCGCGCGGGGCATTTACCGTCAAACCCGACGGAAGCATTAATTATTACGCTAGTGAGCGCTGGCTCCCCAGCGACGAGGTCGTACACCTGTCGGTAGGCCCCGATCATTCCATGCTCGTACTTACGACGGCGGGTCTCGGCGAAATCCAATTCAAGCCGATGACGCTTCACGATAAAGCCATGTATTACGAAAAACAAGTACGGGATAGACATATCCGAAATGGTTTTAACGCATCGTTGGTGGGTTTACGCCATGGCGACCTCAGTACAGGTTTTCTAGGCGACTCGGATAACGATGGCCTGTGGACTTCATTATATCTGGCTGCTCAAGCATTTCGTTATGCCACTACAGGAGAACAGCAAGCATTAGACCATACGATTGAGTCCTTGGATGCCATGGCACGCCTATTTGACGTTAACCCCGTGCCCGGATTCCCTGCTCGATCCTATGAACGTAGGGGAGAAGGTGACACGCGAAATATACTATCCGACCCCGAGCGTTGGCAGTTAGCCGACCATCCGGATTGGTATTGGAAAGCTACGACAAGTAGTGACGAGGCAATCGGGCATATCTTTGCTTTCGGTGTGGTCGCCGAGTTGGTGGATCACGAACCGACTAAACAAAAAGCCATTGAGTTAATCGACACGCTAATGTGGCATATTGTTGAAAATGATTGGTATCTAGTGGATTACGATGGAGAGCCGACGATGTGGGGTAAATGGAATCCAGAGTATGTCAACTCTTTCCCGACTTCCGTTGGTGACCGTAAATTAAATTCTTCCAACATCATAGGTATGCTGCAAACCGCATATCATTTCACAGGAAAGGAAGTGTACAAGGAAAAAGCTTTCGACCTGATGGATAACCACGGATACCTCGAAAACCTGATGCGACCGATGAAGGAAATTGGCGTAGCGCCCGACAACGCCGACGACCACAGCCATTGGCTTTCCAGTGCTTGGAATCACTCGGACGATGAGATGTATTTCGCGGGCTATTGGGGGCTCTATCGCTATGCGTTCAATGATACGCTTAAAGCTCAATTCAAGGAGTCGATTATCGACCACTGGGAAGCCGAGCGTCCTGAGAAAGAAGGAGCTTGGAATATATTTACAGCCATTACGGGTGTAGCGGATTTTGATCTTGATGAAGCGGCGTGGTACTTGAGGGAATATCCCTTGGACATGATTCAGTGGAAAATCGAAAATAGCCACCGAAAGGATATTGTGCACCTACCGCCCAATTTTCGGAATCAAACCATCGAAGAAGTCTTACCTCCCGATGAGTTGAGGATTACGCGACACAATGCCAACCGTTTTTCGCTGGATGGTGGAAACAATTCGGCCGAAAATAGTGCAGGTGACATTTGGTTGTTTCCTTATTGGATGGGGCGCTATCTGGGTGTTATTGAAGCACCTTCCAACCCCTAGGAAACCAATTGAAAACATCCGAAAACGGGATTATCCAATTGGGTAATCCCGTTGTTTTACCATGATTTTGGAACGTCGGATTGTAGTATGATAATATCGTCAATTTAAATGCTAATATCGTATAAATAATGCAGTTGGTTATCCATTACCTTTGGATAACTATTTAGTATAACTGACAAGTGTATTTATAAACCGGAGATTAAACCTCAAACGAATTTTAGTCCAGAATGCGGCTATATAGTGTTCATTTTGATTAATACTAATAACAAATGACTAGCGTAGAAAACCGTAAGCGTTTAGTATCTCTTGATGCTTTTCGTGGGTTCACGATTGCAGCGATGATTCTAGTAAATACGCCTGGATCGTGGGATCATGTGTACCCCCCGTTGCTGCATGCCGATTGGCATGGTGTGACACCAACGGACTATATCTTCCCGTTCTTCATTTTTATCGTTGGAATATCTGTTACCCTTTCTTATGGTAAGTTGCTGGCTTCTGGCAGTAGCAAAACCCCTTTAATA
>CAZXSL010000055.1:0-16176 GCA_964643235.1 uncultured Sphingobacteriaceae bacterium | reverse complement strand
CGCCGGCAGTGCGCTGTTCCAGATAAAGGCCTTCTTGCTTTTCGTCCATGACGAGGAAGTAATTAAAAAACCGGTTGGCAGAAGCCATGCCTTTTATTTTTACCGGCAATTGGTTTACGCGGTTCGTTTGTAATGCTTGGCAGCCTAGGGAAATTGGACACGCGCCGCAATCGGGACTTTTGGGTTTACATAGCATAGAGCCAAACTCCATCATTGCTTGGTTATGCGTACCAGGATCAGTAATATCCAGGATATCCTGAGCAATCGTTCGGAACAACTTTTTCCCTTTGGTTGAATTAATGGGCGTATCAATACCGAAGTAGCGTGCTAATACTCGAAATACATTTCCGTCAACGACAGCATGGGGCTCCGCGGCAGCAAACGAGGAAATTGCCGAAGCGGTGTAATCGCCCACGCCGGGCAGACGAATCAGCTGATCATAGGAAGTCGGAAAAATTCCCCGCATTTCAGACATGACTAGTTTCGCAGCTTGATGCATGTTGCGGGCTCGCGAATAATATCCAAGACCCTGCCAATGACGCAGTATTTCACCTTCGTCTGCTTGGGCAAAAAGCTGAATGTTTGGGTAATGATAGAGAAATCGCTCGAAATAAGGCAAGCCCTGATCTACTCGGGTTTGTTGCAAAATTATTTCGGATAGCCAGATCACGTATGGATCCCGCGTTTGGCGCCATGGAAGGTCGCGCTTGTGAACCTGGTACCAACCCACAATTTGTTTGGAAAAAGACATCAAGCAAACATCAGGATATTTTCCCAAAAACAAAACCACGGGGGGCTTAATAACCAAAAATCCGGGTGGCATTTGCGACTTAGAAAATTATCTGGTCCGCATCCACGAGATACCCTCTAGGAGTGAAAAACCAGAAAAATTGTAAAACAGCGGTAAAATATCGTTACTTTTTAAATAGGTTTGTGTTCGAGAAAACTAAAGACACGAATACGCTATGAAAAAGTATCTGATCCTCCTCGTTTCGATAATGGCTACGCATGCATATAGTTATGCGCAACTCCGAATTCCCAATATACTTTCGGATAACATGGTTTTGCAGCGCGGTATCGACGCTAACATTTGGGGTTGGGGCTGGGCTTCGACGAACATATCGGTCAAGGCCTCGTGGCTAGAAGACACCGTGAAAACCCAAGTGGACGGCGGTGGGCGGTGGATTTTGCAAGTGCCTACTGGCGAAGCAGGAGGGCCTTACGAATTGACCATCAGTGCTAGCGGGGAGGAAATTAAACTCCAGAACATCCTGTTGGGAGATGTGTGGCTAGTCTCCGGCCAGTCTAATATGGAATGGGGAGGCAACCAAAACCTCCCCGAGATCATCGAAGAGCTGCCCCACGCTGATGATCCGCACATCCGACTGCTTCAGGTAAGCCGCAATGCTTCGGACTACCCGCAAGACAATATCCCGAATACTTGGCAGACGCTAAGTGCGGAATCACTCAAACCTTTTTCAGCGATAGGCTACTTTTTAGCCAAGGATTTCAGCGAGGAGCTGGACGTACCAATCGGTATTATTAATGCTTCATGGGGTGGTACTGCCGCCGAGGTTTGGACGCCCGAACACCTGATTTTAAACGACTCCGGCCTAAGGGAGGCAGCTTTGAAGAAGGCTGAAAACCCACATTGGCCCCACCAAGCCGGCCACTTGTGGAACAGCATGGTTTATCCGCTTACACCATTCGCCATTTCAGGCGCATTTTGGTACCAAGGTGAAAGCAATGTTGGCACCTGGCAGCAGTACGATAGGCTGATACGAACGATGGTCAATTCATGGCGCATGGCGTGGAACAACGATTTCCCGTTTTATTTTGTACAGATTGCACCATTTGCCTACAATAATGCCGTCCCAAATGCATCCTTCTTGCGCGAGCAGCAGGAAAAGACCAGCAAACTGCTACCCCATTCGGCCATGGTGGTAATCACGGATTTAGTAGACGACATCAAGGACATTCACCCGATCCAAAAGCGAGCGGTTGCTAACCGCTTGTCTTCAATCGCCCTCAATGAGCATTATGGACACCGCAATGATAGCGACTACAAATCGCCGCAATACGCCAGTCACGAAACCAGGGGAAACACCATTATTGTGCATTTTGACCACCTTGAAGGAGGCTTACAAGTAAAAGGAAACGATATAACCGAATTATTTATAGCGGGAGCCGACCGGGAATTCCATCCGGCAACAGGGCGAATCCGGGGAAATACGCTTGAAGTTTCATCGCCAAGAATATCCCAACCGGTGGCGGTTCGCTTTGGTTTTACAGAAACAGCTATGCCTAACCTGTTCAACAAGAATGATTTGCCCGTATCGCCTTTCCGAACGGATAATTGGGACGACCAATAATAAAGCAATCGAGGGGGATAGCTTATTCTTTCGTACCGTATGCTAGATCTCCGGCGTCGCCCAGCCCAGGAACAATATAAGCTTTGCTTGTCAGCTCCGAATCAACTTCGCCCAGCCACAGGCGGGCTTTGGGAAGATAGGCTTGCACGTGCGATAAACCTTCCTCGCTAGCGATAGCCACAGCGATATGAAGCTCCTTAATTGGATACTTATCCAGCAACTCCTTACAGGCGAGAACCATGCTTTTTCCGGTAGCTAACATGGGATCGGTAATGATAACGATACGCCCACTCAGATCCGATGTGCTGATGTATTCCTTGTGTATCTCAAAGGCACCGCTTTTCTTGGTCTTACGATAGGCTGCTATGAACGAGCTGTCGGATTGATCAAAAAAATTAAGCATGCCTTGGTGCATAGACAAACCGGCGCGAATGATCGTTGCCAGTACAGGCTGCTCTTTGAGCATGGCTGTTTCGGCAATACCTAACGGTGTTTCTATTTCCGTTGTTTCATATTCCAAGGTTTTACTGATTTCATAAGCAAAAACCTCTCCGATTCGCTCGAGATTTTTCCGAAAGCGCAGACGATCCTGTTGGATGACAGCGTGGCGCAGCTCGGCAATGAAATGATTGGCGATGCTGTTTTGTTTGGCAAGGACGTGAAGCATAGCACAAATATACGGTAATTGCGCGCAAGTTTTTAGTGCCGTTTGCGAACTTGGTTGATAACCTCTTGGTAATAGTTTTCGTAAAGCGGAACAATATTGCTAATCTCAAAGTCCTGAGCTCGTTTAAGCGCTGCTTCTTTGAATTGCTCGAGGCGAGCATGGTCTTCCAGAATATAGATGGCCTTTTGAGCCATGGTCTCTACATCCCCCACATCGCCGAGAAAACCGGTTACACCCTCCACGTTCAGTTCGGGAAGACCGCCGGTATTGGATGAGATAACAGGTACTTTGCACGCCATAGCTTCCAATGCTGCTAAACCAAAGCTTTCCGAACCGGACGGGATAAGAAATAAATCAGAAACCGATAGAATTTCTTCGATGGCCTCTTGTTTGCCCAAAAATCGCACATCATCGGAAATACCGAGATCACGAGCCAATTGTTCGGCATTGGCACGTTCAGGACCATCGCCAACCATTAATAGCTTAGAGGGCAAAGACTCCTGGACTTTCTTGAAAATTCGTATCACGTCATCCGTACGTTTTACCTTGCGGAAATTTGAGGTATGAACAAGAATACGCTCATGGCCCGGAGCAATAGCTTGTTTAAAGTGTTGGCGGGGCTTGAGGCGAAAACGTTGGAGGTCGATGAAGTTGGGAATGACGTGGATGTCACGCGTCACATCAAAATGGCTTAGGGTTTCTTCCTTCAGGTTGTCTGAAACCGCGGTTACACCGTCTGACTGGTTGATGGAGAACGTCACGACCGGACTGTAGCTTTTGTCGCGGCCCACTAAGGTAATGTCCGTACCATGTAGGGTGGTCACGACCGGGATATGGATGTCGTACGTAGCCAGTATCTGCTTGGCCATAAATGCAGCGGATGCATGCGGAATGGCATAATGAACATGCAACAGATCCAGCTGTTCAAAACGCACTACGTCAACCAGCTTACTGGCTAAAGCCAATTCGTAAGGGGGAAAATCAAAAAGCGGATATTTGGAAATGCTTACTTCATGGTAATAGAGATTTTCCGAAAAAAAATCCAAACGGGCGGGTTGACTATATGTTATAAAATGGATTTGATGGCCGTGTGCCGCCAAAGCCTTGCCAAGTTCAGTGGCTACGACCCCGCTGCCACCAAAGGTGGGATAACAAACGATACCTATCTTCATCGTGCGCTTAGTTAGTGTTGCTTATACAAAGAACGGACAATTTTTCATAGGATTCCTCATCACAAGGTAAAAGTACGGATATAAAAGATTGGCTAATATGTAAAATGCACAAATCAAATAGTCCGACCTTGCCCTTGCACTACACAAAGTAGTATGCGTCAAAATCAGAAGGAACTGGAGAAAATGCAGATATCGGTAGTATCTGACACAAAAAAAACAATAAAACAAACAGCTGGATAACAGGATTATATGATTTTTTTCGATAAAAAAAGTAAAACATAGTTGATAAACTAACAAATTAGTTTTATGTTTGGTCTACAATTGTAAAATCGAATGGAGATGAAAGAAATAAAAGAATTGACGCGTGCCGAGGAGCAAATTATGCAAGAACTATGGGAATTGAAGACTGCCTTTGTCCGAGATATTATCGATAGGCTACCCGAGCCGAAGCCGGCATACAATACGGTCTCCACCATCGTTCGTATACTCGAAACCAAGGGCGTGGTGGCACATCGGGCATTTGGCAAAAGCCATCAATACTATCCTTTGATCTCCAAGGAAGAATATAGGGACTTTGCGACAAGCAAATTGCTAACAGGCTACTTCGATAATTCGGCGCAGAACATGCTTTCGTTTTTCCTTAAGGAAGAAAAGCTGGATCTGAAAGATGCCGATGAACTGTTGAAATTGATTCGGGATGCGAAAATCAAGCACCCCGACAACGATGTTAAATAAGGGTATACTACCCAATACCCAATTAAAACCGCTGAGCTATGATAACATATCTGATTCTGGCCAATTTTTTCTTGGCAATTTGCTATGGTTTTTACCATGCTTTTCTCCGCAAGGACACCTTTTTTCAGTACAATCGCCTGTTCTTGCTTTCGGGCGTATTGTTGGCGTTTCTGCTCCCATTGATTGATATGTCTGCAGCATTGGGCGAGTCTGTGGCAATCTACCATGTTTACTTGCCCGCTGTCCATATTGGTGCGATGGTGGCCGAAAAAGAACACATTGCTTTAGCCGAAGGGGCTGCCGCAGCTGCACCGACCTGGTCGTGGTTAGGCTGGGTATATTGGGCGGGCTGCATCATCACGGGCTTGGTATTTCTTTACAAGCTGATAATGACAATCCGTTTGTTAAGGAACACGGGCGGGCAACAAAGCTTTTCTTTCTTTGGGAAGGTGCGTATCGACAAAACCGCTCATCAGCACGACAAAATAGCAACACACGAGGGCGTACACGCTAAGCAATGGCATAGCTTGGATGTGATGTTGATGGAGATAATCAAGGTTTTTAATTGGTTTAATCCCTTCGTATATCTCTATGCACAGGCGCTCAAGCTGCAACATGAATATATTGCAGATCAGGAAACGGCCTTGAATCAGCCGGTGCAGTACGCCGAAATCTTGCTGTCTAGTGCTTTGGGTGTATCACGACCGATGTTGACAACACCGTTTGCCGACTCCCGTTTTCTGAAACAGCGGGTTCGTATGCTCTTGAGGTCAAAAAGCCGGAAAGGAGCCCTTACTAAATTTGTCCTGGTCCTGCCCGTGGTGGTTGCAATGCTCTTCATCTCCATGTCTTTTAGCGATAAAATGCGAAACCCAAACGCAGATGGAGATGATACCATAAATGAGTTCCGGAAAGAGCTGGGTAGAAACATACGCTATCCGTTATTGGCGATTGAAAACAACCTTATCGGCGACGTCATGACAACCTACGAAAAAAAGGACGGCGAATATTCCTCGATAAACTTTCTGGGCAATGCGCATGGGGACTTGAAGGCATCCGTGAAAGAAACCTTAGAGCGCAACAGCGTCAAAGAGCTTGCCCCCGAAGGCAAAAACTACATTAATGTGCGATTCCGTATCGAAACCGATGCGTCCGTACCACCGCCACCCGCCCCCGAAGGCTATCGTGCGCTGAATGATGTCACGATCGTCGGATACAGGCCAGCGGTACCCGAAAAATCGACAGAGGAAGAAAAAGAGATAGTCTTTATCGACGTCGAGATATCACCCGAACCAACGGGAGGAATGATGGCTTTCCGTGAATGGATTGGCCAAAATTACGAATTCCCACAAGCAGCGGTAGATGCCGGGGTGAATGGGACAGTCGAAATATCTTTCGTGGTGGAGCGAGATGGTAGCTTATCCGACATCCGGATTGTGCGTGACCTCGGACATGGTACAGGCGAGGAAGCTGTTAGGCTGTTCAAGGACGCACCAAAGTGGAGCCCTGGGATACAGAATGGAAGGCCCGTGCGGGTAGCTTATACGTTACCAATTCGGTTGGCTACCCAATAAGAATATGGGTATAAAGCAAATCGAGACACTTATTTTAATCTGTCGGAATTGTCCTTGACAAAGGCGTCCCAACCTGAATAGCTTTTTTTTCCGGGCGTAGCGCCGCGCTGAAAAGCGTGGCACACGGCCACGGCCAGCCCGTCGGTAGCGTCGAGGAATTGTGGGTTTTGCTCAAACTTCAATAAGGTTTTAAGCATCGCAGCAACCTGCTCCTTGGTCGAGTTGCCCCTGCCAGTCACAGACTGCTTTATCTTAAGCGGAGCATATTCGAAAATCGGAATATCACGGTTTAATGCGGCAGCCATAGCCACGCCCTGGGCTCGCCCCAGTTTGAGCATGACCTGCACGTTCTTACCGTAAAAAGGAGCTTCCAAAGCCATGCAGTCGGGCTTGTAGTGCTCGATAAGAGCTTCAACTTTCCTGAAAATACGTTGTAACTTGAGACCGTGATCCGGTAAATGACCAAGCTTGACCACACCCAAAGTAATTAGGGAAAGTTGGTTGCCGGTTTCTTTGATAATCCCGTAACCCATGACAACCGTGCCGGGGTCAATCCCCAAAATAATGCGCTCTGCGCTTTTCCGTTGCAACATACAATGCAATATTACGGCTTTTACCGCAAAAGATAGGTGAGGATGGGGGTGTAAACTAAAAAAGTCGGGACTTACCTAGCCCGACCTTTCACAGCAACATCCTAAATGAGGTGTGCCGTACATCTAAAAGCAAGAAACGAATAAGCCTAAATAGATGCTAGTGCAGCATCATAATTGGGTTCGTCTGCTATTTCAGAAACCTGTTCCGTATACTTGACAACACCATCGCTACCAACAACGACCACAGCACGGCTTAGCAGTCCAGCAAGCGGCCCATCCGTCATTTTGACTTGGTACGCGTCAGAAAAACTGCTGTCTTTGTATTCCGATAGCGTTTGAACATGCTCGATACCTTCCGCTCCGCAAAAACGCCCCTGGGCAAAAGGCAAGTCCCGGGAAACACACAGTACAACCGTATTCTCCAAGTTACCCGCTTTTTCGTTAAAGGTGCGAACAGAAGTGGCACAGGTGCCCGTGTCGATGCTGGGAAAAATGTTAAGGACAATGTTCTTGCCTTGGTAATCGGCCAAAGTCTTGTCCGACAAATCGCCAGCAGTAAGTTTGAAATCCGGAGCCTTGTTGCCTACGGCAGGAAGTGTACCCGCAGTATGCACCTCGGTCCCTCTAAAAGTGATAGTAGCCATAATAGAAGTGTTTTTTTGGTAATAATAGCGATTTATAGCCAAAAAATAAAGCCCAAACAAACTTCGTGGGCTTTCGATGACATTTGATATACCCACATCGAAGTGCTGACTTCATGTTTGTGAGATTCATAAATATCCCCTATATTCAACATCGGCATAAAAAGTACTCCAAAAATATGCAAAAGGGAAAACGATTCGGTTTGGACGGAGTTAATTATAAAATATGAGGGGATACAGGTTTACGGATTATCAGCCACCGGCACTCAATAACGCCGGATTTGAGGGCTTGCTCAAGCTGTTTACGGAATTGCTGAACTATACCGCAGGCGATGCAGGCGAAGCATTGGCCTGGCTCAACGAACTGGATAAGCAATACAAGATCACAACGGATGATTATGGTATGGGCGATTTTATCGAAGAGCTTAAGGAGAAAGGCTACTTGAAGGAAAACGAGGATGGACGCACGATTATTACAGCTAAAACCGAACAGACCATTCGCCAGTCGGCGCTTGAAGAAATTTTTGGCAAACTAAAAAAGTCCGGAAGAGGTAACCACAACAGCAACCAACCGGGCCTTGGCGAAGAGAATAACGCTGACCGGCGGGAGTTCGAATATGGGGACAGCCTGGACCAAATCGATATGACCGCCTCCATACACAATGCACAAATCAACCACGGTTTAACCAACTTCACACTAACCGAGCGCGACTTAGAGGTGGAAGAAAAGGACTTCAAAACCTTGACGTCGACCGTGCTTATGATCGATATCTCGCACAGCATGATCCTGTATGGCGAAGATCGGATTACACCGGCCAAGAAAGTAGCTATGGCCCTGGCCGAGCTTATTCGTACACGATACCCCAAAGACACACTGGATGTTGTCGTTTTCGGCAACGATGCTTGGCCGATTAGTATTAAAGACCTCCCCTATTTGCAGGTGGGCCCCTACCACACCAATACACTGGCCGGGCTGGAGCTGGCCGCTGACCTGCTCCGCCGCCGAAAAACACACAACAAACAGATTTTCATGATTACAGACGGCAAGCCGACATGCTTAAAAGAAAATGGAAGGTATTACAAAAATAGCGTCGGGCTTGACCGCAAGGTCATCAACAAAACCCTGAACATGGCCGCCCAGTGCAAACGCCTCAACATCCCCATTACCACGTTCATGATTGCCAAGGACCCCTACCTACAGCAGTTTGTCAGGCAATTTACAGAAACTAACGGCGGACGGGCGTTTTACAGCTCGTTGAACGGACTGGGCGAATACCTTTTTGAAGATTACGTACGAAACCGCCGAAAGACTATTAGATAATCAAACAATGAACAAAAACATAATGAACGAAATCAATACCCTTGGGAAACTCAAAGAAAGCGGATACAAACCACGAAGTGTAAAAGATGAACTGCGGGCAAATTTGACCAAGCAGTTGAAAAACAAGGAGGCCGGATTCAAAGGAGTGTTGGGTTATGATGATACGGTTATTCCTGAGTTGCAAACGGCTATTCTTTCCAGACACAACATTTTGCTGTTGGGCCTGCGGGGGCAGGCAAAGACCCGCATCGCACGGCTGATGGTCGAACTGCTCGATGAGTATGTGCCGTTTGTACAAGGAAGTGATATTTTTGATGACCCGCTGGAGCCGATTTCGCATTATGCCAAAAGTTTGATAGCTGAACAGGGTGACGATACGCCAATCCAATGGTTGCACCGTTCGCAGCGCTATACGGAAAAACTGGCTACACCGGATGTCACCGTGGCAGACCTGATAGGCGACGTGGATCCCATCAAAGCAGCTACCCATAAGCTGACCTATGGCGACGAACGAATTATCCATTTCGGGCTGATACCCCGGGCACACCGAGGGATTTTCGTTATCAACGAACTGCCGGATTTGCAAGCACGGATTCAGGTGGCCCTTTTCAATATGCTACAAGAAAAAGACATCCAAATAAGGGGCTTTAAGCTGCGCCTGCCGCTGGATATCCAGTTTGTATTTACCGCGAACCCGGAGGATTATACCAATCGGGGTGCTATCGTCACCCCGCTGAAAGACCGCATCGAAAGCCAGATACTGACACACTATCCGCATACCATCGACGTATCCAGAAAGATAACTTACCAAGAAGCTCGTATATCGGATGAGCAGCGCACGGCTATAGAAGTAGACGGCCTGCTGAAGGACCTCGTGGAACAGGTTGCTTTTGAGGCTCGCAAAAGCGAGTATATCGACCAAAAGTCCGGAGTTTCGGCACGGTTGACCATCTCGGCTTATGAAAACTTGGTAGCAACAGCCGAACGGAGGATGTTGGTGTCGGGCCAGAAGAAAACCCTAGCCCGGCTCTCAGATTTGGCAGGCATTATTCCAGCCATTACCGGAAAAATCGAGCTGGTTTACGAAGGCGAGCTGGAAGGCCCAGTCCACGTGGCCCACACCTTGATCGGCAATGCGATCAAAACCCTGTTTACAACATATTTCCCGCACCCTGAAAAGTCGAAAAAATCAGCAGACGGCAGCCCCTACCTTGGAATCATTGATTGGTTTACCGGTGGAAACAAGCTGGAACTGACAGACAAACTGTCTGATGTGCAATATAAAAAATCCCTGATGGAAGTGCCCGGCCTGGCTAAATTGGTTAAAAGACACCACCCAAACCTAGCAGAGGCCCAACACCTGCTATTGATGGAGTTTGTGCTGCACGGACTGGCCGAGTTTTCCCAACTCAATAAAGATTACCTCAGCAACGGGGTGGGCTTTGCAGATATGCTTGGAAGCTTGTTTGCCGGAGGCTTCGACGACGAGGAGTTTGACCACGAATAGCATTACAAATACCGGGGAAGGAAACGAAAAGTGTATATAACTGCGGAAATGTTTAAAAAAACTTAACCGTTAGTTGATGTAAACGAGCAGGTTATACCTTATCTTTAGCTGACCATTGGAATGCTGGTCGGCTTAATTGTTCTTCAATACGTATCCAACCCCAGAGACATGACATGGAAAAAATTCAGTGGCGAGCCCATTCGCCAAAGCATCATTGACGAAGTATCCCTTACCATCGAGCGGGAGTATGCAAGTGGAAACAGGCTGAAAGTATGTGTCGGCACAGACTCCCAAGTAAAAGGAAAGCAAACAGATTTTGCGACGGTAATCGTATTTGTCCGCGAAAAAAAAGGTGGTTTTATGTTGATCCACCAAGACCGCTCGGCAGTTAAGATGACCATTAAGGAACGGATGTTGGCCGAGGTTCAGCGCTCCATCGAAGTCGCCTACGCGCTGTGCCCGATCCTAGATGCACATGATGTGGGTCTGGAGGTGCACGCCGACATCAACACCAGCCCCATGTTTAAATCCAATCAGGCCCTGCATGACGCCATGGGCTATATCCTCAGCATGGGGTTCGTATTTAAGGCTAAACCGGAAGCTTTTGCCAGCTCAGCATGTGCTAATAAAGTTGTGCAATAGCGCAGAACCCTGGAACACCAAAATGGCTTTTTCAAAAAACAGTTGGAAATAGCGTTTTTAACAAACACTTAATCTATTGTATATGATAACCTTACATAGGTTATCGACATTCGTAGTGTGGAAAACAAGACCGATTACGAACTGGTAGAAAGCATTAAAAGATCAGACCGAACTGCGTTTTTCCTTTTTCTGCGACGCTACTGGAAACCGCTATACCTGCGGGTGCTGCATCATACTGGCGATGAAGAAAACGCCTTTGAACAAGTCTACGGGCTGTTCGAAGCAATTTGGGATCATCGTCATCGAATACCTCCAATGGAATCGGACGTTACCGACTGGTTTATACAAATCCAATCTGAGCGGATAGGCCAGCAAGTATTGCCGAAATACACGAATGCGCACAGCAGAAAAGCCTTCAAAGTAGAACTGGAAAGGTTTTCCGATAGTTGGGTGCGCCCATTTGTCCTAAAAACCAACAGCCAAAAATAACGTTATTATCGGATGAGAACACCTTATGGCGAGCAAATGGACGAGCAGATGGAGCGATATGTTATCCGCCGTTTGTCGTCCAGGTTGAAAAGTCACATGGATATACAAAACATGCAATCGACCCGTAAAGGAAAAGTTCGGCGGTTATTAATCCTGATATTCCTAGCGGCCCTCCTAACTTTCGTGATGGTCTTGTCACAGGTACTTTAATCCACCATAATACAACTAGCCAAACTACTGCTTGACACGCAAAAAAAGGAATATCTCTGAGAATCGTTTGGAGAGCCTCCGATGCGGATGATATTCATCATCAAAGCGTTTTCTACAGAAACAAAACTCGTGCTCCGGACGTTAGATAGGTAATAACGATTTAGTGGAAATGTTGATTAAGCTCAAAAAAATGAAACTGGTTATAGTGGGCCTTACCTGTATTTTAATGATGAACAGTACCTACGCACAAACTCCGAAATACCATAGCGAAGACCTCATTCCGGTAGCCGATCTGGGCAAAAGACGGGCTATAGGCGTAAGCGTTTCAAGCGACAACCGTTTATTCGTCTCATTCCCAAACCAAGGCGAACACTATCAATACGGCTTAACGGAAATCATCGAAGGCAAGACAATACCCTACCCCAACGTAGACTGGAATGCCCATCAGGGAAACCCTGCGATGCGGTTTGTCAATGTCCAGGATATCCACGTGGATGCAGAAGACAACCTTTGGGTGCTTGATTCCAAACCCGCTTCCCGAGGCTCGATTTTCGGAGACTCGGATGAGGTGACTTTGGGCCAATTCAAACTGCTGAAAATCGACCTGTCGGATGACAAGGTAGTCCGGGTGTATACGTTTGACGATCTAGACAAAACGGTGTCCGGCTTGAACGATGTCCGCGTGGACACCGAAAAAGGCTTTGCCTACCTCTCTGACCCCGGACAAGCAGCGATCGTGGTGCTCGACTTGATGAACGGATCCACCCGAACGGTATTGGTGCAGCAGCCGTTTACAGTGGCCGACCCGGAAATTGTCCTGACCTACGAAGGACGTGAAATGCGCAATAGAAGCGGTACCCCTTTCCGTTCCAATGTTAATGGAATTGCACTCACAAAAGACAACAAGTACTTCTATTTTAAGCCAATTAACAAACATAATCTGTATCGGATTGAAACCAGGCACTTGACCAATGCCGGCTTGTCGGATGAGCAGCTGGCAGAACTTGTCGAAGACATGGGAAAAACCGTAGTAACCCATGGGTTGGTCGCCGATCAAAAAGGAAACATCTTCCTGACTGCATCGGAATCCTACAGCATCATGTACCTCGCTCCGGATGGGATATTACACACCCTCGTCCAAGACTCACGCCTGATTTGGCCAGACTCCCTCGGAATTGGAACGGACGGGTACCTCTACTTCTCCTGCGCCCAACTCCAACTAGACCCCCAATGGAATGATGGAAAAAACCGGGTAGAATATCCCTATCAAATTTATAAAGTGGCTTTGCCCTAGCTCGGGAAAGCTTTGACTATGGGAAGCGACACACAACCCTCGACTGAGCGCGCTATGGAGCCAATCCGACTGGACGGATAAGCTCACAGCTCAAAAATAACAAATGAGCCTGCCAGTCGAAAAATAGCAACACAACAAACGGATCCATATCGAATAAAATGAACCAAGAAGTAACCGAATACATCAACAGCGCGTCGGACGATCAAAAGCAAATCATGGAAGCAGTTCGCTTGCTGGTACACAGGCATGTGCCTGGGGTTACCGAGGAATTCAAGTGGGGCAGACCCATTTTCCGGTTGGAAAATGAATTCGCTTACCTGCAAGCAAACAAAAGCCACATCAACCTCGGCTTTTACCGCGGCTTCGAGAAACTGAACGACCCCGAAAGGTTACTGGAAGGAACCGGCAAATCCATGCGACACATCAAGTTGCGAAAAATGGAAGATATCGACAGCAACAAGCGCTTGGCTGAGTGGCTTGTCGCTGTGGCTAATACACCACGTTAACCTTTATTAAACCAATACGTTTGCTTCGGGCTTAGGCAGCAGTCTAAGGCTACATCGGTCTCCAACACATCGGCAATATGCGGCACGGGGTCAAAAAATGAAAGCCCAACCTTCAGCACATCAGGACGGCATGCTGAAAGGAAGCGATCGTAAAAACCACGCCCATACCCCACACGGTGACCGTCAAGATCAAATACAAGCGTTGGCACAAGCACAGCATCCACTTCAAGTGGAGAAATAGTTGCCGCGTTCTCCGGTTCGGGAATCCCCCACTTGCTAGGCGCCAAAACGGTGTCCTTGTTCAGTATGTGGTGCATCAACGTGCCAGCATTCGGCTCGGCGACTTTAGGCACGGCTACCTGCATGTTCGGATACTCGTTTTCCAACCAAGCGATAATTCGAAAGGTGTCGGGCTCGTTCTGTGCCAATATCGGGAGAAACGTATGAACAACCGAAAAACGAGACCAATCCACAGCTTGTACCTGCTCGAGCAACGACCGGTTAAGCGCCTCAACCGCATCCGGAGCCAAGCCCTGACGTGTTTGCATGTAAGTCTTGCGAAGGTATGACTTAAGGTGTTTATTCATGTCCGTGTTATACAAACATACAATTTGTTTGGCAAAGGGTCGTGTCTCGGTGGGCAAAACGGTGTACAGATACCCCTAAAAAACATCGGCCTCGAGGCGGGGAGCCCCAAGACCGAATAATCAACCTAAACCTAAAAAATTAAAAACCTTTATTGTTTGACCCGTTCGATGTAATCACCGGTACGGGTGTCTATTTTTATTTTGTCGCCCTGGTTCACAAATAACGGGACTTTAACATCCACGCCTGTTTCGACGGTTGCCGCTTTTAACGCGCTTGTCGATGTGTCCCCTTTTACTGCCGGTTCCGAGTACGTCACTTCCAGTTCCACGGTCGTTGGCAGTTGGGCCATGATGGGCTCGTCGCTTTCCATCGCAACAACCACCTGCATACCTTCTAACAAGAAGCGTGCCGAATTACCAAATAGCTCTTTCGGTATATTGAATTGTTCGAAAGAGTTGTTGTCCATCACAACGAAAAAATCGCCGTCTTCGTACAAATACTGGTAATCACTCGTTTCAACACGTGCGATTTCGACCTCCTCATCCGTCCGAAAACGATATTCCACAAGCTTGCCGGTCCTGACGTTACGCATCTTTGCTTGGTAGAATGCCCGTAAATTCCCCGGAGTACGGTGTATGAACTCCTCAACACTCACGAGTTCCCCATTGAAACGGAGGATATTGCCTGTTTTAACGTCTGAAGCCTTTGCCATGGTCTTTTAATAAAAGGTATTTTAATGTGGGCAAAGGTAATATTTTTTCGGTTCTTGTCAAAAATGGAGCACGTTAAAATCCCTTGAAAGCGGCATCCACACGGTATCGTCGATCCCGTCAGCCTAGGGCTTATAATCGACAATGTTGATTTGTTGGTCGCAAAAACTATACTCGCGTTCCAAGTTGGAGCAAACGACAACAAGGCGGTTTTGGCTCGTTTCGTTCACTACCTCCTCATACCAGCTCACCCCAGCTTGGTCCAAGTTGGTCGTGGGCTCGTCAAGCAGAAGCAGGGGTGTGTCCGAAAAACATGCTAAGCCCAGCTTGACACGCTGCTTCATCCCCGAAGAAAAATGACGAATCATCCTGTTTTTGGCCTTGGCCAAACCGATACGATCGATTAGCGCCGACGCGTCCATAGCCCCAGCAAAGGGCTTGTGGAGGCTGTGGAACCGAACGTGCTCGGCCAAGGTCAGCTCCTCCACCAAGTCCACATAAGGGGCCGATAGCGACAAATGGCGGAAAACATCGTCCACCGCTATGGGGGCCCCTCCGAGGTTAAAACGGATGTTACCTTCGGAGGGTGTCAGGTACCCGGATAGTATTTTAAGAAAGGTGGATTTGCCAGAGCCGTTTGGACCCAAAATAGCATAGCGCTGCCCAGGCCGAAAGTGGTACGTGATACCTCTGAAAATCCACTCTTGGTCAAACCGCCGCCCCGTATCGTCTAAAAGGATCTCCACAGCTTTTACCTTCAAGTATTCAGGTTAAAGCACACCTTTGCTCTGCCCAAAACCTTTCATCACACCTCGATTGGAATTGCGGATAAAGTCGAGAATTTCGTCACGAACCTCGGTAGGCTTAAAGTCTGTTTCGATAATATCGATCCCTTTAGACAGGTTGTTGTTTTTGACGAATAGCACCCGATAGATATCTTGTATTTCGTTGATCTGCCCCGACGAAAAACCCCTTCTGCGGAGCCCCACCGAGTTGATCCCTACGTATGATAGGGGCTCACGCGCAGCCTTCACAAAAGGAGGAACATCCTTGCGTACCAAAGAGCCGCCAGAAATAAATGCGTGCGAACCGATGTGGCAAAACTGGTGTACGGCCACCATGCCCGCCAGCACAACGTAGTCTCCTACGGTAATG
>CAZXSL010000054.1:0-16232 GCA_964643235.1 uncultured Sphingobacteriaceae bacterium | reverse complement strand
TTGAGGCGCTGGACCTCCAGCAGCTTGCCTTCCATCTCACTACCGTCATGGAACATGACTTTCAAGCTACGCCCGATATTTTTCCGGTATTGCCGTTCGGTCGTCAATGGGTAATCTGTGCCTGGCGAGGAAACTTCCAAGTTATACGCACTGTCGATAACGTTTTCCTCTTCCAAGTGAAATCCCACATGCCGGCTGATAGCCACGCAATCCTGTATACTTATCCCCTGATCGCCATCTACCAAAATGAGCAACTTACCGTTGGCTTGCATCTTGATATCCACCACGAAAAGATCCGTCCGATCGCTTATCTTTTCGAGGACCAATTCTCGTACACGTGATTCGATTTGTCCCATTCGTTCAATCTTCCTTAAAATAGCTGGAATCGAAAAACCAGCCATGAAAAAAGGGGACTATCAGTTGTCCCCTCTCTTCCAAGTCGGGCAAATGTACGAAAATTTATCTGAAAATAAAACAATAATTATACATTTATTAATCCAGAAAAGCACGGTTGTCGCTTGCCACAACGTATCGTTTCCGCCTCACCTGCAAAAGATGTGCAGGTTTATCCTGAACGCTTCGTTTTTTAGTAACTTGCCTCCGTGGCGGAACAAACCTCCTAAAACAAGACCATGTACATTGCAGAAATACTAGATGGGATACACCCCTTGCCTTTAGCTTCCAGGCAGCTACTCGTTGATTGCACAACAGAGATAGCTGGAAAAAAAGGCCAGATTCTTTTACACGCCGGCCGAATCGAAAAAACAGTTTACTTCGTTAAAACCGGTATAGTTCGGGCGTTTGCTCCCATGGATACACAGGAAGTCACGTTCTGGTTTGGCGAGGAGGGTAGCACCATCCTTTCTATCAAAAGCTATGTAAATAATGAAAAAGGATACGAGAACATCGAGCTCTTGTCAGATTGTGAGTTATATGAACTAAAGACAGACGACCTGAATATGCTATACCAACATGATTTGCATATTGCGAATTGGGGCCGTAAACTTGCCGAAAGGGAATGGCTAAAACTGGAAAGCCGCATATTGTCCTCAACCCTCTTGCCTGCAAAGGAGCGCTACGTACGGTTGATGGCCGAATTTCCCGGTATTATTCAACGGGTACCGCTCAAACATATCGCTTCATACCTCGGCATTACCCAAGTTAGCCTGAGTCGTATCCGGAAAGAGAAATAAAAACCTAATATTTATCATATGATAAATGTATTCTTAGTTATCCCTTGTAGATTTGCCACGTTTTAATCGCGAATCAGGTAAAATAAACAATAATGTCTTCTAATAAAACTGGACACGAGCTAGTATTAACAAAAATCCTTTCAACACGAACAATTTTCCGTTTGTTGGTGGCTTGGGGTATTGTTGGTCTTTTTGCCTTGTTTGGCTCGTCCTGGCTCGGCGATTCCTTGTCCGGAACAGGAGCAATCGTATTCTTTGCCATCCTTTTGTTTACCATTGTGTTTGCCGCTTTTGGCGTGGTTCACGAAGCGGACCAATTAGCCTATAAACTCGGAGAACCTTATGGCACCTTGGTCCTGACCCTATCCATTGTTGCCATCGAAGTCATCCTGATTTCAGCTGTAATGCTGGGCCCCAGCGAAACAGCAACAATTGGCAAGGACTCCATTTTCTCGGTCATGATGATCATCATGAACCTAGTTATCGGGCTTTGTATTCTTTTGGGCGGTTTGAAATATGGCGAGCAGGAGTACAACGCACAAGGAGCCATGTCCTATCTAGGCATGATTATTTTGCTGGGCGGCATCGGATTGATGTTGCCAAACTACATCCAAGGGGCCGGCGATGGTATTTTCAGCGATATACAGGCCATGGTGCTCTCAGCTTTGATCGTCTTACTCTACGGCTTTTTCCTTTTCTTGCAAATGAAAGGGTACCGCCACCTTTATGTACAGCCCAGTCCTGGTATGATGGAGATACCCTTTTCGCAGCGTAATATAGCAGACAAACAAACCTCTTCCCAAGCCAAATCAAAAAAAGTCGGGATAGAAATATGGATACGCTCGACTATACTGATTATAACGGTTTTACCTATTGTTTTACTCTCGCACGATATGGCCATCGTGGTAGACTACGGCATTGCAGCCGCTAATTTACCCCCTGTGTTGGGGGGCGTTTTAATTGCAATTATCGTATTCACACCGGAGTCGTTAACCGCTGTCAAAGCAGCACTCAATAATGAATCCCAACGCGCGGTCAATCTTTGTCATGGCGCATTTGTTTCCACTGTGGGGCTGACAATCCCATCGGTACTTATCATTGGGCTGATTACCGGCAAAACAGTGATGTTTGGACTCACGCCTACCGAAACTATCCTTTTCGTGATAACCCTGCTGCTTAGCCTCATGTCTTATCTGGGCAAACGAACCACACCCATGGTAGGAATTATGCACCTCGTATTATTCGCCGTGTTTATTTTGCTGATTTTTTATCCGTAAATACGTCTCATTTGTAACAGGGCATCAGAACGACATACACCTTCTTTTTTTATTGGTATATACGGAGGCCATTCGTTCAAAAGAACACACCTGCCCTAGAAATCATACTTCAACCTATTTCCACCTACGTAAACAGAGCATCAAAATCATCGGATAGCTTTACCGAATTGGGAAACATCGCACATATTTTCTTAAAAAAAGATATGTTTGTAATGAAATACCACGGGAGACATGAAGAAAACAACGATCCTTTTGCTGATGATGCTGCTAACGGTTTCCGCATTTGCCCAACGACGGAAACGTGAACGGCAGGAACGCAGCCCACGCCAGGAATTGGTCTACGACAACCACCAGTACCTTCCGACCATAAAAACCGTACGCCTTTTCCCGGACGAACTGGAAAACGCACTGCCGGTTATCGACCTGCACGGTACCGACCAATTGCATTTGTCCTTTGACGACCTCCGCGCCGACGTCCGCAATTTCTTTTTCTCTATCGAACATTGTACAGCCGACTGGAAGCCTAGTCGCCTTAACCAATTAGAATACGCTCATAGCTTCAATGAAGATCGGATCCTAGACTTTACTTCATCAATCAACACCCTGCAACCCTACACACATTATAGGGTCAGCTTTCCGTCGGAGCATGTGCGTCCCAAGTTAGCAGGCAATTATCTCCTCAAAGTTTATGAGGATGCTGATCGTAGCCGTCTGATCCTGACTCGAAAGTTTTATGTGGTCACGCCCGTCATTCCGGCCACCATGCAACTTCTCCCGTCCACGGATGTTACCCGTCGCCAACAGAACCAAAAAATCAACTTGACACTCAGTACCGGAAGCATCACGATAAACAACCCTTACCAAGACGTCAAAATCCGAGTCATGCAAAACCAACGTCCTGACCGGGATGAATGGTTGGGGGCGCCTCAGTTTATCAGTGACAACAACTTAATTTACAACAATACAAAAACCTTGGATTTCGGTGGTGCAAACGAATTCAATTACGTTGACCTGCGCAGCACACGGCTGGCATCCGAGCGAGTTACCCATATCGCAATCGATTCGTCCGTGCGGATCATGCTGATGCCGGACGAAGACCTTTCGACATTGAGCTATGGTTCTGTCTTTGATGAGGATGGTGCATTTTTTATCAGAAACCAGGATAAATCCGATGCGGACGCCGAATCGGAATACATGCATGTACGATTTAGTCTCAAAGACACCCAAGCTAGGGATGGCGATGTCTACATCGTGGGTGGATTCAACCAGTACCAATATAGCGAAGAAAACAAAATGACCTACGATGCCGAAAACCAGATGTGGACGACCACCCTACTGTTGAAACAGGGCTTGTACGACTACCAATACAGTTATGTCGACCTAGATGGAACCATCCATACAACGACTTTCAGTGGCAACCATTTTCAAACAGGAAATACATACCAAGCCCTCGTGTATATTCGAAGGCCCGGCACAACATGGGATGAACTGCTCGGGTACAGCCAATTATTTACCAAAGATTGATTCAACATGCCGTATCGGACACTTCGCGAGATCCAAAACTTGTTCATACAGGAGCTCCAAAACCTGTACGACAGTGATGAAGCAGGAGAAATCTGTAGACTAATAGCAGAGGAAGAATTGGCTTGGCCAAAGATCCGCCTCCATTTAGATCGTGACCGCCCATTAGCAGAAGACCATATCAAGCGTATCCTGGACCATCTATCCGGTTTGAAACAAGGGACGCCGGTACAATATCAACTCGGATACGCCTGGTTCATGGGCATGAAGCTACGTGTAAACCCGGCCGTATTGATTCCCCGGCCCGAAACCGAAGAGCTCGTGCACCGTATTTACCAAGACTATCAATCCATCCAACACAAATTAAGAATCATAGACCTGGGTACGGGAAGCGGTTGTATAGCCCTTGGTTTGAAGAAGAACCTACCGACTGCCGATATCCAGGCCCTCGACATCTCCGCCGAAGCGCTCAAAATTGCCCAAATGAATGCAACTAATCAATCGTTGGACATCCAGTTCATACAAGGCGATATGCTCGAGTGGGATGCTTTTTTCCATCCATCCCAACAATATGATGTAATTGTCAGCAATCCACCTTACATCACGCGGGACGAACAAATAGACATGCACTTGAATGTGTTGGATTACGAGCCTCATATTGCCCTGTTTGTTGAAAATGAGGCTCCGTTGCTTTTTTATTCGCATATCGCATCGTTTGCAAATCAACATCTTCGTGCCGGCGGAAGCGTTTACGTCGAGATTAACGCCAGCCTTGGAGCGGAGACGAAGGAATTATTCCAAAAAAAAGGTTTTGAACCTGTTACGATCCACCAAGACATGCAGGGAAACGACCGAATGATACAAGCACGAAACCCATCATAATCCCTATCCCCATGCGAAACCGAACCCTTATAGTTTTATGCGTCATCGTCGCCAACGTATTGTTGAGCTCATGTCAGCGTCATTCATCTGTCGATCTAATTGTCTATAACGCCGCTGCGTATACCGTCGACGATTCGTTTAGTATCCACGAAGCTTTCGCCATCCATGACGGCAAATTCCTGGATATCGGTTCTACGGAATACATACGTAATTCGTACACTGCCAAGCAAGAAATAGACGCTGGAGGCAAGCCAATTTACCCTGGGTTTTACGACCCCCATGCTCATTTTTTTGGCTATGCTACCACGCTGGGTCAAGCTGACCTGACCGGCTCCCGCTCTTTTGGTGAAATCATCGAACGTCTCCATGCGTTCCGCAAAGAGTTTCCCGATGCAGAATGGTTAGTGGGTCGCGGTTGGGACCAAAACCTGTGGCCCGAAAAGGCCTTTCCTGACCGTTCAAAACTCGATGACACGTTTCCGGATATCCCTGTGTATTTGATCCGTGTAGACGGGCATGCTGCCCTGGCTAACAAAACCGCACTTGACCGTGCCGGCATCGACCGCCCCCTTCCAATCGAAGGTGGCGACATCCAACACATCAACGGACGACTAACGGGTATACTCATTGACAACGCCATGGAAAGGGTACATGCCGTCATTCCCCGCCCTTCCCTATCCGAATTAGAGCTTATGCTCCAAAAAGCAGAGTATAATTGCTTCGCTGTGGGCTTGACGACAGTAAGCGATGCTGGGCTGGAACGTACCGAAATCGACTTCCTTGACAGTTTATACGGGCGGCAAGCACTCACTATTCGCAACCACGCAATGATTAATCTCTCGGACGAAAACCTGGATCACTATCTTGCATCGGGGCCTTATATCAGTGAAAAGTTAACGGCACATACGTTCAAAATACTGGCAGATGGTGCATTGGGATCGCGGGGAGCCTGCATGCTGGACCCCTATTCAGATGCTGCCACTTCGGGTTTTCTTTTGTTTAGCCCCGAGACAATCGATCAGGCGGTAAGCCGGATTCTCGATAGCGACTTCCAAGTATCGACCCATGCCATCGGCGATTCGACAAACCGCTTGATGCTTGACATTTACGGCAAATACCTAACCGGACCAAACGATCGTCGTTGGCGGATTGAGCACGCTCAGATCATCCATCCGGATGACATGGATAAGTTTGGCCGTTACTCGATTATTCCTTCTATACAACCCACGCATGCCACATCAGACATGTTTTGGGCTATAGACCGCATTGGTCCGGCACGTCTCAAAGGAGCTTATGCATTCCGCGAATTGCTCGATCAGGTTGGTGTTTTGCCCTCTGGGAGCGATTTTCCGGTAGAACATATTAATCCGCTATATGGTTTCCATGCTGCCGTAGCACGTGTGGATGCTTCGGGATTACCAGTGGGCGGATTCCAGATGGAAAATGCCATAAGTCGCGAAGAAGCGCTACGTGGCATGACAATTTGGTCTGCATACGCCGTTTTTGAAGAAAAAACCCGGGGTAGTATCGAGACGGGTAAAGCTGCGGATTTCGTAATATTAGCCGATGATATCATGCAGGCCGACGTGACACGCCTGCGTGATATCGAGACATTACGGACGGTAATCAGTGGCGAAACCGTATACCTAAAGGAATAACGGTTGATTAATTAGTCCAGGCCACTAACTCCGCCAGAAACCACGAGCTTCATGGCGTCAGTGGCACTCATGTTGAGTTTAGATACGCGCTCGGCACGAGCTATGACAACCTGCCCGGCTACCGAATAGGCATAGGGAAAATATACGACTACTTCACCTTCCAGTCCAATTTTGCGCAGATCACTATGCGTCAGAAACCCAACTTTCTTCAAACCGGTTTCGTTGACTTCAACTAATACCGGCTCGGTAAATTTCTTCGCATCGCCGACAAAGGCTTCCGTGAAATCCTTGATGGAAGAATACAATGTATTGAACAGCGGAATCCGGTTTACCAAACCGTTGAACCAATTGTAAATTGGCTGGGTAACGGCTGCCGTAAACACGAAACCAACCAAGATAAGCACAAGGATAACAGTTAAAATACCAAGCCCCGGTACATAGACAGGCCGGCCTTGCTCGTCAGTCCACAACCAATTACTTAAATTCAGCGCACTATCGATACTCGCGACAATCCAGACAATCAAAAAGACAGCGCCGGCAACGGGCACAACGACCAAGGTACCCTTAATCAGGTAGTTTAGTAATTGCTTAAGAGTTTTCCGTAACATCGTAAGGTGAATAATTAGAAACTATTAACTTGTAATCTGGGCATGATGCCTATTCGTAAAAATAAATTCGTTTTACCCGCTGCGATATGCCCGCTAGGATCTCATAAGGAATCGTCCCGATATCCGCCGCCATAGCCGCCACATCCCCAAACACCGTGACCTCGTCACCTTCGGCAACATCCAATCCAGTGACATCCAACATACACATATCCATGCAGATATGTCCGATTGTCGGTACCGTTTTACCCCGGATACGCATCTTCCCAACCCCATTGCCGAAACGCCGGTCATAACCGTCTGCATAGCCGACCTTAACTGTAGCAATCGTCCTATCACTATCCAGCACGAAATATCGGCCATATCCCACGCTATCGCCCTTCGGTACCTGTCGGATTTGGGACACCGTGGTTTTAAGCGTACCCACCTGTTCCAAAGGAAGGGATTCATTCGCTTTCCCGATACCATATAGGCCGATTCCAAGCCTAACCATATCGAAATAAGCTTCGGGCCAGCGGTCAATTGCTGCAGTATTCGCAATATGTTTCAGAAAGGGATAAGGAAGTGCATTAGCCAATACCCCTGTAGCCTTTTCAAATTCGTGTATTTGCTGTCGCGTAAAATCGTCTTGAATTGACGCATCTGCTGCCACTAAATGGGAAAACACACTATCACCACGGATCTGCGTGATGCCTGTCAGGTAATCTGCCAACCGCTGGGCCTCATGTGGTGCAAACCCCAAACGGTGCATTCCTGTATCAAATTTGATATGTATGGGAAATCCACTCACTTCGTGGTCCTCCAAATAAGCCACAAAAGCCTCCAACACGGCAAAACTAAAAATCTCCGGTTCAAGTCGGTAGTTTACCAGCGACTCGAAACCATATACATCCGGGCTCATTACCACAATGGGCAACGTAATACCGGCTTTCCGGAGCTGCACGCCTTCGTCTAGATAAGCAACCGTCAGGTAGTCTACCTGATTGAATTGCAGAACGTTGGTAATTTCAAAACTTCCACTACCATAGGAAAAAGCCTTAACCATTGCCATGAGCTTGATACCTCGCGGAAGTTTGGATTTATAGGATTTCAAGTTTGTTTCAAGCGCTTGCAGGTCGACTTCCAAAACCGTATCGTGCTGCTTTTCGGTCAGGAAACGGCTGATGCGCTCAAAACGGAAACTCCGCGCACCTTTAATTAAGATGGTTTCATCACGGAATTGCAATCCCGAAAGGGCCTTTAACAGGGCTTCAGTATCCTGAAACACCAAGTGATCCAAAAAGGAAAAATGCGGTTGGTATACCGCTAGGTTTGGTCCTACTGTTACCAATCGCTTAATCCCACTTTCTTTTAAGAGTACCAATAGGCGATTATAAAAATCGCGATCGGAGACTTTGATTCCAGGAAAATCAGACAAAACCAAGGTCTGCTTCCCATGTTGATTCTGTTGCTTCAAAAAGTCTAACGCAATGGTCAACGATGCGATATCGTTACTATACGAATCGTCGATTACCGTACTGTTGTTTATTCCTTTTTTTAGCTCCAGTCGCATGCCTACGGGGAGTAAGGATAACATACGTGTAGCAATCGTCTCATGAGCATAACCCAATGCAAGCATGACTGACCAACATGTAATCGCGTTTTCTAACGAGGCCGCGTCAGTAAACGGTACGATCATCGAAACGTGGTTCTGTTGGTAAATAGCACGAATTTCAGTCGACTGCTCACCTGATTTCAAATAGCTCTCTACGGCTAAGTCTACCGCGCCCATTTTACCCCAAGTGAACGTTTTACCATTATGCAATACGGCACCACCTACCTTGTCGGGCGAATAAACAACCTGCCCTACCCCATCAAATAGTTTCCATTTTTCCTCAATCTTCTCCCGTTTGGACGAAAAACCCGAATCATGTGCTGGACCGATATTCGTTAGCACGCCCATTGTCGGACGAACCATCTGGTGTAATCTTTCCATTTCGCCGGGCTGACTGATACCTACCTCAATAAGGGCCAGTTCATGACTGGTTTCCAACTGCCAAAGCGAGATAGCAACGCCGATTTGCGAATTATAGCTTCTCGGACTCCTATGTATTTTAAAATCGGGCGAAAGCAACTGGTAAAGCCATTCCTTGACGATGGTTTTACCATTGCTACCTGTGATCCCGATAACCGGAATATCAAAGCGGCTACGATGATAAGTCGCCAGGGTTTGCATAGCCAAAAGTGTATCGGATACAAACAACAAGTTGGCATCAGGAAATAGCTGTGCATCTACGGCACCTTTCCTGACGACAAAACTGCGGACCCCTTCCCCATATGCTTCCTCAAGAAAAACATGACCATCACGGCTTCCCTGCAATGCAAAAAAAAGCACACGATCCGGCCCCACGAGCTTACGGCTATCAAACGCTAAAGTCGTTATCTGGGCTTCTGGCTGTCGAAGGATAGCGTCCTCGGAAGCCAAAATCTCGCCAATTGAAGAAATCGAGTATGAATAGGTGTGCATCACAAGGCGAATTTCAACATTTTTTATGTGTTGCAAGAATTTTTTGCGATTTTGACCACATGGACTGGAGGGAAAGCCCAAAGAGAGAACAACCGCTGACACCAGCACAAGCACAAGCCAAGGCCGAAGCGTATTGCGCATTCCAAGAACGCTCGCAACAAGAGGTAAGGGATAAGCTGTATACATGGGGGCTATACGGGCATGAGGTTGAAAATATCATTTCCGAATTGATCGCAACCAACTACCTCAATGAGGAGCGTTTCGCCATAGCCTATGCCACGGGCCGGTTTCGGATGAAAGGCTGGGGCAAGATTAAGATAAAGCAAGGATTGGCACAGAAATCGGTTTCCAAACCATTGGTAAAAATCGCATTGAAGGCCATCGACATGGACGAATACCACGCAAAACTCCTTGAAATATTGACTAAGAAAGCAGCATTAACCAAGGAAGACAACCCATATATCCGGAAAAATAAGCTTGCGCGCTATGCAGTGTCCCGGGGCTTCGAACCAGACCTCGTTTATGAATTGCTGAACGACAATGACTTATAAAATATCGTGAATTTATTTTAAAAATTATTTGGCAACAATGTAAATCTGCGTATATTTGCATCCACAAAACGCAAGCGAAAGTAGCTCAGTTGGTAGAGCGCAACCTTGCCAAGGTTGAGGTCGCGAGTTCGAACCTCGTCTTTCGCTCAAAGAGCCCTTGCCGGTAGATTTGGTAAGGGCTCTTTTATTTTGAACAAGGCAATTATCGTCTTGGTCGAATAAAAAAACAATTTTACGTTGCTAAATACGTAAAACAAACTATATTTGCATCCTGAAAAGCGCACCGGCATCATTACGATGCGTTGCGACAACAGCGGAAGCAGAAACACACCAGCTCGGATGGTGGAACTGGTAGACACGCAGGACTTAAAATCCTGTTCCCGTTAAGGGAGTGCGGGTTCAATTCCCGCTCCGAGTACTAACCTAAACAGGAGAAGTGATTCTTAATTACTCCTCCTGTTTTTTTATATCCCACTATTTCCCCAAGCCCTGAGCCTGTCTGCCAAAGATTTACTCCATACGACATAGGGGCACTACTCAACTGCTCCCGATGAGCGTCCCGCTTATACAGGCCAGAACACCCACCAAAGGGCTTACCTACCTAGAATCTGGTGTACCCAATTCGCATACGCATCGGCAACTTGCTTGAGAAACCCTTCACAATCTGCCAAAGCCTTACCATTTTCGTCAAACAGGTTTTGCGCCGCGCCTAAATAAATCTCAGGCTGTTGCATGACTGGCATATTTAAAAACACCAACGATTGGCGCAAAGTGTGGTTGGCAATGGAGCCAGCCAGCGGACTCATCGATGCACTAGAAACCGCCGCAGGCTTACCGTCCCAAACACTTTGCCCATACGGACGAGAACCAACATCCAATGCATTTTTCAATACGCCCGAAACGGAGCGATTGTATTCCGGCGTGAACAGAAACACACCATCACAGGAACTGATTTTTTCGCGAAAGGCAGTCCATTCGGCAGGCGGATTATCCGTATCCAAATCTTCATTGTAATGTGGCAACTGCCCTATTTCAACAATTTCCATTTCCAACCTGTCGGACGACAACCGAATCAAGTTATTGGCTACCTTCCTGTTGAAAGAATCCTTACGGAGTGAGCCCACTAAGGCTGCGATTTTGTACTTCATAATCTGCGTTTTTATAGATAAAACCAAAATAAATTACACTTGTTTTAGCGACCCGGAAAATTAATTATTTTCGAATACCAAACGACTCCACCCCATCTCGAGCAGCAAAACCCGCATTAATCACCAACCCTTAAACTTTGACACCTCCCCGAATATCACCTGCATATACCGGTCAGCCCAACTTATGCCGTCCTGCTAGTGCTTAAAGATACAAGTTAAATCCTTAAAACAGATGACAGCTAAATGAAACAACACTGTAAATTACTGCTATAATTGCTTGTCATATAAAGTTTTATTACCTAATTTTAACGATTCGTCTTAATAACTTGTTAGCTATCTAGAAAGTCGGGAGCATACTGACATACACTGTCATTATCCCGGGATGAATTAAAAAAAACAGCAGCTAAAAAAGTATTCAATGGAAAAAGAGATTTTAATCGTAGGTGGTGGATTTGCGGGCATCAGTTTGGCGGGCAAACTAGCGAACACCAAAGGATTCCGCATAACGTTGATTGACAAGAACAACTACAATTTTTTCCCACCGTTGATATATCAAGTAGCCACCGCATTTCTGGAACCTGCTAACATCAGTTACCCGTTCCGGAAGATTTTCCACAACAAGCAAAACATTCGTTTTCGACTGGGGGAACTGACCGAAATCATACCCGAAAAGAAAACCGTCGTGCTGTCCAATGGCAAATTACAATACGATTATTTGGTATTGGCAACCGGTACGGAAAGCAATTACTTCGGCATGGAAAACATTCGGAAGAACGCCCTACCGATGAAAACCATTGACGATGCCATCGAGTTGCGCAACAACTTGTTACTTAAAATTGAAGAAGCCACCATCGCGACCGACTTAGAGGAGAAACGAAAACTGTCGACTCTTGTCATTGCCGGTGGCGGCCCCACCGGCGTGGAAGTAGCCGGAATGCTGGCCGAAATGCGGATGAATATCCTAGAGAAGGATTATCCAGAGCTCAAAAACAGAAATGTCCGGATCTATTTAGTCGATGGGGCTCCGGTGTTGTTGACCCCAATGGAACCTAAATCACAGCAATACACCTACGACGCTCTTATCAAAATGGGCGTTGAAGTAAAGTTGAATACACAGGTAAAAGATTACCAAAACGACGTTGTGACGTTTAGTAATGGCGAGACGATTGAGACAAAAACACTGATTTGGACGGCTGGTGTCACGTCCAAGGTATTCGACGGTATCCCTGAAGAAAGTTATGGGCGTGGGCGACGCTTAATCGTTGACGAATATAATCGAGTGCAGGGCATGCAGGATGTTTTTGCCATAGGCGACACTTGCCTTTTAACGGGAGATGAAAAGTTCCCAAATGGTCACCCCCAATTGGCACAGCCTGCCGTGCAGCAAGGCCGAAACCTTGCAGCTAATCTCAAGGCACTATCCAAAGGGAAACCGATTAAGCCTTTCTCATACCATGACAAAGGCTCGATGGCCATTATCGGCCGAAGCAAGGCCGTCGCGGATATACCAAAGCCGAAACTGAATTTCAAAGGCTGGATTGCTTGGATGATGTGGCTTTTTATCCACTTGTTTGCCTTGATTAGTTACCGAAACCGCCTACAGACGATGTACAATTGGACAACCGCTTATTTCACGAAAGATCAGGCTTTGCGAATGATTATCAGGCCATCGATAAAAGATAATGAAAACGCGGATTGAACAAACAATTAGCGTCTAAGAACAGTACAGCACCCATCTGTAAAACAACAACGATCATGCTAGATATTGTAATTGAGGCCCGACAAGCGGCTATCAGCCCATCGATGAAAGTAAAACGGATACTCCCTTTTCGGCTTCGCCGCATGGTAGGACCATTCATCTTCATGGATCATGCAGGCCCCATTGCGAACATCCCCGTAGAAGACAATTCGCTGGACGTTATCCCGCATCCACACATCGGTCTTTCAACAGTAAGTTACCTCTTCGATGGGCAAGTGACCCACCGAGATAGCCTGGGTGTAGAGCAAATTATTCGACCCGGGGAAGTCAACTGGATGACCGCCGGAAGAGGTATCTCCCATTCTGAACGGTTTGAAGATCCATCGGCTCTAGCTGGGGGGCTGGAAATGGTACAAACCTGGGTGGCACTACCCGAAAAAGATGAGGAATCCGACCCGACATTCGTAAATTACACGCCGGATGAACTTCCTGTTTTTACCGATAAAGGTATATGGATGCGACTGATTGCCGGCGATGCCTTCGGCTTGAAAAATGAGGTCAAAACACATTCTCCACTATTCTACCTACATGTTGTTTTGGAAAAAGACGCTATTTTCGGACTTCCCCAGGAACATGCAGAACGCGGGTTTTACATCGTCAAGGGTAGTGTCGAAATATCGGGTGTGACCTACCCCGCCGGACAGATGTTGGTGTTTACCAAAGGTGTAGACCCGATTATACGCGGCAAGGAAGCCACGACACTCATGTTGCTCGGCGGCGACCCCCTTGGCGATCGTTTCATCTGGTGGAATTTCGTTTCTTCACGCCGTGAACGGATCGAACAAGCGAAAGAGGATTGGAAACAGGGCCGCTTTGTACTGCCACCGACGGATAACGAGATCTTTAGCCCACTTCCCGAAAGCAACTTGAAACTTAAAGGAGGCGCGCCGGAACCACCGCCGCTTTCCTAAAGAAGATCCGGTAACCGATGGTTATGCCAAACCAGCAAGTCTACAAAGCCCCCCCCAAACAAAAACAGGATATATAAGTGGATTAAACAGACTATTTCCGTTCGGGCCAATAATAGCTATCGGGATGGATGCGTTCGCCGAAAATAGCAGTCCCAACTCGAATCAACGTAGCGCCTTCTTGGATTGCGATTTCCATATCGCCACTCATACCCATGGAAAGTTCCTGCATCGCAACATTCGGTATTGCCAACTGCTGGATGGCCAATTGTATCTTTTTAAGTAATTTGAAGCATTCCCTGACTTTTTCATCCTCCGCACTAAACAGGCCAATGGTCATCAACCCCTTGATTTGGAGGCTCGGGTAGCGTGCTATTGCAGACACCAAATCCATGGCTTCTTCCGGCCTTACTCCGAATTTGCTCTCCTCGCCCGAGGTATTGACTTGAACCAATACATCCATCGTTTTGCCTTCATAACGAAGCCGGCGATCCAGCTTTTCGGCTAGGCTTATGCGATCCACAGACTGGATACACGACACACCGTATTTCAGCACATCCTTGATTTTATTGCTTTGCAAATGACCGATAAGGTGTTTTTCGTGCTCAACACCTTGCAGATCGGCATACTTATCCCTAAGCTCCTGTACCTTGTTCTCACCAATCAACCCAACCCCCGCTTCTATTGCGGTTTTAATACGTTCGGGCGGAACGGTTTTCGTGGCTAGCAGCAACCTTACTTCTTCCGGTCGACGCCCCACTCGGACACAAGTTTCGGCCATCCGACGCTTTATTCCTTCAATTCGTTCGACGATTCCATTCATGTTATCCCCTGGTATTCCGGGCAATCAATCTGCAGATCGGACACCTGTAAGGTTTGATCCAGTAATTTGCAATAGTGCCGGCCGTTTAACTACCACAACAAATATCGATTATTTTATCCAAAATTCGTCCGACCAGTTATCTACTAACTCCTGATGATCATGTTCGTCCAGCAGTTTGAGCTCATCCGCAGTAGCAATTTGTTGGATTTCATTAAACAAATCGCGTTCCTCAAAACGAATGTGTTCCACGAGTAGTTTATCGAGAGCAGACACATCATCAAGATCGTTTATGCCGCCTTTGAAATACGCTTCAATTTGTCGATGTTCCTCTATTGCGCGCACCACCTTGGGATGGTCCATACCCAGAATCGGGAACAATTTGTTTTCTTCCAGATCAAAATGTTTGATTTGGTTATTCTCCCAAAACCAATCCGCATAGCTTTGGATACGTTCCATCTCAACTCCGAATTTCATTCCCTGCCGCAGTTTCCAACAGAACAGTAATCCAAAATGGTGTTCTCTGGACAGTTGCTGTAAGCTTTCATGGCGTTTGATAGGTTTCATAGACAATATGATTTATTTCATGGACCCTAATACATCGAGCAAGACCCGTGCATGGTTAATAACAGGATCCTTGGCTCCGTACAACAAAGTTAATGTTTTCTTTTTGCTGATATCTTTCAGCCTTTTCAATTCATCGGTATGCTTTTCCAATTCTGCTTTATAGGCGTCGGCAAACACGTCAAACCGCTCTCCCCGATGATCAAACCATTTACGCAACTCGGTGCTGGGCGCGATGTCTTTGTTCCACTCGTGGATATCAGCATCTGCCTTTGCTACCCCCCTGGGCCACAGTCGATCGACTAACACCCGATAACCATCCGTTGCGCTGGGAGCATCATAAATTCGTTTAATTTGTATTTTGGACATCGTTGCTATCCTCCTTTATAAATATACGAAAAAGGAATGGATTGTGCCGGTTTCACGAAGTCAGTATATCTATTTTCTGAAAAAGCATTGTACCGAAAACAGCCAAACAGGCAATTTTAACCACCTCCATGGCCACAAAATAAAAATGGAGATACGAATGTGGTACATCATGGCCTTGTATATGCAGCTCTGCGCGGGCATCAAGTGCGGGTAGTAACCAGAATGTCTGCATGATGACCAGCAAAACGGGTACGAGCAAGAGTAAATAACGCGGCCGCCATCCGTCCCACCCAAAGAAAAACACATTTGCTAAGGCGATGATAGCTAAAACCCACTCCACTTTGTTTAATGCACCAAAGACCAGCCGGCCGATTCCTAATCCCAGCGGAACTGTAACACCCGGAGCGCGAAATTTCAGCCAAGCTTCCATAAAGCTGATAGCACAAACAAATCCAATCCACAAAAAAACGG
>CAZXSL010000053.1:2720-16439 GCA_964643235.1 uncultured Sphingobacteriaceae bacterium | reverse complement strand
AGAAAAGACAGAAGGAACAATTTTACAGCGAAAGCCGTAGTGCAGTTTTTGAAATTGGGCCGTAATATTGAAGTAGGAAGCCGTTCGAAAATGTCACCTAAGAGCCAAATCGTGAAAAACGACGCGGTACTTAACAAACTGGCTGCAGACCTTAAAAAATAATCTCGACGTTCTCTGCTGATTAAAGAGAAAGCAAGACGTATTACAGGCTATTCAATAAGTCCGCTATTTGGCGGACTTTTTGCGTTGAAGTGACCCAACAATCGTCACCCATGCCTTTGACCTGATTGTTATCAAAAACCATTTGGCTGGGTTCGACTACTTTTGCCGACGTATGGAAAGCATAGGCGCCTGTTTCACGCGCTAATAGCACAATGTTTTCGGCTGTAATACCAGAACCCGGCATGATTTCGATACGGCCGGCGGCTTGTTCTACCAATAGTTTAATTAATGGCATACCCTCTTGGGCAGTGTCGCGCATACCCGATGTCAACAACCGACCACAGCCACATCCGATGATGTCGTCCAATCCTTGGACGGGTTCGGCACATCGGTCGAATGCCCTGTGGAAAGTCACGTGCATAGGGCTTGCCAAACGTACCAGCTCAGTGGTGCGCTCAGTATCGATGCGACCGTCAGCATGTAATAAACCGATAACCACACCCTCACAACCAGCCTCCTTGCAAAAGAGGATGTCCGCTTTCATTTCCTCATATTCCAAGTCGTTATAGAGAAAATCGCCGGCCCTGGGTCTGATGAGGACGTGCACGTCGATATCGAGTCGCTCTTTTACCAACGTGATTTGCCCGTGCGATGGGGTCGTGCCACCGGCTTCTAAGTTTTGGCAAAATTCAACCCGATCGGCACCGCCAGCCTGTGCGGCGACGGCAGATGAAACGGAGTTAGCACATATTTCGAGAAGGTAATTGTTGGGCATCTAGCTATGCTTTTGTTTTGTGCCAAATTTACGGAAAAAATTGAAGTAGGGGGAAAGGATGGAATATAGGGACGGCGTGCACATTGGTTGCCTTTAGGATGTCGAGTGGAGGAAAAAACTTTTCATGGTAGAATGAAGGTTTTCTTCTACGGTTAACCATGAAGTCAAGGAGGGGGAGCTTTCTTGTTAAACGTTTGTTGATCAGTTATGTGTTTATTTTTTAATATTATTTAGAATAATTATAAATAAATAGGTTTAAAGCCCTATATTTGGGCAGTCAATCCTAATAGACTGGGTTTGAAATTCGAGCACTTCGGTGATACGGAAATACACAACCCAATATTCGGTTTGTTTTATATAGTTGTTTAGTTTAGTTAGTTAGGACCCCGCCGATGTGAATCGCCGGGTTTTTTTTGTTGGCCGGCTGTTTGCAATTCAGGAAGCTAACAGGTCCCAAATTCATCAAAGGGATGAAACTTTACGTCAGTCAAGTTCTCGCGCATATCCATCATCCATTTGTTTTATGCAGTAATTTCATGTTTCCGGTATGTCTGTTATGCATTAGGGCAATACAATTAGGTTTTCAAAAGCTATCAGCTCTCTTGTATATGTACAAAATCCGTATGTTTGTTTTTGTATACTTTCAACAATACACATGACTCCTATACTTATAAAATCCGCCAGTATCGTTAATGAGGGTGAAATCCGTCAAGCCGATGTGCTCATCCGCGATGGTTTCATCGAGCGTATCGATACCCAGATACACCATGAGGGCGCAATAGAAATCAATGCCGAAGGCTTGTACTTGCTTCCCGGATTGATTGACGATCAGGTTCATTTCCGTGAGCCTGGCCTGACTCATAAAGCTGATATTTGGCACGAAAGCCGGGCGGCTGTCGCCGGGGGTACCACCTCGTTTATGGAGATGCCGAATACCGTGCCGAACACCTTGACCCAAGGGCTTTTACAGGATAAGTACGACATTGCTGCCCAGACATCGTTAGCCAATTACTCCTTTTACATGGGGGCCGCAAACGACAACCTGGAGGAGGTGCTAAAAACCAATCCTAAGGATGTGTGCGGTATCAAGGTATTTATGGGTTCGTCGACGGGCAACATGTTGGTGGATGACGCACGTACGCTCGAAGGGATTTTCTCGCAGGCACCTATGCTCATCGCTACACACTGCGAGGATGAAGCGACGATACAGCGTAACATGGCGGCCTACCAAGCTCGTTTTGGAGATCGGTTGAATGCGGCTATGCATCCCGGCATCCGATCGGCTGAAGCCTGCTACATATCTTCCTCACATGCTGTAGCGCTAGCTCGTAAATATAACACACGGCTGCATGTGTTGCATATTTCCACCGCCCGTGAAACGGAGTTGTTTGATCGTGATATTCCGCTACAGGATAAGAAGATAACGGCCGAAGCTTGTATTCATCATTTGTGGTTTAGCGATGTAGACTATGCCGAAAAGGGGAATTTCATTAAGTGGAACCCGGCAGTAAAGTCAGCTGAAGACCGAGACGGTATCTTGGCGGGGGTGTTGTCGGGTGCAATTGACGTCATCGCTACCGACCATGCACCACATACACTAGCCGAAAAAAAACAACCGTATATGCAAGCCCCCTCGGGTGGTCCACTCGTGCAGCATGCTTTGCTCGCCCTGTTGGATATGTACCACGAAGGGCGTTTGACCCTCGAGCAAATTGTCCAAAAAACAGCGCACAATACGGCGATATGCTTCGACGTTTCTAAGCGTGGCTTCATTCGTGAGGGGTACTGGGCAGATTTGGTGCTTGTGGATTTGGAAAAACCCTACAACGTTCGCAAGGATAATATCTTTTCTAAATGCGGGTGGTCGCCATTCGAAGGGCATACCTTCCGGTCGTCGATCAACCGTACTTTTGTTTCCGGCCGGTTGGTGTACGATAACGGCAATATCATCGAAACATCTTCGGGCCAGCGCTTGTTGTTCGATAGGGACTAGTCAGAAAATATGGATAAACGTGGATTCTTAAAAACATTAGGCATTGGGGCAGCATCGATAGCATTGGCGGAGCCACTCCGTGCGGAGCATAAAGCAAGCCCGTCTGCCCTGAAATCGATTAGCCCCGTACGTATCAAGCCCGGCGATGCCATTGGTTTTATCAGTCCTTCATCGGCATTGGTCGATCCCACGGTTATTGATTCCATCAAAAGCTGTTTTGAAGGCATGGGCTTTCGTACCAAGTGGGGGCATCATATTCTCGATCGTTACGGACACTTGGCCGGGCGAGACGAGGATCGAGTAGCGGATATCCACAACATGTTCGCCGATCCGGAAGTGCGGATGATCGTATGCTTGCGCGGTGGTTCGGGAGCTGCACGTCTGTTAGATAAGTTGGACTATAACCTGATACGCAACAATGCCAAGATTTTTTTAGGGTACAGCGATATTACGGCTTTCCATCAGGCAATACATACGCAAACGGGGTTGATTACGTTTCATGGACACGTGGCAACCAGCAATTGGACGGCACCTATACTGGAACAATTTTTCCAGATATTCGTCGAGGGCAATACGCCACATTACTCGAGTACCCCGATTTCAGAAGAGGGCATCTTGCATGCTGGGGAGCCTATTGCGGTCATCCGCCCCGGTACGGCTGAGGGAAAACTTTTAGGCGGCAATTTGACCGTACTGACAGGGATCGCCGGCTCCTCCTATTATCCCGATTTTCAGGACAGCATTTTGTTTCTTGAGGATATCGGCGAACAGCCTTACCGTATTGATCGGATGATGAGCCAATTGGCACTTTCCGGAGCTTTAAGTAAAATTAAAGGGTTTATTTTCGGCCAATGTACGGACTGTGGTACGCCTACCTCGGACCGATCCTTAACGTTGGAACAGATTTTCCATGATCATATATATCCCTTGGGAATCCCTGCATTCACGGGAGCCATGATAGGCCATATCGACGAACAATTCATCGTGCCCGTGGGCGGGCGTGTTCACATGGATGCAGGAAGCGGATCGTTTTACCCAATTGAACGTATTATCAGGTAATGTCATGAATCCCAGAAGCCTATGAAACGTTTGGCAATCGTCTTTCTCAGCGGTATGGTTATCTTGGCCGCCTGCCAATGCAACGGGCAGCAACAGAGCGTCTATGTGCCTGACACAGCGATGTTGGAGCGTGCCTACGAGCAGTATCGTGAATCCTCGCTTACCCATCGCCGCTTCAAGCATGCCGACATCGAGCCGCTCATTACCAAACGGATGCCGAAAAGCATATTTAACATTACGCAACTGGGTGTGTCCGTCCTAAAAAAGCCCATTTACCAGCTTCGGTACGGGGACGGTCCTCGACGGGTTATGATGTGGTCACAGATGCACGGCGACGAGCCTACGGCCACTATGGCACTAATGGATCTGTTTAATTTCCTCGAAGGGCAGGGCGATGGATTTGACAGTCTCCGGATGTTGTTGCATGAGAAAACAACGATCTACTTCATTCCTCTGCTCAATCCCGACGGTGCCGATGTGTATGCCCGACGCAATGCCATGGATGTAGATCTCAACCGCGATGCCAGGGAGGGCGCTACGGTAGAAGGTAATATACTCATTCAGGCAGCTAAGGATGTGGAACCACGGTACGCTTTTAACTTGCACGACCAAAATATATACTACAACGTGCCCGGTACGGCCAACCCCGTTACCGTCGCCTTGTTAGCACCGGCCTACAACCATGAGCGGGAAATCAACAATGTACGAGGTGATGCGATGAAAATTGCCGTCGGAATGAACCTTGTACTCCAACAATTTATTCCGGATGGGGTGGCCAAGTACGATGATACTTATACCCCTAGGGGCTTTGGGGATAATTTCCAAAGCTGGGGCGCTAGCACGGTACTGATCGAGTCAGGTGGGTATAAAGGCGACCCAGAGAAACAGTATATCCGCAAGTTGAATTTCATGATTATCCTGAATGCCTTAATAGAAATAGCACAAGGTAGTTACCAGCAGTATGATATTGACGAATACGAGGCGTTGCCTTTCAATCAACCCGGGATGACCGATGTGATGCTGCGCAACTTACAGGTTGAGCGCGACGATATACCTATGGTGGTGGATGTTTCCATCCGGCGTGGGGAAGTAACACAGGATACAGCCTATTACGTTCGTTCTCGCATCGACGATATCGGCGATTTGCAGGAAAACTACGGATATGATGACTTGGATGTTACTGGATATAAGTTTGTGCAAGGCAAGGTGTACCCTACTGCATTCCCCACGATACAGGATATAACACAGGAGCGTGCCTATGAGCTGCTTCGCCAAGGGTATAACACGGTTCAAGTACTGCAAATGCCCGAAAACCGTATTCATGGTCTGCCGCTATTGGTGTTCCACCAGCACACGCCCGTGCCTGCCAGCATCAACCTGGGCAGAGACGCCCATTTCTATTTAGCTAAGGACGACGAGTTGCGCTATGCTATCGTTAATGGGTATTTACTTGACTTGGCCGACGACGAGCAGGGAGTATATTTTAATTACGTACAATAAAAGTAGAAGCGGTATCAAACATCCAAAACCCATAACTTTTGTCATTGGTAGGGTACGATAAATTTCTAATTGTCGATGTTTTAAATCACGCGCTTCACGTTGTTTCGTTTTGGTACATCCATCCGATTGATGGCTTCGTTTAAACGAGTTCCCACGTATCCTCAGGTGTGTGCCAGCTCCCTGTTATAGCGGGTGTACACCGATACCGGGTGTTTCGGGTAGAACAACACGACCATCCCTGATGTGCATACCATCAAAAACATCATTGCCTATAAGTAGTGCACCGTCAAGGTCTGCCCAATCAACCACTGGAGATAGTTGGGCAGCCGCCGATATGGCACATGATGTCTCGGTCATGCATCCCAGCATGACTTTCATGTCGAGCGCACGAGCTAATTCGGCCATTTTGTGCGCTTCGCGCAGACCCGTGCATTTCATGAGTTTGATGTTGATACCGTTGTAGACGCCCCATGTTCGGCGCACATCGGGCAGGCGCTGTACGGCTTCGTCCGCCACGGTTGGTATGGGGCTGCGCTCGGTCAGCCAAGCATTGTCGTCGATTTGCTCTTTTGGCATGGGTTGCTCAAGGAATGCGACACCCTTATCAGCCAGCCAATGTGCCATTTCCAATGCCGCTTCCCTGTTTGTCCAACCTTGGTTGATATCGGCGCATAGTGGTTTGTCGGTTACCTCCCGAATGGTCTCAATCATCATTTTGTCCGTATCTAAACCTAGTTTTACTTTCAGGATTTGGTAAGGGTCGGCTTCGGCCACCTTTTTGCGGACGACATCGGCCGTATCGATACCGATAGTAAACGAGGTATAAGGTGCATCGGCAGGGTTGTATCCCCAGATACGGTGCCAAGGTTGTCCCATCAGTTTGCCCAGTAGGTCGTGGAGGGCGATATCCAGCGCGGCTTTGGCAGCCGTGTCCCGTTCTGAAAGCCCGTCGATGTAGGTCAATATCTCTGCCGTACGAAAGGGATCGTCAAATGCCGAGAGGTCCACCTTTCCTAAAAACGTCAATACCGTGTCGTGCGATTCGCCCAAATATGGAGGCATAGACGCTTCTCCATAGCCTGATACACCGTCATAATCCAAACGGACCAACACAACAGGTGTGGTGCTTCTTGAGCCCGAAGCGATGGTAAACACATGGCGGAGCGATAGGGTGTATGGCCGTATGTGCAAGGAAAATTTACCCATCCTGCGCGAGGTGGTTGCTTGTGTGAAGAGGGTGTTGGTGTCCGGATTTCTGAGAGACATGGTCTTCGCTGTTTATTTTTGTGAGTTTTGGGCTATCGCGATGTAGGAGTAACATACGCGGGGTGTGTCTGTATGGGATGTAATGCATCGGCGTTGTGTCCGATGTAACGACGTGCACTTACCAATGTCCTGTTTTGGTGGTCGTCAAAATTATCCGCATCCGGCAGGAAGCTATTGATCCGGACCGTCCCCGAAGCGTGGATGAATTCTCCATCGCCCATGTATATGGCTACGTGGGTAATCCGTGGATTCGGGTTTTCCTCTTTTGCCTCCGCAAAAAAGAGCAAGTCGGCCGGTTGGAGGTTAGCCAGTATTTTTGCAGGGTCAGTCTGGCCATCCGTTAATATTTCGATGGGCGTGCCGGTCAGCACTTGCTGTGAAGCATCTCGCGGAATGACCAAGCCGTTCATATAATAGGCAGTTTTGGTAAACCCACTGCAATCCAATCCTTTGTTTGAAGTGCCACCCCAAAGGTAGGGTACACCAATCATGCTTTTGGCAACGTCCAAGATGTTTTCGGGAACAAGGTTACGCGTCGATAGCCATTCGTCAAAAGGGCGTGTTTGCGCTTGTTTCACGAAGCCCGTTCGACCGTCGGGGTAAGTAACGGCGACGAAGCCGTTTTCGGATTTACCGGCCAATAGAATATTACCCAGTACGAGATCGGAAATGCGCTGCGATTGTTCGTCGGCATACCGGTAAGCATATCCGTGGTCGTCGGTAAAGATGAGTTTGTCCGCATTTCGCCAAGCAGCGGCTTCGGCCTCGGTCATCGCCGTGATGGCCGATACCGGCGCCCAAGCAATATACCCCTCAGGGGTGCGCACACGGTAGTTACCACCCTGGCGGTATAGTAGGTCTACCGGCGTGCCCAGTAGCAATTGCGTTGCCATTTCTGCCTGATTGCGGGGTTGAGTACGTAGGTTGGCTACGGATAATTGGACAACTCCTTTGGTCTGGTTGCCCATTGTACTGTCAGGCATCAGCATAATACGGGCTTGATCGGCCAAATTCTGTCTAACCAGTTCGCGCTCGAAATGAGCAGCGGCATCACGCTCGGTCGTGAAGAGCGCATGTTGGTTGAGCCCGTAGAAATGAGGTGTCAATTCAAAAATAGCCGTCCGGCCATCGGGGATATACTGGGTTCTGATATCTCCGTGAAGCTGCTTTATTAATTCCAATTTAGCGGAATCCTGCATGCTCGCGGATGCTGGGTAGTTTGCTGATAAAATAGCTATTGTTAAGGTAATCAATAATTTAAGTGGAGTTTTCATGTTGGTTATTCTTTGTACTAAAGTACTAAATATATATCGAAACGGGAAGTTTTTAATGTCGGGAGACTGATTCGGCATCATTCGGCAATTGGGTTCCTTTCAGTGTGTACGTGTGCCCACTTTGATAAAACCATCATAGGAATAGTCACCGGCTGTTAATGAACTTTTGCTGGCCGTTCGTATTGCATGTTTTTGGGAGGATATTCCTTCACCTTTTCGTTTTCTGACTGTTCCATGCTTGTTTTTGATAAAATACAGTCAGGATTAGCCGGGTCGTAGGTGGTCGGGTCTTGCGTATCAGACTAGATTAGCCTGTAGATTGCTAGTGAATTACCATCGTCATGATGGAGAACCGATTAGACCGGTGTAAAACCAACAGTGAAAAGCCTATGGTTATGATGTTTAGAACCCCTGCATTATGATTAAAAAAGCAAATTTTGTTATTCTCGTCTTATTGAGTTTGGCGATGGCCCATGCCGTAGCCCAAGAAACTCCGACACACCGTTGGATTCAGCCTGCTTATGCACATTCGGCAGCAATTTGGGGAATAGAAAACGGGCTTGTCTTCAGCCTTTGGCCCTATGGTTTGGAAAATAGCAACGAACAACCCTTTGGTGGCGGGCCGCGAGGCCTGATACGGGTTGGCTACCATTACGAAGGCAAGACGTACATGATGAATTTCTTGGCTATTGAGCCGGTTGTGGATGGTCAGATGGAGTTCAGCGAGATTTCGCCCTCGGCAGTCGACGGGCATTGGGGCAAACTGTTTTGGGCAAGCGACGATGCCGACGCAGGAGGCTATTACCCTACGGCACAGGCCCGGGGTGTGGTTCGCCAAGTAACGGAAGGCGATAACCCAGTCGAGGAATTGGCTGTTTATGTGTTCATGGAGCGGTTTGCGAACGGTGCCGCTCCGTATTTAAAACTCTTCATCCGTAGCGATCGTCCTGAAGAATTAGGTGTGCAAGTATTTGATCACGAGGAAGGTGAGCCGATGGATCGATGTGCCATCACGGCAACGATGGGCAATTATCCGCGTATCAGGAACCTTCATTTGCAAGATGCGGTAATCAATGCTAACGAGTTATACGCGGGGTTCGAGGGCATACATTTTATTGAAAAGGAAAGTTATCCGATGAATCGCATGATAGATGATAAGAAGGGGAGTCTTTGGGTATTGGCGTCAGGCGATGAGTCAATGGAACAGCTGGCTGCATGGCCTGACGATCCACTAGCCCATGCCCGTTCCAACTGGAAATACCGGGCGCCGGTTAAGTTCACGCAATATTGGCGCAAGGAAAAACAAGAAGCCGACCCATCTTTGCGGGTACGTGTCAATGGCAGGGCGCGCTATTGGGCCGGCGGTAGCCATGATGTGTCGCGCTATATGGCTATACCGGGAGGACCTTCGTTCGAGAACTTTGAATTGCGTGAAAAATATACGCCTGGCCAGCAGTTTTATTACGGCATATCACTCAAAACCCCAGACGAATTGATCGACTGACATGTTTTGTGCATAAAACAGGATTTCGAATGGCCAACAAATAACAGACCCTCAAGCCGGGTTATCGCTTAGTCAAACCAAGCGAGTACCTCATCTTTAGCCGGCATGGGCGTGTTGAGTTTCATTTTTTTCCGAAGACCACCCAAATCGTTGAACACCTTGTTGGGGTTAGCATCTTTGAGCGCTTCGATGGTTGTCAGACCCATTTTCTGCAATACAGGGACCCATACCTCCGGTATGCCCTGAGCCACATAATCTTCCGTTGATGCCGTTTTTACTACCTTTTCCGGGCGCATCTGCGGGAAAAACAACACGTCCTGTATACTGTGTGAATTGGTCATCAACATGGCTAGCCTGTCGATTCCGATACCTACTCCAGCTGTCGGAGGCATGCCGTATTCCAGCGCACGTAGGAAATCATAGTCGATGAACATGGCTTCGTCGTCGCCTCGTTCCATCAGTTTGACCTGGTCCTCAAAGCGTGCGCGCTGGTCGATGGGGTCGTTCAGCTCGCTGTAGGCATTGGCTAGCTCCTTGCCGTTGATCATCAATTCAAAGCGCTCAACCAAACCTTCTTTATTCCGGTGCTTTTTCGTCAGGGGGCTCATTTCGATGGGATAGTCGGTAATGAAGGTCGGTTGGATGTAATGGTGCTCACATTTTTCGCCGAAAATCTCATCAATAAGTTTGCCTTTGCCCATGGTTTCGTCTGTAGCGATACCTAGTTTGCTGCACACTTCGCGCAGTTCCGTTTCGCCCATCCCACTGACGTCGAATCCAGTATGCTCTTTAATGGCTTCATAAATACTTACCCGTTTGTATGGTGCAGCGAAGTCAATCTCATTTTCGCCAACTTTCAGGGTCGTTTGGCCATTGGTGACTACGGATACATGTTCGAAGAGTTGTTCCGTGATTTCCATCATCCACTGATAATCTTTGTAGGCGACGTAAAACTCCAAGACGGTAAACTCTGGGTTATGTGTGCGGTCCATCCCTTCGTTGCGGAAGTTGCGGCTAAATTCGTACACCCAATCGAACCCCCCCACGATGAGTCGTTTCAGGTACAGTTCGTTGGCAATCCGTAAGTAAAGCGGAATATCTAATGCATTATGGTGTGTGATGAAAGGTTTGGCTGCGGCACCACCGGGAATACTCTGAAGTACCGGGGTATCCACCTCTAAAGCACCTCTTTCGTTCAGAAAGTCGCGGATGGCTGTCTTTACTTTCGACACTTTGACAAAGGTTTCCTTTACTTGCGGATTCACAACCAAGTCGACATAGCGCTGGCGGTACCTGAATTCGGGGTCGGTAACTGCGTCGAACACTTTGCCGTCAGCAGACTTGACGATGGGCAGGGGTCGCAGCGATTTGGCTAGTAGTGTGAGTTGTTGTGCGTGGATGGAAATCTCGCCGGTTTGCGTGGTAAACACGAACCCTTCAATCCCAATAAAATCGCCGATGTCCAGCAATTTCTTGAATACTGTGTTATATAGCGTTTTGTCTTCGCCGGGGCACAGGTCATCCCGTTTGAGGTAAGCCTGTATGCGACCCGTAGCGTCTTGCAATTCGATGAACGATGCATTGCCCATGACCCGCCGGCTCATGATCCGGCCGGCTATTCGGATGGATTTGTAGTTCAGCTTGTCGCGCTCGTAGTTATCCAATATGTCCTTGGACGTGGCATTGACCTCAAAACTGGCTGCAGGATACGGGTCAATTCCCAGTTCAATAATAGCTGTTAAGGCCTGGCGGCGTTGTTGTTCTTGCTCGGATAATACGTTGTTCATGTCGACAAATCAAATTTCCTGCAAAAATAGCATATTTTGTGTTTAAGGGCGAGTTTGTGCATAAAAAAGAGCATCAGGGGTATAGGAAGAGGTGTACCCCTATGGTTTTTGGGGTAATGGCGAGGTGGCAAAAAATATTTTAATGGCGAGTGTCGCGAATGTGTTGGCAGTTTCGTTAGGTGAGTAAAAGGAAGTAACAGACGTAAAAACACGAAGATATTGGTGCAGATTTATAGCGTTTGTGGGCCAGAAAGGGCAGTAAAATAAAATGCCCGTATATTTGTATGGTGTTACATCAAGTAAGTTAGTACGATCAGAAGCCCGCATCGTGAGTTTTATCAAGTATTTGAAGCGAACGGAAGTATCTTCCTTGGAGGATGCGATTGCTTCGTGCGGTAAAGCCGACGATGTAAAGGGCAAGGAGATCGTGTACAAGCATTTTTATGGGGTTGTATTGGCGGTAACACGCCGATACGTGAAGAATGAGTTCGATGCCGAGGAATTAGCCAACGAGACGTTTATTCGGGCATTTGGCAAGGTAGACTCTTTCCGCCATTCCAATAAGGCGATAACCGCCGAACGTGCGTTCAGGGCGTGGCTATCACGTATTGCGGTTAATATCTCAATCGATTTTATCCGAGCGCGTAAATCGATGGCGTCGCTTGACGAAGTAGGGGATGGCCTACTACCCGTAGAAGCCAAAGACAATGCTTCGGACCTTCATGTACAAGACATCCTCAAGCTTTTGGAGCAGTTGCCCGACATACAACGAGCGATATTTAATATGTACGAGGTAGAAGGATATAGCCACGAAGAAGTAGGTAATATGCTGGGAATTCCAGAGAGCACTTCCCGCACCTATTTGTCCAGAGCTAAGCAACGCTTGAAAAAACTATATGTGGCATCGTTTGGTGTCAGAGACGGTAAATAATGTTCTATTAAGGTAAGTTATGGATCAAGAGCACGACAAGCACGACGACTTGTTTCGCCAGATGGCGGATAAGCTGCGCAACCACACCGAACCCTATCGCCAGGGTGCGTGGGAACGGTTTGCGGCTAAGTCTGGAGTAGGGCGGCCACCTAAAAGGAAGGCTTGGCCTTACTGGGCTGCTGCGGCTATGCTGGTGGCGGGGGTGTCAGTAGCATTACTTTTGAATCAACCGACTGATCCACAGGTTCATGACTATGCAGCTACAGAAAGTCCTGCCCCGACGGATACTACCACACCAGAACCGCTATCCGTTGCTGCCGATGGGCCCACCACTGCTGAGGTAACACAACTATCCGCTGCGGAGCTTGCAGGCCTTCACGAACCACAGCAGCCCAACAAGCACGAGCCTGAATTACCTGTTGAGGAAACCCTCATTGTAGATGTACCCGTTCTAACCACCCGTATTCGTGAAGATAATCCTGATGTAGTTTCGCAAGCGGACATGGAATTGGAGGAAGGGGTAGACACCACATCGGTTAACCAAGCATTGGCGTCAGCGGTGCCGTTAGAAGTGGTAGAGGATCCCGCAGTCGTCGTTGACAAGGGTTCGGAAGCTCAAACGGGACTTGGCAACAACTCGTTGGTGTCCTTAGGTAAATCACAAGGAAGCTATGGAGAGGCAGAAGGCGCAGCAGCTCACGAAAACGATAAGCGCTGGGACCTTTCAGTCGTGTTATCCCCGTCCATGACCAGTGAAAAGTTTAATTTAGGTGCGGGCTTGGCGGTGGCCTATCGGATTTCCGATAAAATCTCCATCAGTTCGGGGGTTTCATTATCGGAAATGGGGGTGGGGCAGCACCCGAGCGGAGCACGGGGTTACGATGCGTCCGTGCAGTACAATAGCCCCCAAAGCGGAGTGAATGATTCTGAGGGATTGAATACGGATTATGCGGCATTGGGGGGAAGCTATCTGACCTCCGTGACGAGCAGTCTGTTGGCCATGGATATCCCGCTTGATATCCGCTACCACGTGACCGAACGGTTTTACTCGTCAGTCGGTATTTCGATGCTTGCCGTCTTGGATGAGCAGCGTACGGTTCACTACTCCACGAATACGATAACCCAAAACCTGAACGGGCTCCAGTACAATCGCCATGAGTTTTCGCAGAAGGCGGCCCAACATCCTATTGCCGACCAGCGGTTTGGCGGATTTTTGAACTTTTCGGTAGGCCACCGTCTTCCTGTATCCCGCCGGGTTTCTCTATCGTTTGAGCCTTACTTTAAATTGCCTGTGGGTAGTTTGTCGCAGCAAGATATGAACCTGACGCACGGCGGCCTAAAGATTGTAACGGGGTTTTGATCCGTCGTTCCTTTACATATATTCCCATGACGGCCAGACTGGCCATTCGTATGCACCCCGAAAAAAAAATAATATATCCATCAAGAGGTATGAGGAAACTTAGCTTCG
>CAZXSL010000053.1:0-2710 GCA_964643235.1 uncultured Sphingobacteriaceae bacterium | reverse complement strand
TTCGTAAAGCACGGAATGAACACGGGTAAATATGTATAAAAGCAAAAATAATATAATATATTAGCCAAAGTTTATCATATATTAGTCAAAGTTTATCCGTTGGTATTTCAGTTTTTGCATCCGTTTAGTGTCAAATAGTTATGCTTGTACAAGCGTGTTGTGGAGAACTGACCACATAAAACTTGAAAGATCTATTGTGGTCTGGCTATGAGTTTAAAAAGGAATCTGTTTTTTCTGTTCAGTCTGCTGGTGTTATGTTTCGCTGGATCTCGGGCCCTACTGGCTGGCGTGGTGGTGATGGGGGCTGATGCCGATACGGTGCTAATCAATTCGATTTATCGAGAAGCAAGCCAGTATTTGGCCGATTCTGCCAATTATAAACAGGCCGATATCCTGATCAATAAAGCCTGGAAAAAGTCGATTGAAATCTCATACCAAGAAGGGATAGCAGACGGTTATTTCCTGAGTGCCCACCTGCACGAGCAGCGAGACAGCCTGACGGCAGCGATTGATTATTTCGAGAAAGCCAGGAGCATTTATTTGATTGCTAACCACCAAGACCAAATCGTCAATGCCCATCTTCGGCTTGCAAACCTCTACGCCCAACAAGATCAGTTGTTCCTAGCGCACCGTAGCTATCGCGAAGCCATCAAAGTGTCGACCGTTCGCGATGATTCCCTAAGCATGGTCGATGCTAAAGCCAGAATTGAATACGCTGATTTCAAAAACAATGTCGAAGGGGATTACCACGGGGCTATCCTGTTATTGGATAGTCTGCGCACTTTGGCAAGCGAAGGGCAGATCGATACGTTCAAAGGGCGAATGCTCCAAGTAAGTAGTGACAGTTATTTCTACAATAAGGACTACGGGCAAGCCATGTACTATGCCGAAAAGGCTGTGGAATACCATAAACAGCGCGGAAACCTTGAAGGGCTATTGCGTGCTGTGTTGTCGCAAGCTCGGATATACGAGGATACGGGCGATTTGGAGTCTCTCGACCGTAAAATCGAGGAGGCTGAAGCCCTCGGCGTATTGTTGGATACAAACGCTCCCTTATGGACGGCATATCAAATGCTGAAGGTCAAAAGTGAATTGCGGCGAGAGCAGTATGAGTCAGCGTTGGCACGAGCCAACAGTTTGGCTACCTATTTGCAAAAACGGGGCAATAATAGTGAGGCGCGCAAAGTGTTGGCGTTGATGGCCAATGCAAACTATGTTTTGGGCAGATTAGACGAGGCTAACCAGCTGTTTGATACGTACCGGCGTATGAATGACAGTTTGCTAGTCGAACAATTTGTACAAGCTGACGCCGAACTTAGCGACAAATTCATTATGGCGCGCCAGGAAGACGTTGACCGGCTAAAGCTTTCCAATACAATTTACCAGCGTTACGGGTTAATTGTCAGTGTGGTCGTGTTATTGGCCGTATTGGTTATCCTGTATATCCATTTTAGGGAGAAGGACAAACTGGCTAACCGCGTGGCCATCAAGAACGCTGAAATATCCGTACAGAACGAGATACTCAAGCAAGCGAATATCCAAAATGAGCTGTTGCTGCGCGAAATCCATCACCGGGTAAAGAATAACTTGCAGATGATCAATAGCCTGTTGAGTTTACAGGCCCGAAAAACAACGTTGCCCGAAGTCGTCGAAGTAATGAAAGAAAGTCGAAGTCGACTTAATTCGATTGCCCTCATTCACAATAAGCTCTACCAACAATACAGCCTAAACAGACTGAATATCCACGAATATATCGAGCAGTTGGGGTTCCATCTGCTGAGTATTTACAACGTCAATAATAACGAGGTGGATGTCTGTGTTGAAGCCCAGCGGGTATCGCTCGATATTGACACCGCTATTCCTGTTGGGTTGGTACTTACCGAATTAATCACGAATTCGCTGAAGTATGCTTTTGTGGATAAAAGCGAAGGTAAGATTACCATTGCCATTGAGCAGGCGCAGAATGCGGGCTATAGGATGGTTTATGCGGACGACGGGAAAGGCATGCCTGCCGGGAAATCAAGTATGACCGACGATACCTTGGGCTTTAAGCTCATCCGATCATTGGTCGACCAGTTGAGCGGAGATATCGACTATGTCTATGAAAATGGCTGGTCAAAATTTGTGATCCATTTTCAAAGCCATTCCTAAGTCTAAAAGGCAACGAAAGTTGCCGTTTTAAGTACCTAAGCTAAGTTTGGTTGTGATTTTTAAGCCGTATGGGCAGAACGTGTAGCGATGAAAATACGGCAAAGCTAATCCACTATACAGGCTGTGCTGAGTTGGGTCTGCATCGTTTGTTGGAATAATTGAGAAGCCACCATAAGAGCCGGTAAACGGAAACCGCAAGAATAACCCGGCCTAAACGCTCTTGCTTCTCCAGTGCTTATTGAATTTCTGTGTCTACAACGGGTAATCGAATTCGGATCTTCAATTACAGGATGCCTTGAGGGGCTCGTACTTTTTGTAAAGATTGTGAGAAATCTGAATAAAAAGAATACGATTAATTGGTTTTTCTTTTCTAAATTTGTTTTGTTAACTGAACAATTATTTCCGAGTAGCCTAAGTCACCCTTTATGCACAACGGTACTTTTTCCGTTTTAACCCCATATCCATCTATCTGCCTTGGCAATGAAAAAGATACACATAGTTGAAGATCAAATGATTATCGCAATGGACTTGCAGTTTATGCTTGAAGATATGGGATATG
>CAZXSL010000052.1:0-16634 GCA_964643235.1 uncultured Sphingobacteriaceae bacterium | reverse complement strand
AATCCAAAAAAAAACTTGGTGTTTATTGGAACTCCTGTTCAAAGTCCTCCAGTGTTTTTCCGGCAAGTGATGCCATAACCGATGTGTCGGTTTCGTCAAATAACACGTCCAGTCTCGTATTGATGTTTTTCCCAATCGGACATTTCGGATTAGGGTTAGCATTTTTCTTACCCAAAACATCGGTGTTTTTAATAGCCTGGTAAATATCAGCCAAACGGATATCCTTGCTTGGTATATTCAGTTTAGAACCACCTTCCTTCCCCTTTCGACTAATTACCCATCCTTTTTCCTGCAATAGACCGAGTTCTTTGCGAACAATTACCGGGTTGATATTGATGCTGCCGGCAATCCATTCCGAACTGATCCATTCGTCCGGATTTTTTGCTAGAATCGTCAAGATATGGATAACTGTTGCAAACTTCGTGTTATTCATGATAATGCAAAGATAGAAAATATTTTTTAATGTAACAACAGGCATTACATTATAATCATATTCTTTGCCAAGTCGTCTTATATTCCCATGTATTTTCTATAATTTAAGCCACATTCAATCCAGCAACGGACAGCCATTAACTATGGATCGGTATTTTTCAGACAAAATCATCGCTTTCAACAAGCAATTACATTACCCTGGTGAGCTACCTGACGGCTTCAGGGTCATGAACCCCTACTGGGATAATCCGGAGACCCTAGTAGTCATGGAAGCCTTTTATCAGAAGTACTACAAGGATAACAACAGCCGAAAATTTATCATCGGCATCAACCCCAGCCGACACGGGGCGGGTGTTACGGGTGTACCATTTACCGACACCAAACGACTGGAACATGTATGTGGCATCAAAATGGAATCGGCGCGTACCCATGAAGTATCTTCGGTGTTCCTCTACGACATGATCGCTTCCTATGGCGGCGCCCAGGATTTTTACAGCAATTTTTATATCAATTCGCCTTTCCCACTCGCCATCATTCGCAAAAACAAAGAAGGCAACTGGCTCAATGCCAATTACTATGACAACAAAGAACTATTTTCCATGGCCAGACCCTTCATGATCGACTCATTGAAAAAACACATTAGTCTAGGTTTGGATACTCGTGAAGTCTATATCTTAGGCAAGAAAAACGCAGATTACATCCAAAAAATCAACCAAGAGGAACGTCTATTCAATCGGCTTACCGTACTCGAACATCCCCGCTACATCCAACAATACAAATCGAAGGACAAGCAGTTTTATATCGACAAGTACCTATCTGCACTGAAGTAAGATGCTTTTTAAACTGGATGTACCAGATTGTCAGCAAAATTTCAAAAAGTATCCCCCTGTTCTATAATAAGCTAAAAATAGGCGTTCTTTGTATTAAGCGTATAAATCAAAATTTATCTTCCATGACATTCCAAGCATATCTCGACTACTTCAAGGATATTACCCAAACACTTGCCGATCAACAGCAAGCCCCATACGACCAAGCAGAATACATTGACTATACCAAGCTGAACTGGTCGCGGATGAACCGCTGGTTGAAAACTGCCAAGTTATCCGACGATTTGTCTGGGGTTATTGCACGTATCACGGCACCTCAACATTGGATTGTCATTACCGAGCCTTGGTGTGGGGATGCCGCCCACAGCGTGCCGTTCATTGAGATGGCCGGTCGAGAGAACCCACTAATCACGGTGTCTTACGAGCTTCGTGATAGCGAGCCTTTCCGAATCGAGCAATACTTGACCAACAATACCAAATCCATCCCGAAACTCGTCATCCACGACGATGCAGGGAACGACCTTGCGACCTGGGGTCCTCGTCCGGCGGGCTGTCAACAGTTACAAACACAGCTGGTGGCCGAGCAAGCGGACTTCGAGCGAATTAAAACCGAAATACAGCAGTGGTATAACACGGATAAAGGTTCAGAAATCCAACAGGAGCTTGCAGAGACGATTGCGACAGCATGGGAAAAACAGGATGCTCTTGGCTAAACCACATCCTAAGCCAGACCCAAACGTATAATAAAGGCTGTATTTCCCAGTGGTGATTTCCGTTCGTTCGAAGCCGGTGGTTTTATTATGTTTGTACGGTTGCGCGAAACACGACACAATTAAACCAGACACTTCATGTTTACCGAACTAGAACAACAAATCAAAAAAACACGTTACCCTTGGCCCCGGAGACTTCGACAAGATAAAACGGCATTTTGTCCCGAAGAAAATCCGCAAGAAGCAGTATCTTTTGGAGCATGGCGAGGTTTGCAACCGTTTGGCTTTCGTTGAGAAAGGCGCTTTGTTTTCCTACTCCACCTCAGAAAAAGGCAATACGAATGTGGTGCTATTTGCCTTTGAATCTTGGTGGATGGCCGATTTGTACAGCTTCTTTACCGAAGAACCATCTCAACTGACAATCGAAGCACTGGAAGAAAGCGAGTTGCTTATCCTACGGTCCGACAACTTCCAACCGCTTTTAGACGACGTACCGGCTATGGAAACCTATTTCAGGGTACTCTACCAAAATGCATATGTAGCCTTGCAACGCCGCATCGAAGCGACAATCGGGCTATCAGCCGAAGAACGGTACAAACGATTCATGGAAGAGGATGGACGACTACTACTCCGTGTGCCACAACATTTGATTGCATCTTTTTTAGGTGTCACACCCGAAACACTCAGCCGCATCCGAAGGCAGATTTCCTAAATTGCCCCCTCCCCTTATCCCGGATACATTTTCCGCAATTCCCAACTCGGAACCGGATGGCGCTTACTTTCCACGTCCCTCATGTTCATGTATCCAGAATCTTGCCCCATACAAGCTGGTCAGTGGCATGTTTTTGTGCTCCCCCCATTTCATTGACATTTATCAACGCCATTACTTATCATATGTCATTGGTACGAGGTACTGATGTGCCCTACCTTTGTATCATATTCAATAAGGAGAAAACAAAATGGCAACAAAACCAACAATAGCAATCATCGGCAGCACCGGAACTATGGGCTCCGCTATTGCGAAATCCCTCGCAAAGCGCGGGCATAGGTTATTGCTTTTTAGTCGCTCGGAGGAACATGCCGATACGCTAAGTAAAGATATGCTCGCCCTGCATCCCGCATCGGATGTAGAAGGCATGAGTTGTCCGGTGGATGCGAGCTGGGAAGCGGATATTATCATCCTAGCCATTCCCTACGCTGCTGAAGCGGAAGTGGCCGAACGAATCCGACCTTACGTAACCCAAAAGGTTGTGATAAGCATATCCAATCCCATGAACGAAACCATGGATGGGATGGTAACAACGCCCGCTTCCAGTGCTGCAGCGGAGTTACAGCATTTGCTACCCGATGCCCATGTCGTCAAGGCTTTTAACACCACATTTGCCGCTGACTTTGCCCAACCGATCATCGACGGCAAACAAGTGGACGCATTTATCGCTGGCGACAATGCACAAGCCGTGCAAATGGTTTCGCAACTGGTGTCGGATGTTGGATTCCGTCCCGTCATAGCAGGCAAGCTGCACGTAAGCCACACACTGGAACATATGCAACTCCTGCTTATCCAACTCAACATAGAAAAAGGGTATAACTGGCACGCCGGATGGAAAATATTACATCAATGAAAACAAAGCGGACCAGATTACGATTAAATAAATAACAATTAAATAGATAACAATAAATAAAACAGACAACATCATAAAAAAAGGACTATTAGCAATCGCATTACTCGTAGCCACCAGCGTATTTGCTTCGGTAACATTATGGCAAAACGACAAAGCTCACTCCCAACTCCAGTTTACCGTGAGCCACCTCGGAATCTCTAACGTATCCGGGACGTTCAACGATTTTGACGTGACCGTCAGTGCAACAGAAGAAGACTTCAGTGACGCAGTCTTTGAATTGACAGCCCAAGTAGGTTCGATCGATACCCGTGTAGAAGCACGCGACAATCACTTAAAGAGTGCGGACTTCTTCGACGTTGAAAAATACCCTACCCTGACGTACAAGAGCACAGGTATTTCAAAAGTGAGGGAAAACGAATACAAATTGACGGGCGACCTGACCATCCATGGCGTAACCCGTTCAGTAACCATGGACTTGCGCTACATCGGTAGCACCATCAACCCGATGTCTGATGCAGAGACTGTAGGTTTCCAATTGTCAGGCGAAATCAAACGCTCTGACTTTGGTGTCGGAAACGATTTCCCAGCCCCATTCATTAGCGATGAGGTGTGGATTAAGGCCGACGGCGAATTCATCAAAAAGTAATATGAAGCACATCATTACTGCCAGCCGAAAGCTGGCAGTAATGATTTTAGGGAGCTTGTATCATGAAAAGAAAGGAGTTTATCAAAGCAATGGCCATACCGATTAGTGCAGCAGCAACCATGGGCTTGGGCAGCCTCAGAAGCCTGAAAGACAATCTACCTACTACGGAAAAGATGCCGGTACTGTTTATCGGGCACGGCTCGCCCATGAATGGAATCCTCGACAATAGTTTCAGCCAGGGTTGGGCCGACATGGCTCGAAAAATACCCGTGCCCAAAGCTGTTTTGGTTGTTTCAGCCCATTGGGAAACCAAGGGTACGCGCATCACCGCGATGGACAGCCCACAAACCATTCACGATTTTGGCGGATTCCCACGGGCATTATACGAAGTACAGTACCCTGCCCCGGGCGACCCCACATTGGCACGCGAAGCGGCCATGATGGCACAATCAGCAGAGATAGACCTCGACCATGACTGGGGCTTAGACCATGGTGCATGGACAGTCGTACGGCATACGTATCCCGATGCCAGCATTCCCGTATTGCAACTGAGCATCGACTACACCAAGGGCGGGCAATACCATTACGAATTGGCGACCGAATTGCAGGCACTGCGCCACAAAGGTGTATTGGTTATTGGTAGTGGCAATATGGTACACAACCTGCGCATGGTGGCATGGGACAAACTCGACGATAATTACGGTTTCGATTGGGCACTGCAAATGAACGACACATTCAAGCAGCTCATTGCTGATGGCTCCCACCAACGCCTCGTACAATACGAGAAACTGGGACCCGAGGCACGACTGGCCATCCCAACGCCCGAGCATTATCTGCCGCTGGTTTATACCTTGGGCGTTAGCACATCGAAAGACAGCGTCCAATTTTTCAATGACCACCCCGTCGGTGGGTCGTTGACGATGACCTCGGTAAAATTTGGATAACGAACAGGATATCAACAGGCATACATCACATCAAATAAAAAAACAATGGATTTGAAATTAAATGGAAAAACCGCACTGGTAACAGGGTCTGCCTCGGGAATTGGCCATGCCATTGCGCTAGGTTTAGCACGTGAGGGCGTAAGCGTATACATCAACGGTCGTTCCCGAAAAAAATTAGACGAGGCAGCCCAAGCCATTCGTGAAGAAGTACCGGGTGCAATCGTCGAAGGTCTTGTAGCCGATTTCTCGAACGTGAATGAGGTCAACAAGTTAATTGCTGCCTTGCCCGAAGTTGATATTTTGGTCAACAACGTAGGTGTCTATGGCGATCAACCGTTTGAAACAACAAACGATGAACACTGGTTTCGGGATTACGAAATCAACGTCATGAGTGGTGTACGGCTATCTAGACACTATGCCCCGCTCATGAAAGCAAAAGGTTGGGGTCGAATCATCTTCATCTCAAGTGAATCGGCAATCAACATCCCAGACGACATGATACTTTACGGTGTAACGAAGACGGCATACCTGGCATTAAGCCGTGGTTTAGCCAAGCACCTTAAAGGGACAAATGTGACGGTCAATGCGATACTACCCGGCCCTACTGTTGCTAGTGCAACCCAGGACATGTTTGAGCAAATCGCCAAAGAACATCATGTCACAGTCGATGAAGCCCCTGCGGTGTTCATCCGTGAAAAGCGGCCATCGTCCATCATCCAGCGTTTTGCCACCACGGAGGAAGTAGCCAACATGGTTGTCTACGTAGCCAGTCCGCTTTCTTCCGCTACGACCGGTGCAGCGCTTCGGGTAGACGGAGGTGTGGTAGATGCGAGCTTTTAATTCACACAAAACAACAAATAAAAAAATGGGCCTTGGCCCATGTCCAAACGTTGTTTCATTCGGCAACTCCGACGTGAGGGCACATGAAACAATCGCGCTGTTCATTAGGGGTGCATTGGGTTTCGTGTTTACCGGTGTTGGAAAACATGCACTTTCAAACAGCCACAAGTGGGATTAATCACACTAATATTTATTAACTTACAGCAATAAAACATATAATAACATGAAGAAAATAAAAATAGGACAATCGGATTTACAAGTGGCCCCATTTAACTTGGGCGGGAACGCGTTTGGTTGGACCTTAGATGAGAAAGGCTCATTCGAGATACTGGATGCTTTTGTCGAGGCGGGCTTTGATTTTATCGACACCGCTGACATGTATTCGTACTGGGTGGATGGTGGTGCGGGCGGCCAATCTGAAACCATTATTGGGAAATGGATGAAAGCACGTGGCAACCGCGAAAAGATGGTCATCGCCACGAAAGTAGGCGGTCCTACCGGCGTCAACGAAATAGACGTCAGCCGCAAACACATCCTGGCAACCGTGGAAAAATCATTGGAAAGGTTGCAAACGGACTACATAGACCTGTATTACACGCACTATGATGATGAGAAAACGCCGATTGAGGAAACCCTATCTACGTATGATGAACTGATCAAAGCCGGAAAAATCAGGCACATCGCCGTTTCCAACATGTCTCCTGATCGCCTTCGCGAATCGTTGGCTGTTTCTGAGAAAAATGGCCTTCCGAGATACCAAGCCCTACAGCCACTATACAACTTGGTGGAACGTAAAGGCTACGAAACAGACTATGCACCTATTGTCGACGAGCACGGTCTGACCGTATTCCCATACTCGGCATTGGCTTCAGGCTTCCTAACCGGCAAGTACCGTTCTGAAGCGGATTTCGGCAAAAGCCCACGCGGGCAAGGCGCAGCCACCTACTTAAACGAGCAAGGATTGAAGGTATTGCAAGCGTTGGACCAAGTAGCAGAAAAGCACGGAACTGCACAAGCTGCTGTTGCTTTGGCCTGGCTATCTGCGCAACCGCATATCGGTGGCCCTATCGCCAGCGCGACCTCCAAAGAACAGCTGAGCCAAATTTTATCCGCGGCTTCGCTCAATTTGGATCGTGAAGATCTGGAGCTTCTGGACACCGCAAGCAGGTAAACACCAGATCGATACCGTCCGCTGTTTCCTCAGGAAAGTCAGCGGATAAAGAAACGTGGATTTTAGATCGATATGGTCTGGAATCCACGTTTTTGTTGACTACATAGTCTCGTGTGGGTTTTTATAGATTACGCTGATCGTATTGAATACGTTCGCTGTCCATATCACAGCCTTCCTGTGCCCTCAATCGGCAAGTAGGTCCCGTCAGCATTGACGTATCTCCACCGACCACCCTGATTAACCAGTAACGGAAATAAATCAGGACTAATTGCTGATTCACCATGATTCGGATTCCAGTCTCGGTTAAGTACAATATCATCGAAGACAGGCTCAAATAACACCTCCCCGTCCATGCTAACGATGCCAAATTTTGCTTGTGCGCGATACCACTGTTCATCATCTTCCACATATTGCGTCGTCAGCAGATACGAGTGTCCTGATATCGGGACAATTTCATCGTATACGGCCTCTTTTAGTATTTCGCCGGTCTCTAGATTGCCTAGGCCAAACAAAAAATTATCGCCATATTTTTGCAAAATCGCGATATTTGCCATCTCCGGATAGTGGCTATACAATAACGGATCGTCTACCACGTACTCCTCAGAAAAAATGCGTTCTCCCTGCCCGTCGACATAGTACGAAGTAGTCTGGCCCGTATATTCGTCTATTTCCGTAATTGCCAGATATTTTCCGTTCACTAGCGTTATATTCCCGTACTCCGGATCAAGAACAAGCTGCTCACTTTCGTTGATCAGCCCGAAGTAACCATCCGATGTTGTTACTTTGGCCAAACCGTCGGTAAAATACAACAGCGTCCACGGGTCGGATGAACTAGCGCGTAGATGGGCTTCCTCATCGATATCATCCGAGAGCAAGAAAATGTTATACTCCCTCGTCAATTCCTTCTCCTCGACAACATCGTAAAGTTTCCCGATACGCTGATTATCGGAGACTACTAATAACTTCGAAGAACCGACGGTACTAACAAATGCATACTCCAATTCCTCCAAATCATAAGTTTCCGCATGGAATATCGCATAATCGGATTGGTCGCCGTCTTCCCTATGAACCAAATAACGCATCCCGTCTATCGGTTCGATCCGGTTAAAAGGGCGACCTAACACGAGTTTACCACTGATGTCATATAACACATACTGATCGGGTTGGCCTGGCACCTCAATCGTCGCGTGAATAACGTGTGGGGCTACATTGCCCAAAGCCCTAAAATAACGGTCATATTCGCGTGGTGTAATTTCAATTTGGACATCTATATCATACAGACCCCATTTGCCCTGCTCTTGAACTGCTAGGAGCTGATTATCCCCACTACGAAACCCTTCAAAATCCTGAATATCAAAGGGCAGGATCGTTTCTCCATTTATATTAAAAAGCCTCTTCAATCCTTGTCTCTCCCCCACAATGGCTATACTATCTGCAAAGTATTCCTTACGGCTAAGGGAAATATCATAAAACTCCGGTTCGATGAATACATCGGATTCGGCAAAATACAAGCCATAAAAAGCCTTTTGTTTCACGCGAAATATGGACATTCCGTTGCTTCCGGATGAATAAAAATAATCATTGATGTGCGTAATCTCGCCGTGCTCCACCTGCAAAAGTGGAATAGGATTGCCTGTGGCAAGTAGCGATGTCAGCCCGTCTTTTGTCGCCACGAAATAATCGTCGTAGACCATTACTTGGTCGTATTCGACCGGCACGACAACTTCTCCATCCGACCTAACCACGCCGTTTAGCCCTTCGTTTTCAACGATGAGGTAATGCCCGTAATAGCCGAGGTAATAGTTTTGGTTTGGTGTTTTGATGCGATCATACGAAAATGGGACGACAAGCTCGCCATCCCGGCTATAAGCGCCGTACTTCCCGTCCTTGCTGGCGATGAGCATCCCGGACACAAGCTCGGTTTGGCCGGCGAACTCTTGTTTCGTAGGGATGTGTACAACAATCGGCTGGCCATCTTTAGAAAAAGATGCTACCCAATTGTCATTTCGCATACTTCTGTGTTCGTGGTCGTACTCAAATGGCACCAAGATGTTTCCCTCCCAATCGATGACACCCCATTTTCCGTTTCTCTTAGCATACACATACGCCGCTGGCGAACCGCATCCTCCACAATAATCAAAACCTTCATAGGATGTACTCGTCATTACGCGCCTGCTAGGGTGATGGTAAATATGCCACCCGTTCCCCACCTTCACGTCAAAATATACACCATCCAAGTAGCCGATATCATCAAAGAATTCCGTTGTACTGCCATCGGGCAAGTAATGCGCTTTCTTATCGTGCTTAAATAGCGTCCAAAATTGTCGATACTCCGTATCAATATGCTGATATGCTGCCGGCACGAGCATCTCACCCATTGGGTTGATCACACCTCGCAGCCCGTCCTGTTCAAAAACAACAACACGGGTAGGCAGCGTGTTCGGATACTCCTCCAATTGCTGCTCATACGCCTCGATAGCGAAAAAATCACCTAACAGGAAGTTATCACTACCCATTGTTCGGATTTTCTCTCCTTGAATATTGATATAATAGGCATCAGTTCCTTCCGAAACGGATGCCCATCCCTGCCTAAACACCCCCAAACTGACCCTTTGCTAAGGGCTCTGCTCAACATCTACTATCCCTTGTGCCTGACTTGGTGCGACAAGGGAGCCTAATATGAGGAATGCTATCATTCGCAGACCTACGTTATACACGGAACGTTTCATTATTTTGATAATTAATAAACATATCGCCTTGCCCGAGCGGGCAAGTATTGACCGTTTTCATCCAACAGCACATACCACTCGCCCTCTTGCGCGATTAGGGGCCACGTGCGGTCCTTACCTTCGTAGTTTCGGTGAAAACGATCATATCGCGGTTCTAGGATGACCGTGCCGTCCTTGGCTACCAGCCCCACTTTATCATCCGTCGTTATTTCAAAGTTATGCCCGTCGCCTAGCGTCCCAATATGATCATATACGGGTTCAAGGATATCGCTTCCCTGACGATCAACCAGCCCTTGCTTGCCATCCTTTATTACCCTTAGCCAGTCTGGATTACCTGGAAAAGCCGACACCGACTCCCATTCCACCGGACGAATTTCGTTGCCTTTCATATCGATCAAACCATACCGATAACTATAACCTTGATAAGTAGCATCGTCGGCTACCTCCACCGCAGCCAGCGCCGTGCCCTGATAAAACTCGTCCACTTGGGCATATCCATCGAACCGGACTTCTTCCCCGTCTTCGTTCAGAAAAAGGTTACCTTCCTTTCCGTACAACTTCATCAATCCATGATGAAAAACACCTGTGCGTACCCCGTCAATTTCGGGAAATAATCGGGACATAAAGCTGTTCCTTGTGCTCCATTGGGGATTATCATATACGATATCACCGTCCATAGTCGCTAAACGGTAAGCCGTGCCGTCGATCACCAAAACATGATTGTTACCCACGACAAAAAGGTCTTCAATAGGTGCTTCAAACGAAACGACCGCCTCCCCTTCTCGTGTATAAAGACTGATCTTGTCATTTTCGATTTCACGAACTTTGAAATACCGGTCATCCACCCATTCGATGCGCTGTTTGCCCATAGGCACTACAACGTTCTCCGCTTCCAAATCATACAAGGCTATTTGATCCGTATAGCTATCACCTGACGATGGATGGATGAATGGGATAAACCGATTTCCGATTTCCCAATCGTACTGTACAATCGCATTATTGTATTGATAGTTATCGCCCTGTTGGTATGGAAACTCATCCAGTACCCTACCTGTCGAATCCAATATGGCTATGTGTGTGTTGTGTTTATTTCGGGCGATGAGGTAAGGGGCTTTGTGAAACGTGAGGCGTATGGCATCATACCTATCCGGCGATGCAAGCATGGTTCCCGCCCAATCGAACAGTCCCCTGCCTCCCTCATGTTCGACCTGGATAAAGTAAGCTTGATTGTCCATAAACCCGCGGTAATTCCGTAGTGTTATTTGCCATTCATCTTGTGGCAATGGCGGTCCTACCCCAGCATCGACTCGTGGTATTGTGCTTCCTTTCGTCACATTATCAACATTGACAAAATCAAGATTTGCATAGGCTACGGGTACGACCGTTTTCCCTTCTTCATCAACCACACCCCACAAGCCATCTTTTTGCACTTTAAAACGGCCGCGCACCCCGCTTTCGATACGATCGTATATCGGTTTGAGTACGATATCACCGGTTAGGGGATTAACAGCTCCGGTAAGGCCGTCTCGCACAAACGTAAGCCAGTCTGCATGGTACATGGTGCCCAGCTCGGAAAAACCAGTGAGCTTGATATTGCCTTCCAGATCATACAACACCCTTTTATTCGCTTCCGCCTCGATGCGATTACCGAATACAAATACCTGGTCCCTAGCATGAACATACCTTAAAAAGCCGGTATGTTCTAAAGGAATAACAACGGTCCCATCCTTGGTTGCCAATCCTCGCCTATCATTTCTGATTACGGAAACATATTCATCCTGGGCATAAGCGTAGAGATCGTCGTAAACAGGTTGTTGCACCACCTCGCCACTACGCGGATCGAACCATCCCCATAAATTATCTTCACGAAAGCCTACAAAATGCGCATTGAGCACGTTTATTTCGGTGTATGTAGGTGGCACGATGATCCGGCCCTCCGCGTCAGCTAACCCATATCGGCCATCTTTGCGCAGCTTAATGAATTCGTAATAATAGGGAATACCTTCATACCATTGCCCATAATAATCCGTTTCCAAGCGTATCTCGTCGTATTCAAATGGGACGATCAATTTACCATCTGTGCGCCGTACCACACCGTATTGACCGTCTTTCATCACCACAATCATACCACCAGCGCTGTTTCCGGTATCATCCGCCATCACGTCGCTCTCCCAGTGATAGTAATATTTCTTCCCATCCTTGGTCACCTTGAGCAGCGGATGAGTGTACCGATCAAAACCCATACGTTCAAACACGATCTGATGTTCTTGGGACCAAACAACTACTCCATTCAGCAAAAAAACAAGCAAAAAGGTTAATCTCATGACACGACATCTATTGTTGACGCAAAATTACACAACCCGCGCCAAGGAATAAACCGCTAAATTCAGGGGTTTTATACGGTAAATGATATCGGGTTTATACGGTAAATGAGCTTTTTCCATCCTTTTGGTATTGGCTTTGTCATTTATCCCGTAACACAACGAAAAAAGTAATGAAAAACGCAATGAAAATGATTGGAACGTTGATGATAGCATCATTAATGTTTATGGTATCGTGCGATAAGGATACCGATCCGGCTGACACTGATTTGTTCGTCGGCACCTATGAGGGTACAATCTCGTTCACAGGAGATGGCGAGACCATAGTCGACGATGACGGTCGTGTTACGGTAACAAAAGTAGGTGACACCTATTCATTTATCTTCGGCAGTGGCATTCCAGACATTACCGGTGTTAAGTTTCGCGAAAGCGACGACAACACACATGTTAGTATCGGCGAAGGATTAGAAGGGATAACGATAACGGCAAGCACACTGAACATTCTCGTGATAAATGATAGTGGAGCCTGGACGGCAGATTGTAACCGTTAAGATATTTGGACACCAAAGAAGCTGTATAACACGTTCATATGATGTCATCTGAACTGAGGTTATCCAGCTTCTTTTTTTATATGACCCACCCATACGCTACGAGTTTCAGTCGGCGAGTCACACCTATTTCAGCTTCATTTCATTCAAGGAAACACGCAGTCTACGTTGAAAACTTATTGCGAGATATATTCTCCGATTATGGAATGTGGCTTAAAAAGCGTATCTTTGATCATACTGATTTCCCCGGGGTCACTATCAATGCGACATAGGTATTAGCCACACGTCAAGTCCAGACTCCACGTTGTCGATTTTATTTGAATGTGCGAAAGGGATTGAAGCATCAAGAAAACAGGGGAACAAAGGGTTGCACAACCCAAAACGAAACAATAATTCACGAAATAATTTAAATGGCCAGATCACAAGAAACGTACAGCAAGAAAGAAAGACAAAAAAAGAAACTTCAAAAGAAAAAAGAAAAACAACTTCGCCGGGACGAAAGGCGTTTGGAAGACCCAAAGGCCAAAAGCCTTGACGACATGATTGCGTATGTGGACGAAAACGGAAACATTTCGTCTACTCCACCCGACCCGACCAAAATCAAGGAGATCGCTGCTGAAGACATCGACCTTGACAACTCCAGAAATACGGTAGACGACGACACGCCCCCAACCGGCAAGATTACGTATTTTGACCCGTCAAAAGGATATGGTTTCATTACCGATTCCAACACGGGCGATAGGCTCTTTGTACACGTTAACGACGCTGCCGAACCACTTTCCGAAGGCGACCAGGTCACGTATACCCCTACCCGAAGCCCACGAGGCATGCAAGCGACATCCGTCAGGAAAGTTAAAGCGGAATAGCCCCCCGGATATCTAAAAGCTACTATTACAGTTTGTTGGTCATCCAGCCGACCTAATTGGCTATTGCCTGATTTTCGGTTCCCGTAATCTTCCTGCCTTACCGCATCATCCGGATGCTGCAAATCAGGCAATTAACTCCCGATGCGTTGGATGAAACCATATAAATCGCTATCCTTATCGAGCCCAAGCTTTTGTTTCAACCGGTATTTAAACATCCGGACGCTTTGGGGCTCGACATGCAGGGTTTGGGCAATCTGCTTGGTCGTCATCTGCAAATACAGATAGGTACAATATTTTAAGTCCCGAGCGGTCAACTTCTGCACTGCCCGCTCTTGCAATTGGTTAAAAAAATCAGGATGTGTCTGCTGTATTTGCAGCTTTACATCCTCAAAATCGGCGTTGATCAGGGCGTCTTCCTTTAGCAGCTTTTTGACGGCGGGCACCGCCCCCCCTTCTTTCAAGGTCGTTTCTATCTGCCTCAGCATATCATTCTTCTGCGCAATGATGATCGAATTGGCCAATGCTTCTTTCTCCAACTGCTGGCGTTTCAGTGCCAGCACCTCCTGCTCCGCCTTGAGCCGGGCTTGCTCTTCGCGCTCTATTTGCAGATGCATGGCAGATTGCCGTTTGATATCCTCCTTCTCCTGTGCCAATTTACGCTCCCTTTCTACCGAATAGCGAAGCCGGAAATGATACGTCCCAAACATGAAGACAACCCCGATTGCGCCGACAAGCATCAGCCCGCCGTACAGATAGTTCTGCCGCTTCCGATACTCAGAAATCTCCATGAAATGCTGTAGTTGCTTATCCTTGCTTTCAATTTCATACTGGACTTCCAGCCGCTGGGCATTTAACATCTGCTGCTGATCGAAAATTTGACGGAGCCGTTTCTCGGCATTGCGTTGGTGGCTATACGCAGCTTCAAAATCACGCTTCCGGAGTGCGATATCGGCCAGGTTTTTATAGATGCTATATTCTTGCCTAAAATAGGACTTGTTGTTCCGTTGCATGTGTTCCAATCCTTGCAACAAGTAGGCTTCCGCCATTTGCACGTCGCCCTCTAAATCGGCAAAGCCACTTTTAATGCCGAACACGTTGACCCATTGTTCGGTTCTAGCTCGTTCGTTACGCAATTCCTTTTCTACAAAATCAAGGTAGAAATAGGCCTGCTCTTTCCGCTCAGGCAACCCGGCCGTGGAATAGACCATAAAATAATTTGCCAGGTTAATGCATGTGATAGCAAAGGTGTTGCCACTCACTTTATCGGGGTTCCTTTGTTGGATGGCAAATGATTCCTGCAAGTAATGATAGCTACTATCCAGGAGTGTACGATCTTGTGATTTCCGGTATTCCGCCAAATACATGCTGGATATACCGTTGTTTACATTAGCCAATAAATTGGGGTTCTCCATTTGCCGGGCATACACTTCACAAGTACGGATGTATTTCTCCATTTTTTCACGATCATCCCATTTGCTATACGTACTATACAGCAGATAATTCAAGTAATACTTGGTTACTAATTCCTCGTCATTGCCCTCGAGGTATTTAAGTCCTGCAATTGCTTCCTTGACAACCTCATCCGGCTTGTCCAAGTAATTATTAAGAAAAGCGCTGGCCCGGTGCACGGCGGCTTTTGCCCCGTCAGACCGTGCATATTCCATACTGCGGTCCAAATATTCCTTGCCAAGCAGCAAGCTATCCATAGACACATAGATGCCGCTCTTAAAAGCGTACAGATACGCGAGATCATCCGGTGTGTTTTCGGGGTTGTCAATCGCATGCCTCAACTCGCCGATAGCTTCTTCTTGCTTGTTTTCCAACTGCAACTGGCCTATCCGTTCCAGTATGGCATTGGCTCGTCCTTGTGCGTACTGCCCATATACTTGGGGCGTACAAAAAAGTATGAACAACAGGCTTGCCCAGAGCGATCTCCTATTCATCCATATTGATTTGTGATTGGCAAATTGAGCCATATTTCCCGATCTAGATAAAAGCGCAGGGAGAAAAGCTGCCGGCTGCGCCCGATGTCATAACGGTAAATCAAAGAATGTGCCTAAGTTTATCATGCGACGATAGCTGTGCGAGACATCCCGGCCCGACTACCAGTCGCCAGCTATTCGCCCAGCACAGCCGCCAACTCGTCCGTGAGTTCCATGTTGTGGAAAACATGCTGCACATCGTCGTCATCTTCAAAAGCGTCGATGAGCTTGACGATGTCTTTGGCCTGCTCCAGCTCCAACACCTTTGTATCAAGTGGAATGCGCTGCAATTCGGCATTTTGCACTTCGATACCCAAGGCATCCAATTTGCTTGACATGTTACCAAACTCGGTAAATGCCGTGTACACGATAAAAATCTCTTCCTCGTCTTCAAAGGAAACCGCCCCGGCCTCGATTAGCTCCAATTGCAACTCATCCAAATCCCAATCAAGCGATTCTTTTAATATGGTAAACACCCCGTTTCGATCAAACAGGAACTCCAGCGAGCCGTTTGTACCGAGTGAGCCACTATTTTTATTAAAAATAGAGCGAACATTCGCTACCGTCCGGTTGGTGTTGTTCGTCGTACATTCGATAAAAAAAGCAATACCGTGTGGACCATAACCCTCAAATGTAATTTGCTCGTAATTATCCGCATCTGCCCCCGTGGCTTTTTTGATTGCCCGTTCGATGTTGTCCTTTGGCAGGTTGATGCCCCGAGCGTTAAGTAAGGCATTACGTAATGCAGGATTGCTTTCCGGGTCGCCGTTATTGTTGTTTTCCTTGATAGCGACGCTAATTTCCTTCAACACTTTGGTAAACATCTTGCTGCGACGCTTGTCCTGTGCGCCTTTACGGTGCTTGATGTTCGCCCATTTACTATGTCCGGCCATGTGTTCTTTTGAATGATTAAAAATATTAAAACTTCAATTGGGGATACCCTGAGACGGAATACCCAAAAGGGCTAATATAAGATAAATTGATGGTTTTTTGGAT
>CAZXSL010000051.1:0-16659 GCA_964643235.1 uncultured Sphingobacteriaceae bacterium | reverse complement strand
CATCGTTGTATTTTTTGTGTGCTACCTGCCAAATTTCGCACCAAAACAATTACTCGCACGAAAACAATCTTATTTTGGATAAACCGTCCCCTTCGCAGCGGCCAAGGTATTTTTCAGCAGGCCTACAATGGTCATTAATCCAACTCCACCAGGCACCGGTGTAATCCAAGAAGCTTTGGCCGATACGCCATCAAAGTCTACGTCTCCGTATAATTTATAACCCGATTTGGTTTGGGTGCTTACTTCGCGGTTAATCCCCACGTCGATTACCACCGCGCCTTCCTTGACCATGTCCGCTGTCACGAAATTTTTCTTTCCAATAGCGGCTACAATCAGGTCGGCCCGTAATATTTCCTCTTTCAGGTTTTTCGTACGGCTGTGTGTCAAGGTTACCGTGCAGTTGCCCGGCGTAGTATTCCTTGCCAGCAGAATACTCATCGGACTGCCCACGATATTGCTACGTCCGACAACCACGGCATTCATACCGGTAATGTCAACACGATAGTGACCAAGCATCAGTAGGATACCATATGGTGTAGCTGGTATAAAACATGGCAGGTTGCGCTGCATGCGACCCAGGTTTATTGGATGGAACCCGTCCACATCCTTGCGGTAATCGATAGCCTCGGTAATGCGATCGGGATCGATATGTTTCGGTAGTGGCAACTGGACAATCAGGCCGTCCACGTCGGGGTCTGTATTCAGCTCCTCGATTTTGGCAACCAACTCCGCCTCTGAAACCGTGTCGTCATACCGAACGGTTGTGGATTTAAAGTTTACCGCTTCGCAATTCCGCATCTTGCTCGCCACGTAGGTTTCGCTCCCACCGTCGTTGCCGACCAAGATAGCGACCAAGTGAGGTTGCCGACCACGTTCTTCAAAAAATTCAAGGGCATCTTTCGCGATTTCTTCCTTTATAGCCGCTGAGGCAACTTTTCCGTCCAGTATGTTCATTATTATTGATTTACGATTGTGGATTTACAATTTACGATTGTGGGTTTACGATTGCCAAAAACGCACAATCATAAATCTAAAATCGTAAATCTAAAGCCTAAAATTATCCTAGTCCAACTTCAACACAGCCATAAATGCCGATTGGGGGATCTCCACGTTGCCCACTTGGCGCATCCGCTTCTTCCCTTTCTTTTGTTTTTCCAAGAGCTTACGCTTACGCGAGATATCTCCTCCATAGCACTTAGCCGTCACATCCTTACGTAGAGCACGGATATTTTCTCGGGCGATGATTTTAGCCCCGATGGATGCCTGTATGGCAATTTCAAACTGCTGCCGAGGTAGCAACTCCTTCAGCTTCTCACATATTTTCTTCCCGAAATCGTAGGAATTGCTTCGGTGTATCAATGAAGATAGCGCATCAACGGGTTCACCGTTCAAACGGATATCCAGCTTAACTAAATCCGATTGGCGATATCCGATCTGGTGATAATCAAAGGAAGCATAGCCCTTCGATATGGTTTTTAGCTTATCGTAAAAATCAAAGACGATTTCACCCATTGGCATTTCGAATGTTAACTCCACCCGGTCCGAAGTCAGGTACGACTGGTTGATAATAACACCACGTTTTTGAATACATAGGGACATGACTGCACCGGTAAATTCAGATTTGGTAATGATCGTCGCCTTGATATACGGTTCTTCCACGTATTCAAGTTTACTCGGGTCAGGCAAGTCGGAAGGGTTATGCACGATTATCTCTTCCCTCTCTTTGACTAAGTATGCTTTGTACGAAACGTTGGGCACTGTGGTAATCACGGTCATGTCGAATTCCCGTTCCAATCGTTCTTGGATGATCTCCATGTGTAGCATCCCGAGGAAACCACAACGGAAACCAAAGCCCAATGCGGCGGATGACTCCGGTTCAAAAACCAGCGACGCATCGTTCAACTGCAAGCGATGCATGCTTTCACGAAGTTCCTCGTAGTCTTCCGTATCAACGGGATAGATGCCTGCAAAAACCATCGGTTTGACTTCCTCAAACCCTTTAATCGCTTCTTTTGTCGGGCGGTCTACGTGCGTAATGGTATCCCCTACCTTTACCTCCCGGGCTTCCTTAATTCCCGAAATAATATAGCCTACATCGCCGGTTTTGATGACGTCTTTGGCTACTTGGTTAAGCTTGAGTGTTCCGATCTCGTCCGCATTGTATTCCTTGCCTGTAGCCACGAACTTAACTTTATCTCCTTTCCGTATTTCGCCGTTCTCAACCTTGAAATAGGCCATAATACCGCGGAACGAGTTAAACACCGAATCAAAAATCAAGGCCTGCAAAGGTGCTTCAGGGTCGCCTTCTGGCGGGGGCACACGATCGACGATTGCATCCAAAATCGTATCAACACCCAGCCCGGTCTTACCTGATGCCGGAATAATATCCTCGCGCTTGCCACCAATCAACTCGATAATCTGATCTTTTACCTCTTCGGGCATTGCACCCGGCAGGTCCATCTTGTTAAGTATCGGGATGATCTCCAAATCATGCTCCAATGCCAAATATAGATTTGAAATGGTCTGAGCCTGTATCCCTTGGGAAGCATCCACAATCAACAGCGCACCCTCGCATGCCGCTATCGAACGCGACACCTCATAGGAAAAGTCAACGTGTCCGGGCGTATCAATCAGGTTAAACACATATTCCTGCCCGTCCTTGATGTAATTCATTTGGATAGCGTGGCTCTTAATCGTAATCCCCCGTTCGCGCTCCAGATCCATGCTGTCCAGGAGTTGCGCTTGTGCCTCCCGCTGCGTAATGGTATTGGTATACTCCAACAAACGGTCGGCCAAGGTACTCTTACCATGGTCAATGTGGGCAATAATGCAAAAATTGCGGATATGCTTCATATAGAATTCAACTTCAATCGGCAAAGATAAATTTTTGACACGACATTTACGGGATCTCGACACCTGCCGAATGGCCTAAACACAAAAAACCACCTGTTTTCTCAAAAACAAATGGTTTAATGTCGAATATCCGTTCTAAACGGCTAACCAATGGGCAAACGCTGTTTGCCTGGCGACCGGCAGGGCTCCAAGTTAAATCCCCTGGCTCGGCCGGCTACTTCTTGTCGTTACCCTTGCTCGTTCCACCCGGCTTGGCAATGGAACCACGCATATCCGTATCGGCCTGTATATTCTGTAGTTTATAGTAATCCATAACGCCCAGATTACCCGCCCTGAATGCATCAGCTAAGGCTAGCGGCACCTGCGATTCCGCTTCGATAACCTTTGCTCTCGCTTCTTGGGCCTTGGCACGCATCTCCTGCTCGGACGCGACAGCCATCGCCCTCCGTTCTTCGGCACGAGCATTAGCCACTTTCAAGTCAGCTTCCGCTTGGTCGGTTTGCAGTTTGGCTCCTACGTTTTCGCCAATATTCATGTCCGCGATATCGATTGATAGGATCTCGAATGCCGTACCACTATCCAATCCGCGAGAGAGTACCGCTTTGGATATCCGGTCGGGCTTTTCCAGCACCTCTTTATGGTTAGTCGATGAACCAATCGTGGATACGATACCTTCGCCCACACGTGCCAGCACGGTTTCCTCGCCGGCACCGCCCACCAGCTGATTGATGTTGGCACGCACCGTTACCCGCGCCTTAGCTATCAACTGTATGCCGTCTTTTGCCACAGCTGCCACTGGTGGGGTGTTGATGACACGTGGGTTAACCGACAACTGCACCGCATCAAACACATCCCTTCCAGCCAGGTCGATAGCTGTGGCCAGTTTGAAATCCAAGGGAATATTGGCTTTATCGGCCGATATCAAAGCCTTAATCACATTATTGACATTACCTCCAGCCAAGTAGTGGGTTTCGATCTCGTTCGAGCTAATATTCAACCCCGCTTTTGTCGAAGTAATCATAGCATTGGTAACCAACGAAGGAGAAACCTTACGTAGACGCATCAGCACCAAGTTCAACAGGTTGATCCGCACGCCTGACAATTGGGCGGTAAACCAAAGATTGACGGGCAAAATGTACAACAGGAGAAAAAATGCGACGATAGCGCCGACGATAAATAAAATGGGAGTCAATTGTGGATCCATAAGGGTTTTCTATTTTACCATTGATTTTTAAAGTCCATAAATATAGGGTTTATCATCCCTCAACCCAAAAATTCGCCGCAATTAATTCACGCATTCATTGGAATACCTGTATGAGCGACCATACCGTGCCATTTACCGAGCTGTTTCCACACACAACCTTGCGCGGTAAGTCTGTCAGATCACAAACCTTTTACTTACCTTTGTGTATAACGTCCCAAAACCCGATATCTCCGTCCAGTACCCCGAAAACCGAGGCGTTCGGCCGGGAGAGGAAAAGAATTGACGGACGCGATTCTACATGAAACACACACGTACCATCCAGACCTTTCTCTACGGCAAATATTTTGCCGATGGTGTGCGTATTTCAGTAGGTATGATTACCCCGTCTCTTTTATTTTCTCACTTCGGGAACCTTCATATCGGCGTTACCATTTCTACTGGTGCCATGATCATGGCACTTGCAGACACCCACGGTCCCATCAACCACCGGCGCAATGGTATGCTCGCCTGCGCAGCAGTGGCTCTGGCCAGTGCCATGCTGACCAATATGGTGGATCAAAACACCTTACTACTGGGCCTAGTCATCGTGGGACTGAGCTTTCTGTTTGCCATGCTGTCGGTTTTTGGCGACCGCGCAGCCACCATCGGTGCGATGGGTACCCTGATTATGGTGCTCAATATCGACGATACGGTCAGCGGCGGATTGGAGACCATAGAATACCTTGGTTACCTGATGATTGGTTGCGCTTGGTATATCCTGCTTAGCATGTCCTTGACACAGGTACGCCCCTATCGCCTCGCACAGCAGGAACTGGGAGAATCCATTAAGCACATTGCTCAATATATACGCATTAAAGCTGATTTCTACGCATCCGAAGTGGACGTGGATAAAAACTATCTTGCACTAATCGACCAGCAAATCCTTGCACATGAGCACAAGGAATTGGTGCGTGAAATGCTGTTCCGCAGTAAAACGACCGTCAAGGATACGACACAAATCGGACGACTTTTGCTGTTGGTATTCACGGATATGGTCGACTTATTCGAACAGGGGATGGCCACCCACTACGATTACAACAGCATCCGTGAGAAATACGAAGAAACTGGCGTTCTGCGTATTTTCCATCTGACCATCACACGCTTGGCAAACGAAGTGGATAACATCGGCTACCACCTCAACGGCAACCGAAAGCCCAAACCGCTGTACCAACTGCAGCAGGACATGGAGCGTATCCGTACAGCTATCGAGCAAATCGAACAAGAAGGAAACCTGACGACGGTACCTCTTAAGCGTATATTTGTCAACATCCGCGCCATCACAAAACACATTGACAACGTTTACGCCTACTTTAATCTGGCATCATCCGACACCCCGTATATCGACGCGTCGGATTATAACCGATTTGTAAGCAAACAGGACATTGACCTCAAGTCGTTTCGCAACAACTTCACGTTTCGATCCAACACATTCCGGCATGCATTGCGGATGGGCATTGTCATGGGCTTGGGTTACCTCTTTTCACTGTATATAACGACCGGAGAACACAGCTACTGGATTTTACTGACGATTATGGTTATCCTCAAACCCGGATACAGCATGACCAAACAGCGCAACTTCCAGCGACTAGCCGGCACGATCATCGGCGGAGTCACCGGCATCCTCATCCTCATCCTCGTCCGAAACGAAATTGCCCTATTTACTATCCTGATGTTGTTCATGATCGCAACGTATAGTTTCATCCGAATCAACTATATCGTAGCCGTCATGTTCATGACGCCTTTTGTCTTGATTCTTTTCAGCTTCATGGGTATCAACACAATAGCAGTAGCACAAGAACGGATTCTTGACACGGTCATCGGGTCGGTATTGGCCTTTGTGTCCAGCTACATCATCTTCCCTTCGTGGGAGAGCACCCAGGTATACGACAACATGCGCAAGCTACTCATCGCCAACTACAACTACATCGGGCATGCCCTGCGGATCTTCGCTGGCGAAACGATTCCCGTACTGGAATACAAGTTGGCCCGCAAAGACGTTTACGTGACGTCAGCCAACATGGGGTCGTCGTTCCAACGGATGATGACCGAGCCAAAGAGCAAGCAGGTGCATGCGTCGGACATGAACAGGTTTGTCGTGTTCAACCACATCCTCTCCTCCTATTCTGTCGCGCTACTAAGTGCCGTAACGGATGCGGACGAAACATCCATCACCGATGAGCATATCCGTAAAACCCGTAATATCCTGTACCAATTGGCACAATCTATCCATGCGCTGCCCGACGAGGATTCGGAATCGCCATTTAGCGAACTGACTCTACGCCCAACCCGCGATACCGACCCCGAACAAGCGGATACGGAAGATGGTGCTGCCGTTACCGAGCAACTGAACTTCTTGCTACGCATAGCCTCCGATATCCAAAAGGTAACCCAACGGATAACGACCCTCCCCACAACCGAAGCCACGGAGGCAAAGTCAGTATAAAACAGCATAGTAACCGGCTTGTTTTTGCGTGCTTTGTACCGTAACTTTGCCCTACATGAATACATCCTCTCCCCTACCGTATGACGTGCTGATTATCGGAGGCGGCCCCATTGGTCTGGCCTGTGGTATCCGTGCTGCGGAAGCCGGTCTGTCTTACGTCATCATTGAAAAGGGCTGCTTGGTCAATTCCCTGTACCACTACCCGCAGACCATGACTTTTTTTTCCACATCCGAACGCCTGGAAATAGGCGGGGTCCCTTTCGTATCCACTAATCCCAAACCCAAGCGAGCCGAAGCTTTGGAGTACTACCGCCGTATCCGTCAAAAATTTGACCTCAACACACGCCTGTTCGAGGAAGTGACGGACGTCCGTAACCGTGATGGAATATTCGACGTACGCACCGATAAATCAAGTTATCTGGCACACCATGTCATTGTGGCTACCGGCTTCTACGATGTCCCCAATATGCTAGACATACCAGGCGAAGACCTCCCTAAGGTTAGCCATTATTACCGTGAGCCGCATTATTACGCCGAGCAGCGTGTCGTAGTTGTGGGAGCAAGTAATTCGTCCATTGATGCCGCCCTGGAAACATTCCGGAAAGGTGCCGATGTCACCCTGGTCGTACGTGGTGAAAGCATCGGAAACCGCGTAAAATACTGGGTTCGCCCCGATATCGAAAACCGAATCGCAGCCGGGGAAATACGGGTTTTCTATCACAGCAACCTGACGGCCATACGCGAAGGTGAAGTGGATATACAGACTCCCGAAGGCAATATTACCATTCCAAATGATTTTGTACTGGCACTAACCGGCTACCAGCCCCATTTTGGCTTCCTAGAACGGATTGGCATCCAACTGTCCAATGACCAGACTAAAACACCGACACATAACCCGGAGAGCATGGAAACCAACATCCCCGGATTGTATCTGGCAGGAGTAGTCTGTGGAGGCATGAACACCCATGCATGGTTTATCGAAAACTCACGAATACATGCCGATCAGATCATCGGGCATATTATATCAAAATAGCAAAAGCCGGTGATCGGATACTAACTTTTCTTTGCCATCAAGCCGTCAAATAGAATGACAACAAGCTTTTTTTGGAGGACAAGGATCTGGTCAAATTCTTCCTGTGTCGGGAAAAAGTCGGTCTGGTTCATCCGGAGTACCGCAAAGCGCATTCCCACGATTGCATAGAAAAACATCTTGGCTGTTTCATCTAGGTTATCGACACGGAATTTTCCACTATCCACTCCGCTGGTCAGGATACGATGGATAATCTCCAATTCTTTGGCTTGTGCGCGTGCAATGGTTTCCTCGATTACCTGGGGCAGTTCCTGACTGATCTGGTTTAAACTCTCCAATAGTTTATAATGCCGGGTCAGGAAAGTAATTCGCCTATCCAATATGTACTCCATCGCTTGGTGGAGGTCATCCTCAAATCCCTGGCTCAGTTTCTCGTTGATGTCATCTGTCACTTCGCCTACAATACGGTCGAGCACAGCTGCAAACAAATGGTTTCGATCCGGATAATAATAATACAGGGTAGCCTTAGAGAGTGACAAATCACTGGCAATCTCGGCCATGGTTGTCTTGACCACGCCGAAATGCGAAAAACGGTATATCGCTGCATCCAGAATTTCCTGTCTTTTTTTTTCCGCTCTTGCCATTGATGTTTTTGTTAAATCGTAGGGTACCTATCAAAGCAATGCATTATCTTTGACTAGGATAACGCTAAGATACTAGTTATTCCGCAAAAATTTTACACACAGGGCATTTCCATGGGACTGCAATTCACACAAGATCTCCAATTACAGGCATACAACACGTTTGGTGTGGCGGCCATAGCCTCCTCATACGTCCGTATCGCTTCCGAAGCCGAGCTGATTGAGTTATATGGACGCGGGGCGATGTCTGGAGCTACGCGTTTTCTTGTTTTGGGCGGTGGCAGCAACATCCTGTTTACGGGCGATTTTGACGGTCTGGTCGTACACATCGGCATACCAGGCATCCGTCATGAGGTTCGTGGCGACACTGTGATCGTGCACGCTGGAGCCGGTGTTGTCTGGAACGATTTGGTTTGGTATTGCATTGAGCACGGGTTTGCGGGTATCGAAAATATGGCACTTATACCGGGTAGCGTTGGGGCTGCCCCCATCCAGAATATCGGAGCTTACGGCACCGAATTGATGGATGTTTTCCTCGAATGTCGTGTATTTAATACCCAAACTGGGGAACTATCCACATTCGATCGGGATGCTTGCCGATTCTCTTACCGAGACAGCATGTTCAAGCAGCCCGAGGCTCGGGGAAAATACATCATTACAGAAGTATCCCTAAAGCTGTCCTTAACTTCGAATATCAACACGTCGTATGGAGCCATATCGGACGAATTAGCTGCTAGGGGCATCAAAAAACCCACTATACGGGATATTGCGGAGGTTGTATCAGCTATTCGTGTAAGCAAATTACCCGACCCTTCCACAATCGGAAACTCGGGTTCGTTTTTCAAAAACCCCATCATCAGTGTCCAACATTTTGAACAACTAAAGGAAAAATATCCCGATATTGTCAGTTTCCCGGTAAATAACGAAAAGAGAAAATTAGCCGCTGGCTGGCTTATTGAATATTGCGGTTGGAAAGGTAAGCAAGTCGGTGGAACGGGAACTTGGAAAAACCAGGCACTCGTCCTCGTTAATTACGATAACGCCTCTGGCACAGAAGTTTACAACTTGTCCGAAGAAATTATAACCGATGTATATCAGCGGTTTACCGTCAAACTTGAACGCGAAGTCAATATTATCTAATTATAAACAAAACGGCCAAAAACAAAAATTAAGGAATAGCTGCAGGAGTTACGTGAAATATTTTAGCACGATACTTGCACGAATTTCCATACGAATGTTAACCAAACGCAAGCTGTGGCTACTGCGTTAAACCCGAAGCCGCACCTGCGATTAACAAATTGTTTCACTTGTTTTGGGGCAAATACTCCAAAACTCTTAAACCGTAAAGAGATGACAAAATTTGAGTTCAACAACCTAGTCGTTCAACACACAGATTCATTACGCGTTTATGCCCTCCACTTTACCCGAGACCACGAGGACGCCCAGGATTTAGTACAGGACACGGTCCTGAAAGCCGTCACGTATTTTGGCAAATTCAAGGAAGGTACCAACCTGAAAGGGTGGCTGTATACCATCATGAAAAACACATTCATCAATAATTACCGGCGTTTCGTCAAGACCAGTGCTTTGGTTACTAAATCAGACGAGATTTCAAGTGCCAATTTGGCCCACAGTGCCACACGCAACGACGGTGAAGGTAAGTTCGTGATGGAAGATATCCAACGGGCTATGGATGAGCTTTCCGATGATTATTGCATTCCGTTTAGCATGTATTACGAAGGCTACAAATACCATGAGATATCCCAACACCTGGATATTCCAATTGGCACGGTCAAAACCCGCATACACGTTGCACGGAAATCCATGAAACGCTCATTGCACACATACAAAGAAGCCCGGCGATAATATTTCGGACATCTTGGTTCATGAACGATAACTTACCGGCTTATACACGTGCCCAATTAGCACTGAGAAATGGCCACGACAGAGAAGAGGTCTGGATAGCATATAAGGGATACATTTACGATGTATCCCTTAGTCGTTTGTGGTATCGAGGGCATCATTATGAACACTGGGCCGGGCAAGACCTAACCCATGAACTCTCGGACGCCCCACATTCGGAGCAGGTGTTTGGCCGGTTCCCGAAGGTAGGTCTCCTTTTATGAATAGGGCGACTTTTCAACAACCAATCCCAATACACACTCACCGCTACTTTACCATACTTGAAAACATCCGGGTACCTGAATCAGCACGCTAGCCCTTGATCTCGAACCGGCTCAGCGTGGCCAGGCGGGCTATCCGACTTTTGATGTCTTTCTTTGTCAACTCTTGCAGGCGTTCCGTGCCGAATTTCTCCACGCAGAACGAAGCGAGCGCCGATCCGAAGATGACAGCATTCTTCATGTTGTTGAAGTTGATCGTACCCACTTTAGCCAAGTAACCAATAAAACCACCTGCAAAAGTATCCCCCGCGCCTGTCGGGTCGTAAACTTCGGCCAAAGGCAGTGCGGGAGCCGAGAAAATCTTCCCGTTGCCAAAAAGCAACGCCCCATGTTCGCCTTTTTTAATGATCAGGTATTTAGGTCCCATGGCCATGATTTTTTCAGCCGCACGCACCAATGCATATTCGCCAGATAGCTGGCGTGCCTCTTCGTCATTGATGGTCAGCACGTCGACTTTCCCCAATACTTTCTTCAAATCCGGCAGAGCCACGTCCATCCAAAAGTTCATCGTGTCCATGACCACCAATTTGGGCTTATTCTTTAAATACGCTAAGGTCTTCAGTTGTACCTCAGGCGAAAGGTTGGCCAAAAGCAGGTATTTACAATCTTGGTAGCTGTCGGGGACAATCGGATCGAAGTCTCCCAATACGTTTAATTCGGTAACCAACGTATCGCGGCTGTTCATGTCGTTATGATACTTCCCAGACCAGAAAAAGGACTTCTCCCCTTCCTTGATTTGTACCCCTTCGATATCAATTTTCCTTGATTTCAGTATATTCAGGTTATCAGCACCGAAATCGCCACCTACGACACCTATCAGTTTCACATCGTCATACAGGTATGAGGCCGCTAAACTGGCAAATGTGCCCGCACCACCTACAATCTTATCTGTTTTCCCGAAGGGAGTCTCTATGGCATCAAATGCTACCGAACCGATTACAACTAAACTCATCTTTGTTTTTAATTTGAATAAATCCACCCCAATCCGACGGCGCAAAACATATACGCACACCGAATAGCTCGCGCAAAAGTACGGCTTTCAGGGTTGTAGACAAAATAAAACCAAGGAATTAAACGCCGATCAGAGGCCTGATACAAAGCAACTCGCTATTCAATTGTTAGCGATGAGCTCCAGGCTTAGACACCGCTGTTATGGAAAACCCGGTTGCTGTAATGCATGGCCTCCTGCCATGCGGACTGATCCAGGCCCGTATCCATGCCTTCGGCTGTACACAGTTCAAGCAAAACTTCGGTAGCGATATTACCCGTCAGCTGGTCAGCCGCCATAGGACAACCTCCAAAGCCACGCAATGCCGTATCAAACCGATCGCATCCCGCATCTAGCGCAGCTTTGACCTTATCCCGGCTGGCATCCGGCGTACTGTGGAGATGTAAGCCAAGTTCCATATCCCCCAGACGCCCCTTCAGATAGGTAAACAAGGTTTTGATCTGATCGGAAGTCGAGCTGCCCACCGTATCGGCCAGGGCAAAATGGCGCACACCGATCCCCGCAAGGCGCTCGGCATATTCCGCGACGACCTCGGGGCTCCATTCATCGCCGTAGGGATTACCGAACCCCATCGAAAGGTACACCAGCGGGATCTTGCCATGGTCGCTACATAAGGATACGATTTCGCGCACGGTATCCAATGATTGTTCGCGGGTGCTATTGGTATTGCGTAATTGAAAAGTTTCGGATACGGAGAACGGAAAGCCAAGAATATCAACGGGGGCGTGCTGCACGGCATCCTGAGCCCCACGCACATTGGCAATAATCGCCAGCAGCTTGGTCGGGGTGCCTGCGAGGTCCAACTGTGCCAACACCTCAGCCGTATCGCGCATCTGCGGGATGGCCTTAGGCGACACAAAGCTTCCAAAATCAAGACGGTCAAAGCCGACACGTAGCAACCTGTTCAGGTACGCCACCTTGACATCGGTGGGTATAAAACCCAAGATACCCTGCATGGCATCACGAGGACATTCCGTAATACGAACCATAGGCTAATAGATTTCAAACGTGAAAGGGATACGTGCCTGAATACCCGTATTGGACATTACCGATTTCATTTGTTCATAAATCATGTAATGCTGTTTGAGTTCGCGCTTAGTAAACCAAGTGCTAATTTTATCGGTAGAAGTCCCCATAATATTTTCAAATGGCTGCTTCACCGCCGGATATTGGACCAGCCGATAGTCTTCGAGCTTAGCCATTGCAGCGGCAGCCTCTACGGCTTCGTCTAAGCTGGCCAAGCGATCCACCAAGCCGATTGCCAATGCTTGCTCGCCAGTCCAAACCCTTCCTTGCCCGATACTGTCCACTTGCTGCACCGAAATATCCCGACCGTCCGCTACCCGTTTCATAAACGTATCATAAACCCGGTTTACGCTCCTTTGCAGGATAGCTTCCTCCTCGCCTGACAGCGGTCTATCCACATTGATAAGAAAATCAGCATACTCCCCCGTTTTGACTTCATCGAAAGACAGGCCCAATTTATCGTTCATCAATCCTTGCATATTCGGGATGAGCCCAAATACGCCAATGGATCCCGTGATGGTATTAGGCTGTGCAAAGATGGAGTCGGCAGCGGCCGAGATATAGTACCCACCCGAAGCGGCTACGTCACCCATGCTCACAACAATCGGTTTTTCTTCACGCAGCAAGTCCACCTCACGCCAAATGACGTCGGAGGCCAACGCACTGCCACCGGGCGAATTAACACGCAGCACGACGGCTTTTACTCGTTCGTCCTGCCTCACACGCCGCAGCTCACGAGAGATTCGTTCCGACCCAATTTGGCTGTCGGATCCCTCGCCCGAAACGATATCGCCCACCGCATATACGACCGCGACACGATTGCGTGATGAAGAAGTCGTAGACTCCGGCTTGTATTTGGTAAGGCTTACCGAACGGATGTCCTTATCCTTGTCGACATCAAGCAAAGAACGGAGCTCGTCGAGCACTCCATCCTTATACATAAGCTCATCAACGAGCTTATGTTTCAGTGCGTCTTCCGGAGTTTCTACCAACATCCCGTCGGCTATTGCGAATAAGGTATCACGGTGGACACCCCGGCTAGCGGCAATATCCAAGAGAAAATTATTATAAATGCTACCAATAAATGAGGTTACCTGTTCGCGGTTTTCGTCACTCATCCGGTCCAGGATAAACGGTTCGACTGCACTTTTATAGGTACCTACCTTGATGACCTGCATATCAATACCGAGCTTATCCAAGGCACCTTTAAGAAACACAATTTGGGAAGCTAGCCCGTTGAATTCCAAAGCGCCCTCAGGATTCAAATAGACTTTATCTGCCACCGAGGCTATGAAATACCCGCGTTGGGTATATCCCTCGCTATAAGCCACAATAAACTTACCTGACTCCTTAAATTCCAGCAGAACATCTCGGATTTCCTGGAGGGTCGCAAAACTGGCTGAGACAACCGACAGGTCCAAATAAATACCCTTGATACGCTCATCGTCAGCTGCCTCGCGCACACGATGCACGATATCGTCCAATCCGAGCGAAACCATCGTATTCAAACCGGGTATATCAAGCCCTTCAAAGGGATTGGGTATAGTACGTTCAGTAATTTCATGGTTCAACGTTATATGCAACACTGAATTCTGAGCCACAAACACATCCTTCTCCTTACTCAGACTGCTCACTACGGCAATCAGCAGCACAAACCCGATTACTGTCAACAGAATAATACCAGTAACTGTGGCCAGTACATATTTAAAAAATGATTTCATATCTCTCCGACTTCTTCTAATGATGTTATATATTCCACTTGGGATTTACATACCGGCAATACCAGCTGCTATACCAAGTACTTCTTGCTTACTGCTTAGGACTTATGGATAGCCACTAAGTTACAGCCAACGACGTAGAACCACATCATTTTTTGGGAAATATTACGAGAATTATACAATCATGCACCTTTTCGAATGGTTTTATCCCACCCCGGCATGTGCATAGGAATGTAAAGGCCATCAAACGAAAGCCGGCAAACAGGTTGCCGGCTAGGGTACACGAAGTACAGTATTCGAATTAGCCTAAGCAATAAAGTGGCTATTTATCCTCTACCGTAGCTACTGGGGTATCCAGTGCTTCAAACGGCGAATTATTGCTTACAAATTCAGGCACAATCTCTTTCATCTTCTTTACGATGCCGCTACTGTTCTTACGCATATTAAGCGCAATCAGCTCATTGATCATTCGCTTGGCCATTTTTACGTCGCATGGTTTAACCCGCGCAATGCTAATCTTGCTGTTATGAGTTGGCAATACGGTTTCGGTATCGTTGAGCAACTCCTCATAGAGTTTCTCACCGCTGCGCAATCCAGAATACACGATATCGATATCCTTACCCGGTTGCAAGCCGGCCAACTGGATCATCTTGGTTGCCAAATCGACAATCTTAACGGGTTTACCCATATCGAACACATAGATTTCACCACCCGTGCCCATGGTGCCCGCTTCCAAAACCAACTGAACGGCTTCGGGTATGGTCATGAAGAACCGGGTAATGTCCGGATGTGTAACCGTTACCGGGCCTCCTTTTTCAATCTGTGCCCTAAATCTAGGAATGACTGACCCGTTCGATCCCAACACGTTACCAAATCGGGTAGTAATAAACCGCGTACCCTTTATTTCCGACATATTACCCGCCGGATTGGAAAAGCGGAAAGTCTGTTCACTATCCAAGCACTGGGTGTAGATTTCAGCAATACGCTTGGAGGCCCCCATCACGTTGGTCGGATTCACAGCTTTGTCCGTCGAGATCATGACAAACTTCTTGACACCAAACAGTACCGACAAATCTGCAATGTTCTTTGTGCCTTCTACGTTCGTACTAACGGCTTCGCCCGGATTACGTTCCATCATGGGTACGTGCTTATATGCTGCTGCGTGGTATACCAGTTCGGGCCTAAAATCATTAAAAACCCTATGCATACGCTCCAAATTACGGATATCGGCTATCACGATATTCACATTAGACGCAGGGAACCGTTCCTCAATTTCCAGTTGAATCTCATGCATCGGCGACTCGGCTTGATCACAAAGGATCAACATTTGGGGTTCGTATTTCAATACTTGCCGCACCACTTCAGAGCCGATAGAACCTGCGGCACCGGTAATGAGTATACGTTTACCACATAAGTCGTCACAGATGTGCGCGTTGTTAATCCGAATAGGCGGACGCTCCAACAGGTCTTCGATGCGAAGGTTTTTGATCTGCTGTTTCTTTAACCTTCCTGAAACCCACTCGGTAGCCGGCGGAACGGTTAACACTTTGATTCCCACCCGCAGGCAACGCTCCACGATCAGCTTTTTGTCCTTTTGCCCCATGTACTCCTTGACGAGGATCAGCTTATCTATCGAGTACTTCTCCTTAAGCATGGCCAAGTCTTTGATGTGGTACACCCGCTTTCGTTCGATGTAGCTATTCAATTTGCCGCGGTGAGTGTCAATAAAACCGATGATAACAAACTTGGATTCCTTGCTGCTTTCCAGTGCCTGCTTAGCCATGACGGCATTTTGGTCCGAGCCATAGATAAGCACCTTAACGGTATCCACATCGAGCACCTTGCGCATGACGGTAAAATATATATTCTTGACCACAATCCGCATCATGATCAGAAGCGAGGTGGCAATCGAAAAATTGACAAGTAGAATGGTAACGAAATTGGGAGGTATGGAACCCAAAAACGATTTTAAAATGAGGTGTGCAGCCAATGCATAACCGACGGTAGTCAAAGACATGGCCGAAAAAATCTTGAGCATATCACGGGTATCCGAATAACGGATCAACCCCGTGTGGATACGCATGGCATAAAATGTCGTTATGGCAATTAAACTATACAGTGCTGTATAGTAAAATAAATGACTACGGAGAATATCCTGGAAATTAAATTGCTGGGCAATGAAATAAGCAAAGGTAAATGACCATACAACAATCGCGAAATCCAGCAGGAGGATAGTCCACCGAGGAACGGTTTTGAAACGGAGTATAAGGCTTCTCATATAACCATTTTTTAGTTAGCAACGATCTGCACAATATCTACTAGACGAAAAAAAAGGGAGACTTGCTACACCCAATCACAAAAAAGCCAAGTTCCCGAAACAACAGCCTATATTTTCGAACAATAACCCTGCCACAAAAACGCAAAATGTGATTTCCCTTGAGTTCCCACAAGATTACACAAAAAAAGAAATCCTCCGCAATACCTACAACTAGGTATTTTGGAGGATAAATCTT
>CAZXSL010000050.1:10708-16886 GCA_964643235.1 uncultured Sphingobacteriaceae bacterium | reverse complement strand
GTCCGCAAGGGACTGATGATAAAACGGTGGTTATCGATTAGGGAGGGCTAGCGTTTTAAGGATAAGGGCGCAGCCCTAGGGAAAAGGAAATTGGGCATTTGTCCCTACTCTACCTATGAAATCTTTTCCCAGCTGATACCCGGATCCCGGTCTGTCAAATACGTGCGTAGCAATGCGTTTTCGCGTTTGTCCAGGCCGGGATCGTCCTTAAATATGGCGATGACCGTGTTGCGGATATGTGTCAGTAACGCTTGGTCGGTGGATAGATCAGCCAGTTTCAGGTCGAGTACGCCGCTTTGCTGGGTGCCGGCTAGGTCGCCGGGGCCGCGCAATTGGAGGTCGGTTTCGGCAATTTCAAATCCATCGGTGGTTCGCACCATGGTTTCTAAACGTATTTTTCCATCCTTACTCAGTTTTTGAGATGACATCAGGATGCAGTACGACTGGTCTGCACCGCGGCCTACACGTCCACGGAGTTGGTGGAGCTGCGATAGTCCGAAGCGTTCCGCATTCTCGATAACCATGACCGAGGCATTGGGCACGTCAACACCCACCTCAATAACCGTCGTAGCCACCATGATCTGTGTTTCGCCCTTCACAAAGCGCTGCATCTCGAAATCCTTGTCCTTGACCGGCATTTTGCCATGCACGATGCTGATGCGGTAGTCAGGCAATGGAAACTCGCGCGACAGGGTTTCGATCCCCGATTCCAAGTACATCAGATCCATCTTCTCGCTTTCAGATATCAGGGGATACACGATATATACCTGCCTGCCTTTGGCTATTTCCTCTTTCATAAAACCAAACATGCGTAGCCGGCTACTTTCGTACAGATGCATGGTCTTAATGGGCTTGCGCCCCGCAGGCAGTTCGTCGATGATGGAGATATCCAGGTCGCCATATAAGGTCATGGCCAGTGTGCGGGGGATGGGTGTGGCCGTCATGACCAGCATGTGGGGTGGGATTTGGTTTTTCCGCCAAAGCTTCGACCGCTGTGCCACCCCGAACCGGTGTTGCTCGTCAATTACAACCAAGCCGAGGTTGTGGAAACGTACGCTGTCTTCAATTAAGGCATGTGTGCCCACGAGGATATCCAGCGTGCCATCTTCCAAAGCGGTGTGCAGCAGATTGCGGTCTTTTTTTGAGGTTGAACCCGTTAGCAGGCTGACGCTAGCCAGGCCGCTGCCCAGTAAGCGACGGATGCCGTTGTAATGCTGTTGGGCGAGGATTTCAGTGGGGGCCATCAGGCAAGCTTGGAAGCCGTTGTCAATAGCAAGCAACATGCTCATCAGCGCCACGACGGTTTTGCCGCTGCCCACGTCGCCTTGCACCAGCCTGTTCATTTGCCCGCCGGTGTCCGTATCCCGCCGTATTTCGCGCACGACCCGCTTTTGGGCATTCGTCAACTCGAAAGGAAGACGCTCATGGTAAAAGGTGTTAAAACATTTTCCTACTCGCTCAAATCGGTGACCCTTGAATTTTTTGGAATGATTGAGTTTGCTTTTCAGTAGCTTGAGCTGGATGAAGAACAGTTCATCAAACTTGAGGCGTGTAATGGCTTGTTGTAATTCGTGCTGGCTTTCCGGAAAATGGATTGAAATCAGGGCCTGTCGCAGCGGAATGAGCCGATTGGCGTCGATTAGGTATTGCGGAAGTGATTCCTGCAAGGTATGTGCTATGCTTTCCAACAATGCCATTTGCAGGCGTTGGATCCCACGGCTGTCCAGTCCTTGTTTTTTGAGTTTTTCGGTCGAGCTGTAAACGGGTTGTAGGCTAAGATTACCTTTGTTAGCCGCCATGGGATTGTACAGTTCCATCTCCGGGTGGGTCATCGACAACTGCCCGTTAAAAAGGTTTGGCTTGCCGAAGATGATGTACACGGCACCAGGTTGTACGCTTTTTTTTACCCAAGTAATGCTTTGGAACCATACCAACTCCATGTTGCCCGTGTCGTCGCTAAACGTGGCGACCAGGCGCTTGCCGCGTTTGGCACCCACTTCTTCCAATCCGCTTAGCCTGCCGATAATCTGGGCCGTAGGCTGGTCGGGGTGCACCTGGTTGATTTTGTGGAATTGCGTGCGATCGATATAGCGGAAGGGATAATGGCAAAGCATATCGCCAAACGTGTGGATACCCAGTTCCTTATTGAGTAATTCGGCACGACTCGGGCCTACGCCCTTGAGGTACGCGATGGGTGTTATGGTGCTCAGTTCAGCCATGATTGCATGGCTAAAATAAGAAAAAAAGAACTACTGTTTCTCGCTTTAATTAGCTGCGCGCTGGATGATAGCCTTACCCTCCTCACAAACGATACCGACAGCAGGAGCATAAGGAGCACAAAAGAAAGCGCATGAAGTGGTTGAAATGAGACACCGTGCGTACATCTTTTTATGTTTTTCGGATCGTCGCTGATGGGGCAATCCATCGCCGGAGCATCTCCCAATTGAACAGTACGATAGCAAACACCAAGATGCCGTAGGCAATGACTTGGTGGGTTGTAATTTGTTCGTCAAAGAGATAATAAGCCACGGCGAAAGCCACGATGGGGTTGACGTATATCAGGATGCCCACCGTAGAGGATGAAATCCCGATGAGGGCATACAAGCTTAAGTATAGTGGGATGATGGTAAAGACGATCGAAATGATGGTGATGTTGAGCCAAAAGGTCGTTTCCATCGGCACCGGATGGTTTTGCCATAGCATAAACGGCAGGATAATCAGGGAGGCGAGCACGAGTTGTAAAGCAAGTACGTTGAGCTTGTCAAATTGCCCGGTCATCCGTTGTCCGATGAGGTATAGCGCATAAAGCGAAGCGACTCCCACAGACCAAGCTACATCGACGAGCGAGCCCGTGGCCAAGAGGATGACGCTAATCAGCGCAATGCCAAGGCTGGTTTTCTTAATGACGGATAGGGGTTCGTGGAGGATGAAAAATGCGGCTACGGTCGTCAGCAGCGGGCACACCAGGTAAGCAAAAGCTGCGACTTGTATGCTAATGCTGTTAACGACGTAGATATACGAAAACCAATTGCCTAGTATGAGCAGGGTGGATGTGACGAGGACCCAAACCATGCGTTTTTTTCGCTCGGGCGGAAGCTCGACAAAAAGCAGGGCGTCTGTCCGGAAGTGTTTTTTTCTGAAAAGCCCGATAAATAGCCAAATACATACCGTTGATATGAGAATTCGGTAGTAGAGGATATCCGTGGCGCTCCATTGCTGTATATTTCGCAGGGGGATGGCCATGAAGCCCCACAGGATGGCGGCGAATGATGCCGCGGCGAAGTACTTCAGCCGACCTTGGTCAGCTGTTCGGGGGCGGGATGTGGCCATTTATGCTTTCCACGCAATAACGGAAATCTCGACATTCACATTCTTTGGTAATCCAGCTACTGCTACCGTTTCCCGGGCGGGTTCGGATTCCGTGAAATAGCTGCCGTATACTTGGTTGACTGCAGCAAAATCGTCCATGTTGCGTAGAAATATGGACGTCTTAACCACGTCGCCAAAACCATAGCCTGCCGCTTCGAGTACAGCACCGACGTTTTTCAATACTTGGTGCGCTTCGTTTTCCAACGAATCGGATACCAACTCACCGGTAGTTGGGTCGATTGGGATTTGCCCGGATACGTACAGGGTATTGCCGGCCTTGATCGCCTGGTTGTAAGGTCCGATGGGTGCCGGGGCGTGTTGGGTTTCGATAATTTGCTTGGATGATGACATTTCGTAAAATGAGTGTTGCGTATTAATTGAAAAATAACGTTTCCAGTATTTTATAGAGGATAGCCAATACAAACAGGGTAATGGCAATGGCATTGATAATATGCATGACCTTCAAATTGAAATTCGTAGGCCTGTTTGGATCCTTTTTCCTGAAAAAATACATAACACGAAGTTAGTGGCGATTGTTGGAAAAAGCAAGCACCGGTCCTTCAAATCGCAGTGATTATCCTTTTTTTATCGACTTAACGGCTAAGTGCCGTATCGCGCACGGTTTTTTCAATCGTTTGGCCCGTCGCTCGCCACTCACCCATACTGCCAAAGTATGCCGACACATCCGTGTAGCCTTCCCGTTCGAGCACAGATCGGGCGATGGATGCCCGGTCTCCGCTTTGGCAATATACCACCACCGGCTTGTTTTTGTCCATTTTATCCAAGTTGTCCGGCATCGTACCAACGAAAACATGCTTGGCTCCGGGGATATGTCCCGCTTCGTATTCGGATCGCCCGCGTACGTCGATAAGCTGGGAGTTGTCGTCACCTACGAGGGCTTTCATGCCCGCTAAGTCGATCGTTCGGGCTTGCTTCTTGCCGATGTCCAACGAGCCGATATCCGAAACGTATCCGTGGATCAAGTCCATTGGGATACGCATCAACTTGCGTGTCAGATCCTCGATTTGGGAATCATCAGCAATGAGGACAAACGGTGTTTGGTAGTCTAGCAACCACCCTACCCAGGTTGCGAAGGAATTGTTTCCTTGGATATTGAGGCTGCCCGGTAGGTAGCCCTGGGTATATATTGTCTTATTTCGAGTGTCGATGACCAAGCCGCCACCCTTATAAAATTCGGTAAACTGCTCATTAGACAATTTCGGTATGTCGGGGACCTCAACCAGGAGCGGGCGCTCGGTCTTGTTGAGCTTTTTCATCTCAGCGAAATATTTCGGTGGCTCCGGTTGCCCGTCAAGTAGATTTTCGATAAAGGCCTCCTCATTGTCCGGGTGGCTGAACGCCCAGTTCCGTATTTTCTCGTATCCGACAGTTGAACTGGGGACCGCACCCAATGCTTTCCCGCAGGCAGACCCCGCTCCGTGTCCGGGCCATACCTGGATATAATCGGGCAGCTGTGCAAACTGCTGGATGGACGTGTGCATCTGTTGGGCACCTGCGCGTTGCGTATTGGCCATGCCGGCTACTTTTTCAAGCAGATCCGGGCGACCGATGTCGCCGACAAATACGAAATCACCAGTGAATACCATGACCGGCTCGGATGATGCGGGCGTATCGGTTAGCAGGAAGCTAATGCTTTCCGGCGTATGGCCAGGCGTGTGGAGCACGTCGATTTTCAGGTTGCCCACCTCGATGACATCGCCATGGCCGACACCGATATGTGGGAAGTCGTATTGCCAATCCGGGCCACCTTCATTGGAGAGGTACAGTTGCCCTCCGGTAGCTGCCGCTAGTTCGCGTGCCCCGCTCAGGAAATCGGCGTGGATGTGCGTCTCGGCAATATGTGTGATGGTCAGGCTGTTCTTTTGTGCAATGGTTAGGTAATCGTCGATATCCCGTTTGGGGTCGATAACCATGGCCACGCCTTTTGCTTGACAACCAATAATATAACTGGCTTGCGCCAAACTCTTATCGTAAACTCGTTCAAAAAACATAAATTTCAGTCGTTTGTCCTAATACAGGGCAAAGATACGAATATCCGTTTAGCTGCAGGCGGTGTGTTGGCAAAAGTGATAGGTGTCTAGACCTTGCCCCGCCCGAAAATCGCATCCAGAATCAGTTGGATAACCGCTACGATAATTGCAAAAACTGCCGCCCACCAAAAATTGGCAACATGGAACTTGTCTCCCAAGAAATAACTGGTTAGCTGGACCATTAACACGGAGATGATGAATGATACGAGGCCTAGGGTGAGGATGTTTAGTGGTAGCGTAAAAACCCGCAACACCGTGCCAATCGTGGCGTTGACAAATGCTATGATCAGCCCCGCCAATATAGCCCAACCAAAACCTGAGACACTAACTGCACTCGACGGCAGTAGGTAAGCTGCCGCAAAAATTGCTAAACCCGTTAGAAGTACATCGGCAATAAATCGCATAATGGTAAGTTTTTATGATGAAACAATACCCTAATATACGGAAAGGGGGTTGGATTTTTCAAAAATAAAAAAATATTGGCGGTCAGGATGCCCCACTATTTGGTTGTCCATAAACGTGATTTGTCTGGTATTCCGGGGTCGCCTAACGAATGTTTTACCGAGGATTATTTAGAAAAATGGATATGAATCCCGTAATTTGCGTTTTGGGTTAGTTATGCTAAAATAAGGGGGCAAGATCGCTTTGTGCTCCTTGGTAAATGTGTTCATAAATCAGTCTGTCCGATAAATACTATGTTCCGTATCTTCTGGGGTTTTTCCCTGTTTGTAATCTTGTTCGGTGCCTGTCAATCAGCC
>CAZXSL010000050.1:0-10698 GCA_964643235.1 uncultured Sphingobacteriaceae bacterium | reverse complement strand
AAAAAAGCAGTTAAAAGCCGAAGCAGAACGCCATCGGCTAGACAGTTTGATGTTGGTGTATGATCCGGCGGCCGCGCATCCGGAACTCGATGCGTTCATGAAGAGGTTGCACCAACGTTCGGGTTTCAACGGTAATGTATTGATTGCCAAAAAGGGGGAGATCCTGTACCAGAATACATTTGGTTGGGCTAACTACCTCATGAAAGATAGCCTGAAAATAACCTCCCAATTCGAGCTCGCTTCGGTAAGCAAACCGCTGACGGCTACGGCTATTTTAAAACTATGGGAAGAGGGCAAGCTCTCGCTGGACCAAACGGTTGACGAGTTCATTCCGGGGTTTCCCTACCCTGGCATTACCGTTGAACAGCTTCTGACTCATCGTTCTGGGCTGACGAGCTACATGTACTTCACGGATGGGCTTTGGCCCGATAAGCGCAAGGGCATGTCTAACCAAGACGTGATCGACTTGTTTATTGAGCATAAACCGGCACTATACGCCAATCCGGATGTCCGGTTTTTCTACAACAATACCAATTACATCTTGTTGGCTTCCATCATCGAGGCTGTTACTGGCGAAACTTTTGATGTGTATATGCAAAACGAGATATTCAAACCGGCGGGAATGCAGCATACGGCGGTTTATTCGAAGGCCGTTTATGAGAAAATACCAACAGACGTGATTGGACACGATCGGGAATGGCGCCGCTCGGTCGTACAGAATTTCCAGGACGGTCCGGTGGGAGATAAGGGGATTTACAGTACCGTGCAGGACCTGTACTTGTTTGATCGGGCGTTGGCCGAAGGGCGAATCTTAGACGAATCCACGTTGGATTCGGCTTACATAGGAAGGAGTACCCCCACCAAACAGATTTTTAATTATGGATACGGATGGCGTACCTTTGATAAGGATAACGATAAAGTGGTGTACCACACAGGCTGGTGGCATGGGTTCCGGAGCTTATACGTCCGAGACTTGGTTAATGATGTGACCATCGTATTGCTGACAAATATGGTAAATGCCAGCTTACTGAACCTGGATGAACTTTATGCTATCTTGGATATGCCCTTAATCAAACAGGCGGGATATTCCCAAGGTGGGGATTTGCTTTAGCAGGGACAAAGAGGTGCAATTAAAAAAAAAGGATATGGCAAAAAAGACATTGATTATCGGTGCAACGACTAACCCAGACCGCTATGCTAACATCGCCGCCAATCGACTGGTGGGTGCAGGACATGAGATTGTCAACATTGGATTGCGGCAAGGGGAGGTTGCAGGTGTGCCTATCGAGACTATGGGCGAACCGCATGCGGATGTGGATACCATAACCATGTACGTGGGGGCAGCGCGCCAGCCTGAGTACTACGATTATATTCTCAAGACCAACCCCAAGCGAATCATCTTTAATCCGGGGGCCGAAAATCCCGAACTGGAAGCCATGGCGCATGATGCCGGTATCGAACCGATACAGGCTTGTACATTAGTCTTGCTCAGCACCGGGCAATATTAGAAGAGGCGCCACGCTTGTAACTTATAAAAGTACAAACATAACGCCCCTCCTAACTCCTAGAAATTAAATTGCTTCCTCTTCGTACTCGCTAATTGGAGGACATGCGCATACCAATGTACGGTCGCCATACGAATCGTTGACACGGGATACCGAAGGCCAGAATTTGAACTCATGTACAAATGCCAGTGGGAATGCCGCTTTTGAGCGTGCGTAAGGGCGATCCCATTCGTCGGCACTAACGATCGCGGCCGTGTGCGGAGCATATTTCAATACGTTATGTTGCTGGTCGGCTGTTCCATTTTCAACGTCGGCAATTTCCTCGCGGATGGCAATCATGGCATCGCAGAAGCGGTCTAGCTCGGCTTTGGATTCCGATTCGGTCGGTTCCACCATCAATGTGCCTGCCACAGGAAACGAAACCGTCGGTGCGTGGAAACCATAATCCATCAGCCGTTTGGCGATGTCGGCTACTTCGATACCTACCGATTTGAACTCCCTGCAATCGAGGATCATTTCATGGGCACACCGGCCATTTTCTCCAGCATATAACACTTTGTATGGTCCTTCGAGGCGGTTTTTGACATAGTTTGCATTCAGGATGGCATATCGTGTAGCATTGGTCAGCCCTTCGCTACCCATCATGGCAATGTACCCATGGGATATCAATAGGATGGATGCAGATCCCCAAGGTGCCGACGATACGGCAGTAATACCTTGTTCTCCGCTGATTTCCACAACGGGGTGGTTTGGCAGGAAAGGTACCAAGTGCTTGGCAACGCCTATGGGGCCCATGCCTGGGCCACCACCACCGTGGGGGATACAGAACGTTTTGTGCAAGTTAAGGTGGCAAACGTCAGCGCCGATAAGGCCCGGACTGGTCAGACCCACCTGAGCGTTCATGTTGGCACCGTCCATGTAAACCTGCCCGCCGTTTTCGTGGATGATATCACAAATCTCGATGATGGGTTCTTCAAACACACCGTGGGTGGAGGGATAAGTGACCATGAGCGACGACAGGTTATCTGCATGTTGGACGGCTTTTTCGCGCAAGTCATCAACATCGATGTTGCCGCGCTCGTCGCATTTGACAACTACCACTTTCATGCCTGCCATACTGGCTGATGCGGGGTTGGTACCGTGTGCTGAAGCGGGGATAAGCACCACATTGCGGTGGTGGTCGCCGCGGCTTTCATGGTAGGCCCGGATAACCATCAGACCGGCATATTCACCCTGTGCCCCGGAGTTGGGCTGGAAACTCATTTTCGCAAATCCCGTAATCTCGCATAGCCAATCGTTCAGCTCACCGATGAGTTGCCGATATCCACCCGTTTGGTCGGATGGGGCAAAGGGGTGTACGTTGCCGAATTCAGGCCACGTAATGGGGATCATCTCCGTCGTGGCATTCAGTTTCATGGTACATGATCCCAACGGAATCATCGAGTGGCACAGGGAAAGGTCCTTAGCCTCCAGCGATTTGATGTATCGGAGCATCTCGTGTTCGGAGTGGTAACTGTTGAATACGGGGTGGGTCATGTAGTCCGTCGTCCGTTGCAGTTTCTCGGGGATGATGGTGTCTACGGCTTCCGCTAATTCCGGTAAATCCGCATCCTGTAAGGTTTTGCCCTTGATTTTGGCGAATACCTTGACGAGCTTCCCGATGTCTTGGTAAGTGGTTGCTTCGTCGACGGAAATACCGACGACTTGGCCGCTATAATGTAAGTTGATTTCGTTGTTCAGGGCTTCAGCTTGCAACGGGCCGCACAGATCCCCCACGTCAAGACGCAAGGTGTCGAAATACGTGTCGTTGAGTTGTCGGTAGCCCAATGCCTGCAAAGCCCGATCGAGCAAAACAGTCAAGTGGTGTGTGCGTTCGGCGATATTCTTGATGCCTTGCGGACCGTGGTATGCAGCGTAGAATCCGGCCATGATGGCCAAAAGAGCCTGGGCGGTACAGATGTTGGACGAAGCCTTGTCGCGACGGATATGCTGTTCGCGTGTTTGCAGGGCCATGCGCAGTGCGTATTTGCCCTCGGCGTCAATGGACACGCCGATGATGCGGCCGGGGATATTGCGTTTGTAGACTTCCTTTGTTGCAAAATACCCCGCATGTGGACCACCAAAGCCCATCGGTATACCGAAGCGCTGGCTGCTGCCTACCACGACATCAGCACCCCATGTGCCAGGGGATTCCAGCAGGCTCAGGCTGAGCAGGTCGGCCACGGCACATACCGTAACCCCGCGTTCATGCAGGTTTTTGGCCATCTCGTCATAGGCGACCAACTTGCCGCTCGCCGACGGGTATTGAACCAGAACACCGAACAAGTTCTCGTCATCCGGTATGTGGTTGATGTTGCCAACCACGAGTTTGATCCCGTAGGACAGTGCCCGTGTTTGCAATACTTCAAGCGTTTGGGGGAAGGTGTCTTCCGATACGAAATAGGTGTCCGCATCTTTGTTTTTACGGATACCATACTGCATGAACATAGCCTCAGCTGCTGCAGTTGATTCGTCAAGCAGGGATGCGTTGGCTACTTCCATACCTGTCAGGTCGATGACCATGGTCTGGAAGTTCAGCAGGGCTTGCAAGCGGCCTTGTGCGATTTCGGCTTGGTAAGGTGTATATTGCGTATACCAGCCCGGATTCTCGAATACGTTCCGTAGGATGACACCCGGTAATATCACGTCGTAATAGCCCTGGCCGATATAGGATTTGAATACCTTGTTGCCCTCGGCGATACCCCTCATTTTTTTCAGGTAGGCCGTTTCGCTGAGCGCAGGCGGCAGTGACAATGGGCGCTTGGCACGGATTTGCGAAGGAACGGTCTGGTCGATTAACTGGTCGATGGAATCGACACCCAGACTCGTCAACATTTGCGCCGTTTCGGCTTCACTTGGGCCGTTGTGGCGTTGTTCGAATTTTTCGGAAAAATGTACTTTACTCATGGATTATTTAGCCTTTATACCGTCCCTTTCTTCCGGCAATGACCACGTAGGAGGTGGTGTGATGTCAGCAAGCAAACGGGTTGTTTTGCAAGGGCAAAGATACAGGTTTTTTGATAGGATTTAAAGGGGAGGCCAGACGTGAGACATTAGACGTGAGACAAGAAGAAAGAGACTCCGGCCATCAATGCCTACGGCAATTACAATGTCTGGAGTCTCTTGTCTCAATACGCAGTACCTACCTGCAGGTAGGCACAGTACTCAGTACTCAGTACGCAATACGCAATACTCAATACTCAATACTACCCTTACCCTTTCAAAAATCCGCGGAGCACATAGTGCAATATGCCTCCGTGGCGGTAATATTCGATTTCTATGGCCGAGTCAAAGCGAGCTTTCGATTCAAAAGTAATGATTTCGCCACTTTGCTTCGTCGCGATAACGGTCAGCAATTTGTTGGGTTTCAGATCTTCAGCGATGCCTTTGATCTCAAATGTTTCCGTGCCGTCTAGGCCCAAGGATTCCGCATTTTCGCCTTCAGGGAATACCATGGGTACAATGCCCATACCAACCAGGTTGCTGCGGTGTATGCGTTCAAAGCTTTCGGCAATAACGGCCTTGATGCCCAGTAGGTTGGCGCCTTTGGCCGCCCAGTCGCGTGACGAGCCACTGCCGTATTCCTTGCCTGCCAATACGACGAGTGGGGTGTTTGTTTCGGCATATTTCATCGCCGCGTCATAAACCAACATGGTTTCGCCGGTAGGCAAGTATGTGGTGTACCCACCTTCCTTATCGGTAATCCGGTTGCGGATACGCACGTTAGCAAAGGTGCCGCGCATCATCACTTCGTGGTTGCCACGTCGGGACCCGTATGAGTTGAAATCCTTGTGGGCTACACCGTTTTCCATCAGGTAGGTGCCTGCTGAAGACTCCGGTCTGAACGAACCGGCCGGTGAGATGTGATCCGTGGTAACCGAATCGCCCAAGTAAAGCAGTACGCGGGCATCATGGATGTCTTTCGTTGGTTCAGGCTGGTCGCTGATATCCTTAAAGAACGGTGCCTCCTGTACATAGGTCGAGTTTGGACTCCATTCGAATGTCAGTCCCTCTGGTGCTTTCAGGTTTTTCCATTCCTCGTCGCCGTCAAAGATGACGTCGTATACGTTCTTGAAGTCCTCGACACGCATGGATTGATTGATGGTGTCGACGATTTCCTGTTGGGTAGGCCAGATATCCCGTAAGTATACCGGGTTGCCGTTGGGGTCATAATCCAGCGGGTCGTTAATCAAGTCGATATCCACACGGCCCACGAGGGCGTACGCCACGACCAGCATGGGAGACATAAGGAAGTTCATTTTGACTTGTGAATGGACGCGCGCTTCAAAGTTCCGGTTGCCTGAAAGAACCGATGCCACGACCAGGTCGCCCTTGTCAACCGCCTCCGCGATATGTGGGGGCAGGGGGCCGCTGTTGCCGATACAGGACGTACAGCCGTAGCCAACAGTATGGAAACGTAGGGCTTCTAAATCCTCCAGCAGGTTGGCGCGTTTCAGGTATTCGGTCACGACCTTGGAACCGGGTGCAAGGCTGGTCTTAACCCATGATTTGGTGCGTAGGCCACGTTCGACTGCCTTGCGGGCTACCAATCCAGCACCCACCATCACGGCAGGGTTGGAGGTGTTCGTACAGCTGGTAATGGCTGCAATGACAATGCTGCCATCGCCTAGTACGTATTCCTTGCTTTTTGTTTTGATTCGTACCGTGCGGATATCTTCCCGCTCTACCGACACATGTTTGTTCGGTTCCAGTTTTTCGTATGTAAACGTCGATCCCGAACCGCCCTCGGCTAACCAGGCTGATTCTTGCCTGTCGCGTACAGGTACGTAGGTACGATTGTACTCGTCTTGGATAAGTTCTGAAAATTTAGGAGCCAGATCTTTGACCAATATTTTGTCTTGCGGACGCTTGGGTCCGGACAGCGTGGGTTCAAGCGTGTCGAGGTTGAGCTCCAGGATGTCCGAATATTCGATCTCCTCTGTTCCCGTACGCCACAGGAGGTTCTCTTTGCAATATTCTTCTACCAGGTTAATCTGCTCTTCCGATCGATTCGTGCGGCGCATGTATTCCAGGGTCTGTCCGTCGACCGGGAAATAGGTGACTGTACAGCCAAACTCAGGCGACATGTTGGAAATCGTAGCCCGGTCCGTGACGGAAAGGTGGTCGAGCGCTTCACCGAATACTTCGACGAATTTGTTAACCACACCATAGTCGCGTAGGAGCTTGGTAATGGATAGAACCATGTCGGTAGCGGTACATCCGGCCGGTATTTTACCGGTCAGTTTCAAGCCGATAACCTGCGGGCAGGTAAAATAAATAGGCTGGCCCAGCATAGCTGCTTCAGCTTCGATGCCGCCCACGCCCCACGCGATGACACCAATGCCGTTAACCATCGGGGTATGCGAGTCAGTCCCTACCAGGGTGTCTGGAAATGCCCATCCGTCGCGGGTAGTGACACCTTTGGCAAGGTATTCCAGGTTAACTTGGTGGCAGATGCCCATGCCCGGGGGCACAACCGTGAAGTTGTCAAGCGCAGATTGCCCCCATTTGAGTAGTTCGTAGCGTTCGGCATTGCGCTCATATTCCATGGCCACATTGTGTTGGTAGGAATAGTTGGTGCCGAAATAATCGACCTGCACCGAGTGGTCAATGACCAGATCGACGGGAATGGCCGGATTGATTTTTGTGCCGTCGCCACCTTTACGAATGACCTCGGCCCGAATGGAGGCCATGTCTACCACGGCGGGTACACCGGTAAAGTCCTGCATCAATACCCGGGCGGGTTTAAACGGGACCTCACGGTCGCTGCCTTTGGGATCCCAATGTGCCAGGGTTTCCAAGTGTTCGTCCGTTACCGCAAAGCCATCATGGTTTCGTATGACGTTTTCGAGCAGTATCCGAATGGAAAAAGGAAGTTTATTAATGTTCTTTCCCTCAGCTTCCAGCTCTTTGAGGGATGCAATTTTATAGTCCATAGCGCTAGTTCGTCTTTTTGTTGTTAATTGTTTAGTAATTATAAGGAATCAGATTACAACACATTGATAAACCAAACAAACCCCTTCCAAAGAATATAAAGGAAAAGGAATGTCAGTAAGAGGAAAGCACCCAACAGCACGGCCAGTATATCGTTACCTTTGCCTTGGTGTTTCCCTTCATAATAAAACTCACGAAGCAAGATAATGTTTTTTTTGTTTGCTTTAAAAAAGAAATCGAAAACGTTACCAATAACGGGGATGGCACCGATCGTTAGGTCGACCACGATATTGATGAGCATCAGCATGACTAACTTGCGGCTAGCCCCGTTTCGCCACATGACGTACACGAGTACCAGGGATACTGCAAATCCGATGATGTCGCCGAGAAAAGGGACCAGGTTGATGAGTGGATCAAGCCCGAACCGGAAGCGTGTACCCGGCAAGCTGAACTTGTCGTCCATCAGCCACGAAACCCGTGTTACCCAAGCAAAGTCTTTTTCAAGACGAGGATATTTTTGTTGATATGTTTCCAAAGCCAGAATGTTCGCTTCGCTAAATTAAGGAATTAAACTGGTCCGTGTATGGCTTGCAAATTAAATTTCATGTTCCGTTGAACCCGTCTTTTTGTTACAGAAGGGTAGATTCATAGCGCTAGCTAGCGTCGAAAAAATAAATTTGCTTGTTTTCGGATATTTATCTATACCTTTGTTCTTTAACAAATTATATTTAAACACAATGCAAGAAGGTGTAGTAAAATTCTTCAATGAAACCAAAGGTTTCGGTTTCATCGTTCCAAACTCAGGAGAAAGTGAAATCTTTGTCCATTCATCCGGCCTGATCGACAAGATCCGTGAGAACGATAACGTTTCTTACGACGTTGAGCAAGGACGTAAAGGTCTAAATGCGGTAAATGTTAAAGTAATCTAAGATTACGTCACATATATTTATTGTATGCAGCCGCTTCGTTTTAAACGAGGCGGCTTTTTTTATGACCATGGTATGGAGGAGGGAGATAAAAAATAGCCAAAACTTGGATTACCAGGGTTTTGTTCCTCTTTAAACTCGGTGTATGTAGCCCAAGGACGGGCTGTTCAAGCCTCAAAGGGCATATTGAGCGGTTAATAGATTGGTTGGGGCTGCGCACCAAAGCAAGTGCACAACGCTGGCACCATAAGCCGGAAACACAAAAACGAACCCTCGCATCCGCGTTGTCCTAAGCTAGTAATTCTTCCAGGATAGGCAGCGACTTGATCTCGCCAAGCCCGTCGATGTGGAGCTGGTAGAATAGGACAATTTGTTTCAAAAGCACCCGGCGTTGCGGTGCTGGTATGCGGATGGTATGCATGGATTCTAACGGGATGGTCAGAAGTACAGACAAGTTTGCGGAGTGAGGCTCTTCGAGAAACAGGGGCTGTACCGGTCGATGAGCCTTGAATACCCCCTCATGCAAGTCGAAAAATGCTTGGCCTGCCCGTTGTGGGGCGGGCTGGAACCCCAAGAATCGGGTTAGCCGCATCAGGAAATGCAGATGGAAATTAGGAGGCATGTCTTCCGCCATGTCAAGCCAACTGATGGCATGGTAAACGAAATCGAACAGCGACTCGTCGGCAGCCTGCTGCCGCAAGCATTTATAGAGTATCTCGTTGAGGAAGATGGCCACGGTGCTTTTACGGATATCGTAGGGGATCGATTGGAATACGGGGGCAGCTCGTACCTCAGCTATCCGGTGCAAGGATTGGTTTTCACGGTGCGAGGCCACGATTTCCACCAAATGCATGGGCTGGAGCAGCGATGATCGGATCTTGGCTTTAGGTTTCCGTGCACCACTTACCAAATAGGATTGCAGTCCGAATTTCTTGGTGAAAGCCTGAACGATGAGGCTACTGTCGCCATAGTTGGTCTGCTTGAGAATGATCGCCGGAGTGCTGTGTGACATGGAATTAGGAAGCGAATAACACAATGATTCTGGGCAAGAAAATGATGGCGCCCGTGATGACGGCAAACACGACGCAGAGCACAACTGTACCAGCGGCTATATCCTTGGTTTTCTTTGCTAGGGGATGAACATCTGGCGAGGCTAAGTCGGTTAGTGCCTCCAATGCCGTATTGATTAGCTCAGCACCGATGACAAGGGTAATACAGAGTAATATCCAGAGCCATTCGTGGGTAGGCAGCGAAACGATAATCCCGAGCAACACAACCGCTATGGCAATCCAGCAGTGTGTCCGGATGTGGCGTTCGGAAACAAACGCAGCTTTTATGCCTGCCAGTGCATGTCCAACTGAACGCAGGAATCGCTTATCCATGGTCCTGATCCTGCCTCTCCCGTCGGCTACGCAGGAAACTACGGCGTTCGATTTTCCGAATTAGGGCATAAATAGTCAAGAGGAACCCGAAACCGAACACGATGAAACCGACAATCATAACCCATCTGTACAGCGCGATATCCTGCTCCATCAGGTAATAGCCTAACAGACCTAGCAATAAGCCCAGTGAAAGGTAAATCAATCCGCTTCGCAAATATCTGTTCATCTGCTTTCTGTTTAATGACGCTTTTACAAAGATATTAATCTCGGGCGAATTTGAAATGTGCTTGCCGATTTGCCTGTGTGCCAGCCACACCGGGTTAAGGGGAGTAAAATGTAGGACATTTTGTATGGGAAAAAGCTTGTTACGGGTGCAAAAGCCATACATCACTCGATACGAGTAATTTATATTTAGATAATAAAGCAAAAAAACCTTGTTTGGTAAATATTAATTTCGGATATTTGCAAACTCTTTGCGAAAAGACAACGAAACGTATATTAAAGGAAGTATATCATGTCAAGAATTTGTGATTTAACAGGCAAGACGGCATTGAACGGTTACCGGGTTTCAAACTCGAACGTGAAAACCAAGCGCAAATTTTACCCGAATTTGCAGACTAAGCGTTTTTTTATCCCTGAGGAAAACCGTTGGATCACGCTGAAAGTATCCGCTGCAGCGATCAAGACGATCAATAAAAACGGTATCACGGCGGTCATCAACAAGTTTATCAAAAAAGGGTACGTATAAATCGATAGGTATTTGGTTTTATCTACGCATGTTGTTGAGGTAAGCCAAATTAGCATATAGAATACCATGGCAAAAAAAGGAAATAGGGTACAGGTTATTTTAGAGTGTACCGAGCACAAGGAGAGTGGCAAGCCGGGAATGTCCCGTTACATTACCACCAAAAA
>CAZXSL010000049.1:0-16904 GCA_964643235.1 uncultured Sphingobacteriaceae bacterium | reverse complement strand
GCTTGGCCCGTAAAGTGAATACCATTATTGTTTGGTGAATTGGCATTCGCGACCAACGACACGAATAACAAACTAACAAAAGATACTCCAAGGCCTCGAAGGAACATCTTCTGCGTCGAGGTTGATTTTTGTGGTTTCATAATTTAGCTGTCTGGAATTATTAATAGGTAATCAAAGTTCATGTAAATTACCAGCAGCTTCTTATAGGATTTTGGCTGATCTCTTTCGGAAGTTGTCTTGTAGTTTAAATGCTACAATAGGAAGGGGGATTGGAGGGTGTCTTTTTCACTTTTGCTACTGGGTGTTGGTTGATTTCCAGTATTGCAAGGTGTCTTTAATTATTTCTTCCAAAGATGTGTATCGCATACCTAGCTCGACTACTGACTTACGGGCTGAATAGAACGTTTGCTGACCTAATATTGCCATATTCGCTGAACTCAGGCTGGTTTTGAAGCCAAAGAACCGAAGACCATTGCCGAGAAGGCCCAATACGGTTAGTACGGGTTTTGGAAGGGGAATAAGGACTTGTTTTTGGTTGCTTAGGTGGCGTAATCGTTCAAAAAATTCCCGATAGGAAGCATTTTCTCCTGCAATAAGGTATTGGGCTTGTGGTGCATCTTGTTGGAACGTGAGTAGGATAGCTTGTACGACATCGTGGGTTCCGACGAAGTTCTTACCACCAGGAGGATAAAATACGATACGCTTGTTGAGAGCCATCAGGAATATGCGGCTTGAGCTCGGCTTGCCCGTGTGCATTCCTAAAATAAAGGTGGGGTTTAGTATAGTTAATTTGATGTTATCACTATGGCTTTTTAGGTAGTCTTCGGCTTTTAGTTTGCTTTGGGCGTAGGCCAAAGAGGCAAAGGACTTGCTCATTGCTCGCTCTTCTGTCCCTGGGTCGGCCAAGTCGCCAAACCCGATTGTGTTGCCCGTGCTGATAAAAATAAAGTGCTTGACTTGTTGGGCTTTGGCTGATTCGAACAATTGGACTGTGCCTTCAAAGTTTAAACGGTCGTAATCTGCAGACCGCGGCAAGTTGGTAGCGGTTTCCCCAGCTAAGTGTATTACGATGTCGACGTTTTGCAGGTAATGGTTAAAGTCACGCTCTAAGTCCATGGAAATAATCGTAATATTGGGAGACCGTTTGCCATTATATTTGCTGGGGTCGCGGCTGATGGCAAGAACGTGGTATTCCGTGTCAGCGAGTGTGTTGGCCAAATGGGTGCCTACTAGTCCAGTAATTCCAGTAATGAATATTTTTTTCATTTCGCGGTGGCGAGTTCTTTCTTAATACGTCTGGTTATCAACTGAAGTTTTAGCCAAGTAGGCATAATGGCTAGGAATAGCAAACTGAACCTGTTTACCATGATCACGGAATCCCGGCGTTTTAAACGCCGGATACAGTACTTTGCTACCTTATCTGGGCATAAGGCCGCCATGTTGGCTATGAGCCCCTGTCGTTTCATCCGCTGTATCGAATCCATATTGGTACGCATTGGACCGGGATAGACGACGCTGACGGAGACATTTGTGTCTTTGAGTTCTTCGTGTAGGCCTCTCGAAAAAGAACGCACGAACGCTTTGGATGCCGGGTAGACTGTTTTATATCCGATGGGGGAGAAAGCAGCTAAGCTGGACACATTGAGTATATATGCCTTTTTTCGCTGCATCAGGTTGGGTAAAAGCTGGTGGGTAAGCAGGGAAGGTGTCATGACATTCAATTGGATAATGCGCTCGATATAATGGGCACTTGCTTCAGAGAAGCTCTTCGTGCCTCCGATACCGACATTGTTAACGAGTATGTCGATATCGAAGCGGCTATTAATCCATTTGCCCAGTTCCATGATACTCCCCTCGGCGCTCAAATCAGTTTCGTAGTGATGGGCTTTTATCCCGTATTGCCGTGCTAAGGTTTCACATAGCGTGGGTAGGCCTTGACTGGGTAAACTGATCAGGATCAAATTGGAACCTCTCTTTGCGAGTTCCTGGGCAAATGATTTTCCAAGACCTAGGCTAGCGCCTGTTACGACGGCATACGATTCTCTCATAAACGTTGTTTACGGCTTAAGAATGTATAGTATTAACAAGAAAATAGCCTGCTGGTTTGGATTCGAATTTTGTTTTATTGATTTGGGGTGTAATTAATTGTTTTTTTAAGGAACGCGTATGTTGGTTTGATGTCGGTGTAAAACCTGTTTATCCCCTCATAACCATCGTTATTACCGTAATTATGCCCGTAAGTATTGAGATCGTTAACGAAGCCATAACACTTCTGAATATTAGGGCGATACGTTTGTATCCGAAAGTGGAGAAGTATTGGTAATAATACCAAGTTGAGTAGAGAACGGTGATGACGCCCATCAATGTGTAGGCAACATATAGCCCCGTTTTGTTGGTGTAGACCAGTGTGAATAACCAAAACAACGACATAATGATGAGTTCGGCTGCAGCTTTGTAGGAATTAATAACAAGGTGGTCTGTGAAGTTTTGTTCGGCTTTGCGGAACCATAAGAAACTGGTAAACGCATATAGTGGGATGGTAAGCAGTATAAAAGTCTTTGGGTATTCCGTAGATAAGTTTTCTAGTGATGTTAGGTATGCACTTGAATCTCCCTCGAGGTCAAAGAGTTCTGAAAGTGTTATCGTTGTTACCTCTGTTAGGAAAAACCCTACGGTTGCCAATACGACTAAGAGGGTTAGGTAGTTGAAGTGCCTAACGCGCTTGCCCTCAATGTATTCGCGGATGCTATGGCCGGGTCTCGTGAACAGTTCCTTTATGGTAAAAAGGATTCCCGAATCGATATGGAGGATGCCATGCAGCAAACCATGTTTAAAAAAATAACTCAGTGAGTATCGTCGGGTCGATGTTTTTTGTCCGCAATTGGGGCAAAAACGATGTTGAGCTTCATATTTGCAGTTCAAACACTCCCTGCGGGGAATATTCCTTGATTTTATAATACGTACAGTACTTAGCGAAGCGCGTCGACGGCCTGTTGCAAGGCCGGGTCATCTGCTTTTACAGCATAGTAGGTAGCAATGCCGCCGTCGGGGTCAATGACCAGATAGCGCGGAATCCAGTTGAGGTCTATGGCATCAGTAAACTGGTTTTTCCATCCGGTTTTAAACCAATAATGGTCGCCTTCAAGCTTGAATTTATCGATACCATCCTTCCATTGTTTCTCCTCCCTATCGAGCGAGAAATAAACGACAGGAACATCCGGATTAGCGGCTTGGAACGCTTGCAGTTCGGGAAAGCCCTCCAAACAATCTGGACACCACATTGCCCAGATATAGAGTAATATTGTTTTGCCCCTGTGTGCCTCCAGAACCGTACCGGTGGTTGTTTGGTTGTCTTCCAAATCGAATAGGGGCTGTTCCAATGCCGTGGTCGGAAACGTGGTTTTTGATGTAGGCGGAGCTTGTTGCCCGAAAGCGAGGTTGGCAAAGAAAAAAGCCAATATGGTGGTGTATATCATTTTCATGGCTGTAAATGTACGTTTTTTTGAATAGAGACAAGTATTGATTGCTTATAGATTCAACATCAAATTTTCCGTACCATTCACATCCAGCACTTGAAGTATCATCTTTTCTCCCGTTTTTTTAAGAACCATAATGGTGGCACTTTGCGGATTATTCCCTCCGCCTATTACGACAGGGAAATTGTTTTCCAAGCTGTGCTTCGGATGGTAAGCAAATTGGTGGGTGTGACCATGCAAAGAAACGTCGAATGGCGCATCTTTTAGGATATCGCCCCATTCATCCAAACTTGGGTTATAGCTTCCTTCACGTAGTCCGTAGATGGGTATATGGTGAATAAGCACGCGCTTACTTGCATTTTTGAACGCATCCCCGGCCAGTTCTTTTCTTAAAAATTGGGCTTGGTCTTTCCTAAGTCCCGAGAAGTCGTTTAAGCCATAATATGCCTGGTGGTCGTCTTCCTTATCCTCGCCGCAATCGAGCATGACGATTCGGGTATCTCCCCAGCTGAACGCACCGTAGGTTTTGTCGCCTATGTAATCGAGTAAGTCGCGCAGCCCGATGGAGTAGGCATTCCGGATTTCGTGGTTGCCGCGCATGTAAATAACCGGAACGCCGTGGGCACCAACATGTTCATTCATGTATGCTAAGGATGCGACCGCCTGTGCTTCATCCCGTGGGTCGTCGATATTGTCGCCGTTGAAGACAATGAAGTCATAATCGATGTCCTTGATTAATTCGGAAAACATATCGACTAACACGGTTCGCTGGTGCAAATCGTTGAAGATAACAGCCGTGAAGTTGGTGTCTTGTTCGGTTGGTAATCTGAACGTGTACACGTCTGATACGGCAGTCTCCCCAAATTCCTTGCGATAAGCCTCGTATACGGCAATCTCCCTGGAGTGTACCCGATAGCTATACGTTTCACCCGGAACCAGGTCTTCCAGGCGGAACATGTGTTGATAGTTGTTGATGAGCATTTGCCCATCTACATAAAGCTGTAATTTTTGGTCCAGGTTCCCGTTTGTACCGTACTCTACCCAACTGTGTACGGGGACATTGGTAAGCCAAGAAATCGTCATACCATTTCCAGTTGGGTTTTGTAGGTACGGCTTCGTGCGGAAAATGTCTTCTTTGGCTGCGTGTAAACGGACTTCGGCATAGAGTGGAAGGTGGTCTGACGCAATCGGTTCGTTGATTACCCCGCGGTTTGTGAGTCTCGACCAGTTGCCTGCGCCAGTATAACCATAGAGATAATCGATACAAACGTTGGGTTCGGTAGCGGGGTAGGTGTTAGCCTTTGGCGAGACAAGCGTGGTGAAATGCTCATTCATGGCTTCCTGCTCTGGGGAGTCCGGCGTCGCGTTTATATCACCGCCCAGAAAAAAGGGCTTGTCCAGCTTGGCTGCCTCCCGTTTGATGATTTCAACGGACCGAATGCGGTCTTCGGCGGTCAGGGAAAAATGCGTACAACCAAAATAATACGTTTCGAGTTCGATGATAAGGAGCATCCGTGCCTCCTCGCGTCCCGGCAGCGGTATTCTTTTCACGCTGAGGGGCTTTTCTTTCGAGAGGATTCCTACTCCATACTTTCCTCCGTCGTGGTCGATAGCGGCGGCATACGTAGGGAACATCAGTGTTTTTCTGGACAGCACGTCAAGGACGTCGACCTGGTTGCTTCGGTTTGTCATGCTATCCAGCTCCTGTACGGCAATGACATCCGGGTTAGCGCTGTTGATGACGTTTGCAATGCGTTGGTAATCCGTGATGTTGTCCATGCCTTTTGCATTCCGAATATTATAAGACATGAGTCTAATCGCATTGTCTTCTTTTGTGGGAAGGGGATTAGCAAAAGAGAGCAAGCAGGCAATAATACCTAAAAACAGCAAATTGAATTTTTTCATGATGTAGTCCACGCTTAAGTTAGTGTGTTGTGGGTGTATATCGATTCGGGCCAATAGTAGTCAATACCTACCATTTTTGCAACAGCACCGCTTAATGCTATCGATAGGGGTTGGCTCATGACGCTTAACAAAGGTTTCAAGTCGTTCCGAATGGCTAGTTATTGCAGAGCCTGTTTCGTCAAACCCAGGGGCGTGTACTATTTTTCCAAACCGTTATATTGTTTAGCTGTTTGCTTCCCATAGGCTTGGGGATGATTAGACTTCCCGTTCGCTATCCCAATTTTCGAGGTAATCAGCCACTCGCTTCAGGAAGCGGCCGCCTAAGGCGCCATCTACTACGCGATGGTCGTATGAAAGCGACAAATACATCATGTGTCGAATCCCAATCAAATCACCGTGTTCGGTTTCGATGACGGCTGGTTTTTTTGTAATCGTACCCACTGCCATGATGGCCACTTGGGGTTGGTTAATGATTGGTGTTCCCATGATGTTGCCAAATGCGCCAATATTGGTTAAGGTAAAGGTGCCTCCTTGGGTATCATCGGGTTTTAATTTATTGGCCCTGGCTCGACCGGCTAAATCATTCACGGCTTTAGTCAAGCCTACGAGGCTGAGCTGGTCGGCACGTTTGATGACCGGCACAATCAGGTTGCCTGTTGGCAATGCTGCGGCCATACCGATATTGATATCGCGCTTCTTGATGATGTTCGTACCATCTACAGATACATTGACCATCGGAAAATCTTTCAATGCTTTGCTGACCGCTTCGATGAAAATCGGAGTAAAGGTAATTTTCTCGCCTTCCCGTTTCTCGAAATTGGCTTTGATCTTGTTGCGCCAAATAACCAAGTTCGTAACATCTGCTTCTACAAAAGAACTGACATGAGGTGCGATTTGCACGCTTTTGACCATGTGGTCGGCGATCAGGCGGCGCATCCGATCCATCTCGATGATTTCGTCGCCGGGCGAGGTAATAAGCGAAGGTGTTGACGGCGTATTGTCGATTTCTTCAACCTGAGTCGGTTGCGCTACGGGCGTCTCCTGGGTCTCCGGCGATGCTGTATCGATGGCTCGGCGCTCCAGATAGGCCATGATATCCCGCTTTGTTACTCGCCCTTCGCTGCCTGTTCCCGGTATTTTGTCGAGCTCTGCCAAGCTGATTCCTTCCTCGCTTGCTATATTTTTCACCAATGGGGAGTAAAAACGACCACTTACGGTCTCCGTTTGGTTATGCAGTTGGTCTAATCCAGGTATTTGGTCCGGTTCAATATCATTACTGCCAGGCTCCGGTCCGATTTCAGCGTCGGGTGCGGCTTCTTCAGTGGATTCGTCGCTTACCTCGATATATTCCATGTTGTCATCAGCTTCTCCATCGGTCTGAACTACAGCCAGGTTTTCGCCGACTTGAACAACTTGATCTACCGCACAGAGTTGTTCGACTAGAACACCTGAAACGGGGGATGGTACGTCTGAATCCACCTTGTCTGTCGCTATCTCCAACAAAGGTTCATCTTCCTCCACTTGATCTCCCGGTTGCTTCAACCACTTGATTACTGTCGCTTCAGAGACGCTTTCGCCCATACGCGGAAGCTGTACATGATGTCGTGCCATGCGGATTGATTATGTCGTTACTACTTCTGAAAGTGGACTAAAATAGATATTTTGTCGAGGAAAAACGAATACGCAGAATATTATTCTTAAATTGTTTATCTTGCTTGCTAATGATTTTGTTAGTGGCTGGGTTTTAAATCCCTGATATGGGTAATCTTGCTGGATATATGGCAAGTGCCCAATATGGCTATCATCCGCATGTTATTTAAGGAGTAGCGATTCCGATCGTACGGGGCTGCCGTAGAAAATACTGGCTTTGTCGTCAAATGAGGAAGCCTGCTCGGTCGTTCGGAAGGTAATCCGACTATTCTTTGAACACAGGACTTCGATGTTAGGGTGACGAAAAAGATAATCTGCTAGGCTTGTTGCAACGGTTTTGCCTTGTGTCAGGATGCGGATACCCGGTGGCACAAACTCCTCAATCAGGGGAAAAAGCAAAGGGTAATGGGTACATGCCAAAACAATGGTGTCTATTTCAGCTGATTGGTTAAGCAGTTGCTTGATGTGTTTTTCTACGAAATACCTTGCGCCAGGAGAGTCCAGATCGTTGTTTTCGACCAAAGGGACCCACATGGGGCAGGCCTGTTGATAAACGGTTATATCCGGGAAAAATTTGGCGATTTCAATGGGGTAGGACTCTGACCTGACGGTTCCTGGGGTTGCTAAAATACCGATATGGCGAGATTGCGTATAGTACCCAATGCTTTCGGTTGTGGGCCGGATAACCCCAAGTACTTTGTGGACATCGTCGTAACGCGGCAAGTCGTTTTGCTGAATGGTGCGTAATGCTTTTGCTGATGCGGTATTGCATGCTAGGACCACCAAGTGGCAGCCCATATCGAATAGCTTTTCGACACATTCCTTTGTATAGGTATATACAGTTTCAAACGATCGGGTTCCATAAGGCACGCGAGCGTTGTCACCGAGGTAAACATAATCATACTGGGGTAATTGCTTGACGATATCTTTAAAGATCGTCAGGCCCCCATATCCTGAATCAAATATACCTATCGGGTTCATCGCAAGGGTATCCATGTTATGCTGTCAAAATAAGGCAGGGTGTGCAGGGTTATGCCAACACACCCTGTGTGAAAATCCGTATGCGGTACATTTATCGCAGGAGGTAGGGCTTTTCCTTGTATGTTTTCCAAAGAAATTCGCCGAATAACGTGTTGGCCCATGCAAACCAAGACCGAGTGAAATTTTTTGGGTCGTCCTTATGGAACGATTCATGCATAAAGCCGGTGTCTCCATGCGTGGCTTGCAAGGTTGCAATACAGGCTTTGATCTCGTTATCATCGCGAGAGGTCAATCCTTTCATCGTGATAGCCATAGGCCAGATCATATCGCGTCCTATGTGTGGACCGCCAATGCCTTCAGCTGCGGTACCCTTGAAAAAGTACGGATTGTTTGGTGACAAGACGTAAGCCCGCGTGCGTTGATAAATGGGGTTGTCCACGTCCACCGCTCCTAAATAGGGGAGTGACAATAAGCTCGGGATATTGGCATCGTCCATCATCATGTAGCTGCCAAATCCGTCTACCTCGTAGGCATAGATCCGCCCGTGCATGGGGTGGTCTACCACACCGTGTTCGTTAACTGCGTTTTCCACTTCGTCCGCTAGGTCAAGCATTTTTGTTGCTAGTGCCTGTTCGTTGGCGATATTGGCCAGCATCTCGGCCGATTGGCGCAGGCTGACCACGGCAAACAGGTTTGAAGGAATCAGGAACGAGAAAATCGTGGCGTCATCACTGGGCCGGAAACTCGAACAAATAAGGCCGACTGGATTTACCGGATATCCCCACCCGTCCACTTGCAAGGTGTCGGTGCCACGCGATGTAGTACGTTCAAAGCGATAGGGGCCTAGGCTATCTTTGCGCTGCTGTTCCACAAAGGTTTTGTAGATATTGGCTTGGGCTTTTACCCATTCTTCATCAAATGGTGCCGTATCATTCGTTGTCTTCCAGTAGCCATAGGCCAGGCGAACGGTGTAGCAAAGGGAATCGATCTCCCATTTGCGTTCGTGGATGCCGGGTTTCATTTCCGTATGGTCTGTAAACCACTCGCCTGTACGCTCCGGGTCGTTATAGAATGCATTGGCGTAGGGGTCGATGTTGACACATTCGCTTTGTTTGTTGACCAGCCCGGCGACAAGTCGCTGCAACTTCGGGTCTTTTTCCATGAAAGGCAGGTATGGCCACACTTGTGCGCAACTATCCCGGAGCCACATGGCGTCGATATCGCCCGTGATGACATAGGTGTATGGTTTGCCATCGATTTCTTCTGGGAATACAGTCGTATCCAGGGTATTGGGAAAACAGTTATTGAATAGCCAAGCCAGCTCCTTGTTTGGTACGTTGTTGCCGAATTCCGTTATGGCTTGCTCAATCACCGGACTGGAAAATCTGCGTTGGTTTGCCGCTACCCGCACTACCGGGAACTGACGTGGAGTCCCTGCCAGTGAAAACTTACTGCTCATGACACCGGCGGCTCCTAGTAAACTCGCTTGTTGGATAAAGGTTCTTCGCTTCATTTGACTCATCTTATTTTAATTGGTAAATATCGTATTATTTTGCTTTTCCAAGAAACGGAAAAGCCGTATTTCTTGCGTAGTCCTTGTTTGTTTCGTTCACGCTGAATGTATTGAAGAATCGATTTCGTATCCTAAAAAGATGTCGTGCTGTGCCGTATATGACGCAAGCGGCAGTTTAATCGACTCCAATTGAAACTGTTCGCAATATGCAAAAAATCCATCGAAAAGGCAGCAAAAACGATATAGCAAAATATAAAAATGAATTTTTGTGTTATTTTCCTTAAAAACAATAATCTTTGGCATATCTGGCTTAGTTTTCGCTAACTATCTTATTTTTGCCGATAAAATTGAAAATATGGGAGTTGTTTTACGTTTCCTGTCTGTTTATCCTGTAGCGTTTGTAGGCATGTGCCTGCTGCTTGGTTTGGGTCATGGTGCAATTGCCCAAGCCCAATACCAGCCCTATTCATATCATCATTATCAAAAACTGAACAACATTTGGTATAGCCCGGATACGCGGATTCATACGGCTATTAAGCCCGCAATCGTACAGCCCGTATGACAGGCCCGGCACGATTCCCTGATGCAGTTGGGTGTTCGGCAACGGGATTCGTGGGGCGGACGAAAACTGTTTAACGAGCATCTTATCGATGTCCAAAAAGAAGATCATGCATTTTATGTTGATTTCTTACCGGATTTTCAGATAGGACGCGATTTTGCTGGAGGTGGAAAGACCACTTGGCTGAACACACGTGGCGTGCAAGCAGGCTTAACCATCGGCGACAACTTTTCGCTTTATGTCAATATGTTTGAAAATCAAGCGATTTTTCCGCGTTACCTGGATAACTACGTAACCAAGCACGCGGTGGTCCCGGGCCAAGGCTATGGCAAAACCGTGGCAGACAATGGCAAGAAAGACTGGATGTACGCCACGGCAAACGCATCCTACACGGTCAACGATTACTTGAATGTAACATTAGCTTACGATAAGAACTTTATAGGTGATGGGTATCGCTCGATGTTACTTTCCGATGTGTCGTCAAACTATACGGCGTTGAAGCTGACGGGAAAAATCGGCAACGTACAGTACCTAAGCATGTGGGCTTACATGCTGGATCCGGTGCATCCCCGCTCTGCAGATTCGCTGATTCGGGCTGGCGATAATTGGAAATGGGGTGCGTTCCAATACTTGGATTGGAATATCACAAACCGAGCTTCTGTAGGCCTGTTTCAATCTGTTGTATGGGCAAGTAGAAACGCCATGGGCCGACGAGGATTTGATTTCAATTATCTCAATCCTGTCATCGTTATGCGGCCGGTGGAGCTTACGAATACCTCATCGCCTGATAAAATGCACCTTGGCCTTAATGCGAAATACAAGGTGCTGGACAATGTGACGGCTTATGGCCAATTTATGTTGGGTGAATTTGTTGCTCGTGAGTTTTTTGCGGGGAATGGTTTTATCCACAACAAATGGGGGGCGCAGTTGGGCGCGCGCGGATTTGATCTCTTTGGCGTGAAGAATCTGAACTTCCTCGCCGAATACAACACAGCAAGGCCTTATACGTATGCGCATTTTGACCCGGTAAGTAACTACACGAACTATGTGGAACCCTTGGCGCACCCTTGGGGAGCGAATTTTCGGGAGTTCTTAGGAATCCTCAATTATTCCTACGCCCGATTCGATTTCTCCCTTCAGGGAAATTATGGGCAATTCGGAACCGACCCGGATGCCTCGACCAACTTTGGGAACGATTTGTTCAAATCATATGAAATGTACGAACATTTCTATGGTAACAGAATAGGGCAGGGGGTTGCCAATACATTGTTGTATGGTGACGCACGTGTTTCTTATGTCCTCAACCCCAAGTATAACCTGAGGGCAGAGCTCGGTTTGGTCTATCGAGACCACCAACGTCCGGATGAAGGATACAGACACCGGACGGGCATGGTTAGCCTTGGCCTACGTGCCTCGTTTCGCAATTTGTACTACGATTTTTAAAAATTCTGCTATTTTTGTCGGGCATACCATGTCGTCATGAAAAAAATCATCATCATCAACGGACCAAACCTGAACTTGTTGGGCAAGCGCGAGCCTACCATCTACGGTGGGCAGGATTTCGATTCCTATTTCAACGAATTGAAGGGACGATACACCCAATTGGAACTCGGTTATTTCCAAAGTAATGGCGAAGGGGCTCTAATCGATCACATCCACGAAGTAGGGTTTTCGGTTGACGGAATCGTGCTCAATGCCGGGGCATATACCCATACATCTGCGGCTCTGGGCGATGCGATTGCCGCAGTTGATAGCCCGGTAGTTGAAGTCCATATTTCCAACGTACACGCCCGTGAGCCATTCAGGCACCATTCGTATCTTGCAAAACATTGCAAAGGTGTTATCTGCGGTTTTGGGTTGGATAGCTACCGGTTGGCTATCGAGAGTCTGATCGGCTGATTTCCTCTACATCTACATACCTTCTTGTTGTTTTATGCGCTTAGGCTTGGCGGCCATGATGACCATCAGGCTACTGAATGCGCAGAGTGCCATGATTGTGGTCATGGGTACTGCTGTCAGGTTATGGAAATAACTAACTAATGCCGAGGATATTGCACCCATTCCCATTTGGATACAACCCAGCATTGCCGATGCACTACCTGCCAACTTTCGGAAAGGGATGAGGGATAAGGCGGATGTATTGGGAAATACAAATCCCTGACAACCGAGAAAAAGGAATATAAAAGCGATCAAAAGCGGTAGGTTAATCCAGCCCAACGCGGTTAGTATGGCCATGGCAACCCCAAAGAAGCATTGCATGGCCAACGCAGCCTTAGCGATGCGTGCGCTGGATATTCGGTTGAGCAGTATACGGTTTATCTGCGTGGAGATGACCAGTGCGGTTGCGATGAGGGCGAATACCATACCGTATTGTTTCTCGGTTAGGCCATACAAGTTGGTCATGACGAACGGCGAACCAGCAAGATAGGCATACAGCCCAGACGATGCTAAAGCGCCTGCAAAAGCATAGATAAGGAATTGTCTGACGGACAGCACCCGGTAAAAAGATCGGAAAACAGCTTTTGGTTTAAGGGATATGCTTTTATCGGGTTGTTTGGCTGGGGGTAAAAATAGGGTAACGGCCAAGAAAACGACGACACCGATGACTGCTAGTACGACGAATATACCGTGCCAATTGCCGACTTGCATGATGTAGCTGCCAATTGTAGGCGCCAAAATCGGGGAAATACCGATAACCAGCATCAGCCACGAAAATACCCGGGCGGCTTCCTGAGGGGGGAAGAAATCCCGAACCATTGCCCGTGCAGCTACCATGCCCGCACAGCTGCCTAAGGCTTGGACAAAACGGAGGGCGACTAGGGAGTCGGCCGAATTGATAAATGCACAACCAATGGAAGAAAAAACATAAATACCTAAGCCGACAAGCAAAGGGAGCTTTCGGCCATAACGGTCTAGCAGGGGGCCATAGATAAGTTGGCCGGAGGCAATACCGATAAAAAATGAAGTAAGCGAGAGCTGGACATGGGCTATCGACGTGCCTAAACTGGCTGCGATGCCTTCAAAACCAGGCAAATACATGTCGATGGACAAAGGGCCTATGGCGGATAATAAACCCAATACCAAAATGACAGTAAAGGACTGCCGTTTCGTAAATGTCATGCTACAGTATTATGCAATCAGTACGTCCGGTAGGGATATTGTCCCTTGCCGGCGAATAATTATCAAACTAAATAGGGCAAAGCCTATTGCCAACCCAAACCTGAGTTACTTCTTCTTTGCTGATACGCGTTTGGGCGAGGGATTGGGCCTGAATGTCAAATAAAGCCCGACCAAGATAAAGGGTATGCTCAGCAATTGACCCATGTTGTATCGCATGCCTTCCTCAAAAGCTTCTTGGTTCTCTTTGAAAAATTCAAGGATAAACCGTGCCCCAAATAAGGTAATGAGAAAAATGCCGAATAACAAACCCGGCTTGAGGTTACTCTTTTTGTTGTACATTGCCCATAATAGGATGAATATGCCGATATAGGCAATAGCTTCATACAATTGCGCTGGATGGCGAGGTATGTCATCCACGCGGGCAAAGATGACTGCCCAAGGTAGATCGGACGGGAGACCGATGATTTCGGAGTTGAAAAAATTACCGAGACGCACAAAAGCGCCGGCAATAGCAACAACAATGACCAAGCGATCGGCCAACCAAACGAACTTTGTCTTGGTTTTTCGACAGAATAGGTACATCGCCACTAAAATGCCGATGGCACCGCCATGACTTGCGAGGCCGTGGAATCCTGTCAGTGTAAATTTGCCATTGATATAGGTATAGGGCAAGATCATTTCCAGGGGGTGATCTTTGTAATAATCAAACTCGTAAAACAAGCAATGCCCCAGCCGTGCACCCAATAGTGTACCCATGAAGATGTAAATGCTCAACTGGTCCAATAACTCTTGCGATTTGTTCTCCCGCTTGAAAATCCGCAGCATCAGGATATAACTGACCACAAAGGCCAACAAGAAGCAAAGCGTATAATACCGGAGCGTGAAAAAACCGATAGTGAACATTTCGGGATCGATGTCCCAAAAAATAGCATTAAGAAGACCAGTCATAACTCAAAGTTGGGTTTCCGTGCGTAAAGATACTGTTTCTCATTGGTACGCAAGATAATTCCTTTAAAATCCTGGATAAACGGCTTTTATTTGATAATACGCTTGATTTTGTTGGATTTCTTGATCAACTTGTAGAATTTCTCATAATCTTCCGCTTCGAGCAAATCGTGCATATTTTGCAACTGCTTGATGTGTTCTTCAAGTACCTCGAGTACATTGGAGCGGTTTTGCCGAAAAATCGGCGTCCACATCTCAGGTGAGCTTTTAGCCAGCCTTACGGTCGACTCAAATCCTGAACCTGCTAACTCGAAGATCCGTCCCTGCGACTTTTCCTTCTCTAATACGGTAAGCGCCAAGGCGAAGGACGTGATATGCGAAATATGTGAAACGTATGCCGTATGCATATCGTGCTCTGTCGGGTTCATGAACGTGGTGTTCATTTCCAGCTGTTCGGTAATTTGGTCGGCGATCTCAAAAGCATCCTCATCGCTGTTTACCACATCGGTATAGACCATGACCTTATTGGTAAACAGGTTTTTGGAAGCGGCTTCCGGCCCGGAATACTCCGTGCCAGCCATGGGGTGGGCAGCCACCAGACGCCCCCGCTTAGGGTGTTTGGCAACGGCATCCAAGATGTTTGCTTTCGTCGAGCCCATGTCGATAACAACCTGATCCGTTACCTTATCCAAGATAGTCGGCAGTAGCTTCAAAATGGCGTCTACGGGTGTTGAAAGTATAATCACTTTACTTTTGGCAACGGCCTCGTCTAATGGGGCTGATTCATCAATTAGCCCAAGTTGGGTAGCCTTTTTTAGGTTCTGTTCGCTGTTATCGACCCCAATAATCCGATAATCCTGGGATTTATCTTTTAAGGTAGCGGCTACCGACCCACCGATGAGCCCGATACCAACGATTGCAATATTCATGGTTCTTATAGATGTTTTTCGTTCATGCTTTGGTTGATGCGCTGCCTGGCCTCCTCGTACCGTTCTGCCGGAGAGCACAGGCTGATGCGGATGTATTCGTTGCCGGCATCGCCGAAAATTCCACCTGGTGTGATGAAGACGCGGGCACCGTGTAGGATTTCATCGCTTAAGGCGTAGCCATCGGCGTATTGGTTGGGTATTTTTGCCCAAACAAACATTCCTACCTGGTTTTTGTCATACGAGCAGCCTAGTAAATCCAAAATGTCAAACACGTACTGCCGCCGGGCTCGATATACATTATTGAGTGTTTCATACCAATCGCGGCCCAGTCCCAATGCGGTAGCGGCAGCCATTTGCGCCGGTAGGAACATACCTGAGTCCATGTTGCTCTTGAAACGTAATATCTCATTTACACGATCTGCATTGCCGACGAGCATCCCGATGCGCCACCCGGCCATGTTGGCCGATTTGCTTAGTGAATTGAGTTCGATAGCAACGTCCATGGCACCTTCAGTTGCCATTAGGCTGGATGGTTGGTCATTGAGGATGAAGCTATATGGGTTGTCGTGGCAAAGCAGGATTTGATGCTTGCGCGCAAAATCCACGATACGCTTGAAAAAAGCGGGTGTAGCTGCCGCGCCAGTGGGCATGTGCGGATAATTAATCCACATCATTTTCACGTTTGACAGACCTTCCTGCTCGAGTTTGTCGAGATCTGGAAACCAGCCGTTCTCTTCAGAAAGGGAATAGGGAATGACCGTAGCTCCGCTTAGTCGTACAGCCGAGGCATAGGTAGGGTAACCTGGATTGGGTACCAGTACGCTGTCGCCTTCTTGCAGGTATGTCATGCAAATATGGACAATGCCTTCCTTAGACCCAATTAGTGGTAAAACCTGTGTGTCCGGATTGAGGGAAACGCCATAATGGGTATCGTACCAAGCGGCGATGGCCTGCCGCAATGCGGGTACGCCTCGGTAGCTTTGGTAAGCGTGGGTAGTGGGTTTAGAAGCGTACTCAACCAGCGTGTCGATGACCGAGGGATGTGGTGGTAGATCCGGGCTCCCGATTCCTAAATTGAGGACATTGGCACCTGCTTGATTGAGTGCATCAATTTCCCTGAGCTTCTTTGAAAAATAGTACTCTTCCGTATGTTGGAGGCGCTTGGCGACTTCGATTTCCATGAATTTTATTTTGGTGCGCTAAATTAAGTAAATATGTTCAAAATCTTCGCTAAACATCGATATGTTGTAAAACAACGAACGAAGGCTTAATCGTAGCGGGTACTTGCTTAGTTTTTCTTACCTTTGCGGCTCGTTTAGTCGTTAATGAAAACATATTTTCGTTTACTTAAGTACGCCAAACCCATTGGTAAATATGCCATTCCATACATTTTGTGTGTAGGTATTATGGTCGTTTTCAGTACGTTGAATTTAGCTCTGCTCGCGCCTTTATTGCACACCTTGTTTAATACCGGTGTAGAAGCAGAAGTAGCCGAACGTCCAGATAGTTGGCATGATATCCTGGCGTATTTTAATTATTATGCACAACAGGCCAATATGCAATATGGCCCCTATGGCGCATTGAAACGTGTTTGTGCAGCTATTATCGCATCCGTTTTTATCAGCAACCTGTTTCGTTACCTTTCGCAGCGGATTATGGAAAATCTGCGTATCCATACGCTGCTTAACCTCCGTAGGGCGGTTTTTGATAACGTTATGGGGCTGCATTTGGGGTATTTCAATAACCAACGTAAGGGCGATGTGATTTCCAAGATTGCGTCGGATGTACAGGTTGTCCAGTTTTCTGTTACCGGTACATTGCAAGTG
>CAZXSL010000048.1:13633-17026 GCA_964643235.1 uncultured Sphingobacteriaceae bacterium | reverse complement strand
CGGTACAGCTGAACCTTTTTGAATATGCGAATATCAGGCTAGATACGCCGAAAAGAAGCAATCAAAAGGGATGTAAACCTCAATTTAGTCTGTTCAGAAAATCAAGGAAGAGGATAGAAACTTTGTTCTCACAGATGTGTGACCAGTTTATGGTAAGACGTAATTATGCAAAGTCTTTTGACGGATTCAGAACCAGAATATTGACAAAAATTACCGCAATGACAGTCATTCAATACATCAACAAAAATATATTCAACAGAAATATTAACAATCTAAAAATAAGCATTATTTAAAATGCACAACGGGTTATTATACGTGAACCATAGTCAAAATTAGGGGCATAACAATTAGTGCCTCTATCTCATAAAAGCAATCGATAATATGGAAAGACTTATTTTTATTATATGCTTAATTTCCGTTTTTTGCCTGTCTTCACATGCGGAGCGGGTGGAAACACAAGATGAAATTATACCATTTGTCTTAGTGGACGCTGGAATCATTCTTAAGATTAAAGACAAATATGGTCAACGCCTGAACATCATATTTGACTCTGCATCAAATGACTTTTTATTGGATTCAGCTACGGCACAACGCCTCGGTTTAGAGTTGGATCCACGGCAAACTACTTCGGCATTCATGAATGGAGCAGTCAATTCACGTTTATTTAGTAATCAGGATATCTTCGATAGCACCTTTCTCAATAACCTATATAGAACGGGGAGTTGCTTGGACCTTGGTTGGCTAAGTGAACTGTCTGGTATGCGGATAGACGGATTGATCGGCCTTAATGAATACATGAAGATTACAGTCGGGATTGATTTTGAAACACAACATCTGTCGTTAGTAGGTCGCCCTTTCCAGCCACCAGGTCGTAGTGATTTTGCAAAAATCAATATGGTGTTTACTGATGCAGGTTTCGAAAGCAGGTTTAGCAAAATGTTTAGGCGTTTGCCTGCCGGTAGGGTTAAAATGAATCTATCTGAAGGATTGGATGTCGAAACAAATTTGCACTTCGATACGGGGTTTAATAGGAAGTTTGCTTTCATGACCACACAAAATGTAGACTCGATCATGAATGCAGTCGGTAAGCCATTTACAATACAAAATAAAAGAACCTCATTGGGAGGGGGAAGAGAGGATCTTTATTATACATATGCGGATTCCATATTTATCGGTACGCTTAAGGAAAACCATGCAACGGATATTGTGATAAGTTCGGCCTTTCACATGGCAATGGCCGGCTATGGCACATCGGAGTGGATGGCCCTTTGTGGATTGGGATTTATGAAAGAATTCAAGCAAGTTTATTTCGATTTAATTGATAGGTATATTTATTTGAGGGCCTTATAGATTTCGGTTTTTCAATTTGTGAAGATATCAGAAAAGGTACCGTCTTATGCCCCTCATACGCCTAAAAAATGAGAAGAATGGTTTACTCATGTACACAAAAAGTTTGAGGGTACTAATTGATAGTTGAGGAAGGATTTAAGCGTCAGGTTTAGAGTGAATTATCTATTCGGTCCATTGGAGTGGACGGATGAGGAGACTCATCCGCGCCAGCTCAATTGATACCTGTTTGAAGTATCAACTGCTCAGGTTCGACTTCCAGAGCCTGCCTTTCGAGTGCGAATTCGTTTACGCCATTAATGAAGCGATAGCGTATGAGACGTAGTAGTACTACCGTTCTGATCGCTATCTTTTTGTCAGTTAAACAATCCAGCAAGTTGAAAACTTGCTTTACTTATGCTTCCAAGTTACCCGACCTGCCCTGCGGGTCAGTCCGGTAAACTTGAAAGAGAAGAGCCTTGGGAGCTACTTTTTTCCTCCCCCGGATCCTCCGGCATTTACCCGCTTCGCTCATGAGCTCGTTTCGCTCGACCTACTCCTTCAACACATCCAGCAGCCTGAACATCCGGTTGCGCATGGGTTGTGCCGGGCCTTGATAATTATTAACCAAGAGCGCAAAAACCAGAGGTGTGCCATTTTTTGTGGTGTGGTAGCCCGCATACCCTAAAACACCACCGATGGTGCCACTTTTCATCGTCATTCCGTTGCTGGTAGGGATACTTTCATAAAAGCTTTCAAACCAAGGCTCTTGGCGTACCGACGACAGAATGCGAGCCATGGCCTGTGTGGTAACCCGGTTTCCGGGTGACAAGCCCGAACCGTCCTGTATCCGGAGTTCGCCCTCGTTGATGCCAAGCTTTTCTGTCCAGAAATCGCGCATAAGGGTAGCACCGTCGTGTGTGTGTCCTATATTCGCATCGTTGTGGTTGGCCATGGCCAAAAGCAGGGCTTCGCCATAGAGGTTGATGCTTTTTTGGTTAAACCAATATACGATTTCGCCCAATTCAGGCGACCGATGCTGGTACAGGACGGTTCCTTCATCCGGTATGTCCGCTGATTGGAGGTTAATCAGGTGGGTTGTCGTCGGCTCCTCGTATAGCGATATGCCGGCTTGGTGTAGCGCATCATGTAATTGGCGGGCTACATGGTAGGCCGCATCAGGCAGTGCAATCCGAATGGTCTTCTTCAGGTCGATGCCGTGCGTGCCACGAAGGTAGATCCGGGATGAGTAAGGTGCAGCAAAAGCATAGACATTGTCGCCACTGCCAGCCCGTCCGGTGGTAGTTTCGTTGGCCAGTTGCAAGTAAGAAATATCAGACGTGGTGTGCCGTATGCTAGTCGGATCACCAATGCGGCTGCCTACAGCGAACTCAATCCCGACGGCATTCTCCTGCCAGTTGAGTGAGGATACGCCCGCGCCGTAATAATTGCCCATATCCTGCCACACCCATCCTCGTGGTGCGGTCATTCCCCCGTAGCGATTGTCGTCCCCGATGATACGTCCGTTAATCGAACGTATACCGGCTGCATGAATCGCAGCGACCCAATGTTGTATAATCGTTTTATCTAAAGTGCTCGGGTAGCGGTCGCTCCCCAATGTCGGGTCGCCAACCCCTTTGATGATGATGTCGCCCTGTAAAACGCCGTCAGTGCCCAATTGGCCTGTATAGTATAAATGTGTTTCAAAGGTATGGGAAGGTCCCAATATATGGTATGCTGTGGCGGCCGTTATATTCTTGAGCGTAGATGCCGTGGCTAGGCCGATGCGTTCATTTTTCGCGAAAACGACCTCGCCGGTATGAGCGTTGATGACAGTAAGTGATGCGATGCCGTGCGACAAGCTCTCGTGGGTCTCAAACGTACGATAAGCCGATTCCAACCGTTGTTTTAGGGATTGGGCGTGGAGGCCCGTAGTGAAGGACAGGAGGGTGCAAAGAAATACGGAGCAGCTGAAAACGATGTGGCGCATAGTGAGGCATGTGTTGGTTTCCTCTTCAAATATCGGAAAAAGACGGAGACAAGCAAGGCATAGCGTACAGTATCCGT
>CAZXSL010000048.1:0-13533 GCA_964643235.1 uncultured Sphingobacteriaceae bacterium | reverse complement strand
CGTAAGGTGTCATGTTTCTTCCCATATTTGGTTTCATTTTCCTAACTTGCATCCAACAAAATAATATCCATTTGATGACACATTCTGAAAAATTAGCACAGTTGCGCCAAGCTATGCAAGAGCAAGGCATAGACGCGTATATCATTCCGTCTTCTGATCCCCATATCAGTGAATATTTACCCGATCGTTACAAGTGTATTGCATGGACATCCGGGTTTACCGGATCGGCCGGTACGCTGGTTATTACGCAGTCTTTTGCTGGCTTGTGGACTGACGGTCGGTACTTCGTGCAGGCTCCTGCTCAATTAGCAGGAAGCGGTTTTGAACTCGTGAAACTCAAGGTGCAGGGGGCAGCCGAGTACGTGGATTGGCTAGCCAGCCAGTTGGGCACGGATGCCGTCGTCGCTTTTGATGGAAAATTAGCGTCCGTGGCGATTGCGACGATCGTTTTGGACACGCTGCAACCCTTGGGAATTATCGTCCGTGGCGATATTGATCTGCTCGACAAGCTGTGGGAGGGACGCCCCACATTGCCTACGGCGCCCGCTTACCTGATAGACGAGACGACAACTGGCGAGGGCTTAATGGCAAAACTGCAACGAGTTAAAAATGAATTGGCCCGTAAACATGCGCAAGCACACCTGGTTTCATCGCTGGACGACGTGGCTTGGCTCCTTAATATCCGGGGGAGCGACGTGCCGTGCAATCCGGTCGTTTTGGCATTCGTTATGGTCAAAGCGGATCGTACGACACTTTATATCGATCGGCAAAAATTATCCGATACGGATTTGGCGCGTCTGGTCGAATCGGGGGTGTTCGTAGAAGATTATAACGCTGTTGACCAAGCATTGGCCGCCTTGCCGGCAGGGTCTACGATATGGATGGACCCCAAGCGGACTTGCTATGCGCTTTTCGCTGCGGTACCCCAAAATGTAAAGGTATTGGAAGAAGTAAACCCGTCAACCAATTTCAAAGCCGTTAAAAATGACGTCGAAATTGGCCACATACGTAGCGCAATGGTTCAAGATGGAGTAGCGATGACGCGTTTTTTCAAATGGCTGGAAGAAAACGTCGGCAAAGAGCAAATTACCGAAATTTCCCTGTCGGCCAAGCTGCGTGATTTCCGCGCTATGGGAAAGGAGTTCGTAGGCGAGAGTTTTACGACCATTGCGGGGTATAAAGCTAACGGCGCTTTGCCTCACTACATGGCAACGCCGGAGAGTTATGCCACGTTGGAAAAAGATGGTCTTATGCTGGTTGATTCGGGCGGACAGTATACCACGGGCACGACCGATATTACCCGCGTGGTATCCTTAGGGAATATAACCGAAGCACAGCGCGCCGATTATACCCTGGTACTCAAATCGATGATTGAAGGGAGCATGACGACCCATACTTATGGGACGAAAGGTTATCAGATTGATGCCATCACTCGTCGCCCGATGTGGGAGCACCTGCGCAATTATGGACACGGGACGGGGCACGGTATCGGATTTTTCCTCAACGTACACGAAGGGCCCCATGTGTTTAACACAGCTAATGTGAACGTGACTATTGAACCGGGGATGGTTACCTCCATCGAACCGGGCATCTATCGCGAAGGCGAATATGGTATCCGCATCGAAAACCTAGTTTTGAGCAAAGTGTTGGCAGAAAACCAGTTCGGTACGTTCATGGATTTTGAAACCTTGACCTTGTGTTACATTGATACGAGCCTGGTCGATAAATCATTGTTAGATCAGCGCCATATCGACTGGCTGAATAGCTACCATGATACGGTATTCCGGAAGTTGTCTCCGCACTTGTCTGATACCGAGCAGCAGTGGTTGGCCGAAAAAACCAAGGCGATTTAGTAAGTCCGTACCTATTAAAAAATCAGGGGCCTGTATTCAAAATACAGGCCCCTGATTGTTAATATGGTCTGTGCCATACGGCACGTGTCTGTTAATACAGCGTGAATTCCACCCGGCGGTTTTGCTGCCGTCCTTGTTCGGTGTTATTGGTGGCGATAGGCTGCGTAGGGCCGTATCCGGTAGCTTCTATGCGCGAAGCGTTTGCCCCTTTGCTGACTAAATATGCCTTAACGGATTCCGCGCGCTCTTTGGATAATCTCATGTTCGTTTGCATGGAACCGGTGTTGTCCGTGTGTCCAGCCAGCTTCAGGCTGAAGTTTTTCTCGATGAGCAATGCAGCCACTTTATTTAGGCTGGCGTGGGAAGAAGCACGGATGGTTGCTTTACCCAAGTCGAACTCCAAGTTTTGGATAGCCTCATCCACGACACGGCGATCTTCGTCCGTAACGATAATCTGTTGTATAACGGGTTCTACCGGTGCCGGTAGCGGGCAGCCTGCACCATCGACTTTCATTCCAGCCGGTGTATCAGGGCATTGGTCAAAGCGGTTGGCCACGCCATCGCCGTCATCATCGCCTAGATCCGATTCAAGTTTGTCATTCAGTGTGTTGAGATCGGATCGAATTGCTTCGTTTTCTGCTTGTTGACGAGCGATGATGGCGTTCTGTTCGCCAATCAATGCTTTTTGCTCCAACAGTTCGTCATACAGCGTGTTAACCGGGTTGCTGTTAGCTAGGAAAGGCTTAGCCTTGTCGCCCAAAGCAAATTCAACACCGACGTGTGCGAAAGAAAAAATGTCTTTTGAACCCCCAGAACTGACGCCGTCGAAATTAGCGGACTGGACCAAGTTTAGCTTATATCCCAGGTCGAGCAGGACACTCGGTGCCACAGCAAACTTGAGGCCTAGCCCCGCAGGAACAAACATCTTGGCAGTTGATTCGGAGGTCCGTGTCGTACCGTTGATCTCGGCAGTCGGTTCAAAACCCAAAACCCCGATTCCGGCCGTCAAGTATGGTTTTACCACGCCTTGGTGTTGACGCCAGTTGATATTAGCCAAGGTCACGTTGCCCGACAGAGCGACCGACCAGGGGAGTTTGGTCTCAAACGTGTTGTCGTTGTTCTTGTATGAACCTGCTACTTTTCCGCCGAGATAATCCAGCTGTAAGCCGAAAGCTGGTAAGAGTTGTTTTTTTACATACAAGCCGTACCCGAAACTATGTTCAACTTGGTCAAACCTGCGGCGGATGCCGATCAGGTTGGACTGGTTAAGTGATCCCAAGTTCACACCGATTGACCAGGTGTTGTAATCCGATTCGGGGGCAAATGTCTTGACGGAGTTAACGGGTGTGGATTGTGCGTGCAGGCCGATCGTCGCAAGGAGTGTGAATGCAACGACTAGGCTGGCTTTGGTAAAATTAATGTTCATATTTATTAAGTCTTGTCTGTTATTTAATCAGCTTAGCAAAAGTTAAGCCACGATTTGTTGGGGTGCCGATGGCGTGATCCGATTTTTGGGATATGGGCGCCTCGATATTGTAGATATAAGCTTGGGAAGCGTTTTTTTCGAGTCGGCGAAACGGTATAATATTTATTTGATGACAGCATCGAGTAGTATCCGCGACCACTGCGTGAGTACCGAATCAATCTCATCGGTTTTGGTAATTTCCAATTCGATCGTATGGTATGCCGTCGGGCCCTCTGCGGCTAGGCTTAGAAACACCGTTTGGCCACAATAGCCGTCTACGTCCGATTGTATGCTGAATAGTATCCGGTTTCGGGTGTCAATCGTCATCTGTTCGATGATGGTCATGGTGGCATCCAAACAAGTCTGCTGATGGAAGTTGAGTTTGTCAACAGGGGCGGAAATTGCGCTCATCGGAAAATACCGACGGTCAATCGTGTTGATACGCACGGACGCAACGGGGGATTCTTGGCTGTTTTTGCCGGATATGTGATATACGAATTCCCGGATGGATGGTGTGTCTTTGCGTACACGGCTACGTTTCCAGCGATATTCATCAGGCAATTCAATGACGATTTCTTCTTTGCCGGCCGTTTGGGCTTGGGCTAACGGGGAAAATAGAAAGCTCATCACGAAGCACAAGCACACATTCAGGAGGTTTATCGACTTATCCATATCAACCAAAGCTACGAAGTTCGTGCCAAACCCCGGAATTTATAAGCGTTTCACGATATAATAAGCTAAGGCGGACGTGGCGACGAGTACGATGGCAGTACCCCACCAGAGGGTCGGAAACCCCCAGATATCGGCCACGGTTGTACCTATAAAAGGGGAGAAAACGTGGGCGGCAGAGAAAGCAAGGGCGTTGAGACCCATGTACGCTCCTTGTGTGGTGTAGGTAGACCGCTTGATGGCAACGGAAGCCATGAACGGCATGGCGAAAATTTCGGAGATACTGAGGAGGAATATCGAAGCATAGAGCATCAGGAGACCCTGTGCCAGTGGAAGCAAGGCGAAGGACATCCCGCAGAGTAGTATGCCTAAGAAGATGCTGCTTGAGTAGCTAAGCCTGCGTTCGGCTAGATGTACCAATAGCATTTCGAATAGGACGACGACTAATCCGCTGAAACCCAAGATGTACCCCACTTGTTTCTCGTCCATCAGGTGTGATTTTTGGTAAAATAGGGGCAAGGTGCTCAGCAATTGGAAGAAGCAAAGTGCATAAACAAAGCAGAGGACGCTGAATGTGATGTACCGACGATCGCGGTAGGGCGATAGGGGCGGTGTGGCCGGCGATTGTTCAGCAGCTATGCTTCGTTTGCGTTTGGGTCGTTCTTGTTTGTTTTTGAAGTAAACGGTAAAGATAATGGCAGCGCATAAGCTGCCGAGCGCATTGCCGTAAAAAATCCATTGGTAGGAGATGCTTGCCAGCAAGCCACCCATGGCTGGCCCCACCGAAAATCCGAGGTTAATGGCCATGCGGTTGAGCGAAAATGCTTTGGTAATGTTCTCTGGCTTGGCATAGCGGGCTACCGATACGGAGTTAGCAGGTCGGAAAGATTCCGTTACTAAGCTGAGTACCCCAATGGCGATAGCAAGCGAGGCGACGGTCGTGAATAATGGGATAATCAGAAATAGCGGAATGGATAAAAACAGGCTGATTGACTGTATACTGAAATTGCCAAACCGGTCAGTAAGCCAACCTCCTAACCAGGAGCCGATGACCGCACCGATACCGAAGGCCGCCAATACGATTCCCACTTCGCGGATGGCGAAACCCAGAACATTGGACATGTAAACCCCCAAAAAAGGCAGTACCATGGCACCCGTTCGATTGACGAGCATAACCAATGCCAGCATCCATGCCGCGGGCGACAGACCCCGATATGTGTCGATATAAAGCCGGAGAAAAACCTTCATGATATGCAGATCGGCAAATGTCGGGATAAGGTGTCAGTATCCCAAGGGTAAAAACAATTAAACCAAAGGTAACTCGCCCGATATGGGAATCGCATGAGCCTGGATAAGTTCTTTGCGGCCGGTACGTCTGTCAAACGTATAATCCAGCCGACCCAGGTTAATACCGCCAAAGCCCACTTGGTTAATCGTGGTCTGCTGCCCGTTCAAGTTGGCAACCTGGTCCGGTTGGGGCAGGAACGTATGCGTATGCCCACCGATGATCAGGTCGATGTGTCGGGTGTTTGCAGCTAATACAACGTCCGAAACACGCGATTCACCGGTATATCGGTAGCCGAGGTGTGACAAGCAGATGACCATGCTGCATTTGTGATCAAATCGCAAGCGGGCCGCTGTTTCATTGGCGACGGAAATCGGGTCCGAATAGTGGATATTTCGGTAGTGGTTGGGGTCTACCAACCCATCAAGCTCGATGCCCAAACCAAACACGCCGATGCGTACACCCTGTTTTCGGAAAATGGCATAAGGCTTGGTTTTACCATGTAGTATGGTGTCGCTAAAATCGTAATTGGCGACGAGGAAAGGGAAGTTAGCATAGGATATGGCATAATCCAGGCCTTCCACGCCATTGTCGAATTCATGGTTGCCAAAGGTGCCTGCATCGTAGCCCATCTTGCCCATCAGCTCCATTTCCAGTTTCCCGTTGAACATGTTGAAATAGGGTGTGCCTTGCAGCATGTCGCCGGCATCCAGCAGTAGGACATTGGGCTCTTGTTGGCGAATGTGCTTGATCAGCGCTGCCCTTCGGGCCACGCCACCACGCCCTTGGTTGCGCCCGCCGTCCATCGGGAAGGGCTCGATGCGGCTGTGGACATCGTTGGTGTGGAGGATCGTTAACTTCACGCCCTCGTCAGCAGCGAGCGACTGAAGTGGCCAGGTACTGACGGCACCTGCCGCAGAGAGTAAACCTGCTTGGCGGAGAAAGTTCCGCCTACTGATCGCTTGTAATTCGTCCTTCGAGTTTCGCATGGATAGTTTTGTTGTTTTCAGTATGCCTGATGATATAATCGATCAACGATTCGCGTACTTTCTTGCCTAAATCTTTCCGGTTGATGGGGTTGTCCAGTCCCCGTAGGTTATCGCCTCCATTTGCTAAGTAATCATAGGTAACCAAGTGGTAGGTCGAGTCGGGGTGGATGGAGACGCCTTCGATACGGATGTCGTTGGGTTGTCCGTTCCGGATGGTCATCGTTAGACCGGCTACGGGTTGGCCCTTGGTTGCTGCGATAAACTCGGCCAATCGTTTGATGTGGTCTGCGGATAGCTCCAGGATGACCAATTCGTTTTCAAACGGCATCAATTCGAAGATATCCCCGATACTTATGTCTCCTTGGTGCAGCTCGCGGCGCAAACCGCCTTTTGTACCAAACGATAATTGTGTGCGGGGATCCAACAGCCGCCCTTCTTCCAACAGTGCGTCGGCAAAGAAATTGCCCAGCAGCGTTTCGGGTAGATCCCCCGGCTTGGTCAGGGATACGGCAGCATGGCCAATTACGCGATCCATTTCAGCCTCCAGCTGCTGCTTGTAAGGCAGGTAGTACGCAATAATGGACGAGTCGGCTGGTAAAGCTTCATCGATTTGGTATTGCTGGTGCTGGGGTTGTGCCGGAACAAAAATACGTGCGCATCCACCCCATGACATGGAGACGACGAACAGTAACAAAGCAACCCGGTGTATTGGCGTAATCCGCATAAGTCAATCCAAATTTGGTATCTGGCAATGGACGCGACCGGTTCTACTGTAGTCGTAAGCAAAACAAAACCGACGATGCCCCCATTGCGCTGTAAATCTAATTAACAACTGTTAATTTATGAAACAATTGCGGGTTAAATAATCGCGTGTGTCAATGTTCATGTCCGCACCCTATGGGCGGCGTGCCAATCTGTGATGCGGTGGCTATCCTGCTACGTTTGGAAGGTTTCAATTTTATCCGGATACGGCTTTTCATCTTGTTGTCCGGGGCTTTTGTATACGAACTCCAGTTAATCAGGAAGACACTGATAAGGATGATGACCAAACCGGTAACCTGCACCTTGGTAATAACTTCGTCGGTAAGGAAAAAACTGAGCATAACCGCGACGATGGGGTTGACGTATGCGTAGGTGCTGACCTGTGTGGCCGGACGATTGGCCAGGAGCCAGATGTATGCGGAGTATGCGATGATCGACCCAAATACGATGAGGTAGAGGATGGACCACCAGGCTACCGCAGGTACCTCCTGCCAGGTGAAAGCGGCCATTTCGCCGTTGAACGCAGCGGTGATGGTAAAAGCCATTCCGGCGATGAAAATCTGCCAGGCTGTGCCGACCAGAACCGGGGTTTTCCGGCTTTCCTCTGCGCTAGATCCATAGTATTTGGAGAAAAGCGATCCCGCTGTCCAGGCAATAGCGCCCAGAATGAGCAAGATCATCCCCCACATGTTCGTGTCGCGTTGGGTAGGATCAGCTGTAATTGCGATTTGCTCACCAAAAAGCATGACTACGCCCAGGAAGCCCATAAACAAGCCGATAACGGTGGGCAAATCCCTGAAATTCTCTTTCCATTTTGGTTTATCCAGGATGATAAACCAAATGGCTGCTGATGCCGCCATAATGGCAACCAGCCCGCTAGTCAGAAACTGCTCGACCCAAATGATGATGCCCGTATCGACAAATAGCAGCAGCAAGCCTGTAATACTGGCGTTGCGAGCCACTTTCCAATTGAAGATGTCGTAGCCCTTATATCGACACCAAGCGAGCATAATCAGGCCGGCAACCGTAAAGCGGAATGCCCCCAGCATAAACGGGGTGAAACCACCCAGTGCTTTGTGGATGAAAAAGTAGGTCGAGCCCCATACGATGTACACAATCGCAAAGGCCAGTATGACCATCAAAAGGCTGGTTTTGGATGTGCTTTTTGTCATATTAAATGTTGTCTCCTTCATTGTCCGTGGGTATGACGACTTGTTGTTGTTCTTTGACGGTGTCCAATACGATTGTCGTCCGAGTGGATATGATATTCGGTATTTTACTGAATTTATTGCGCATGAGATCGACCAATGCCGATGAATCTGCGGTGCGTACCTTGACCAGGTAACCGTCGTCGCCAGCAATGTCATGGACTTCTTGCACTTCGGGGATAGCAGCTAAAGCTTCGCCCGTTGTGGCTGTGCCAATCCCATCAGCGGAGCGGATAAAGATGAAGGATAGCAACTTTTGGTCGACGGCGGCAGGGTTGATTTTAGCAGTATACTGCACGATAATCTGCTTGTTTTCCAGTTTTTTTACCCGCTCTAAAATCGCAGAAGGAGCCATGCCAAGCTCGCGAGCAATGTCTGCGTTGTTAATACGTGCGTTTTCCTGCATCAGGCGCATGATCTGGTAGTCTACTTGGTCTAAACTATATGTTTTCTTATCCATCAATAAATACCCCTGCTTTTTATATGTCTCGTTGTTCAAAATGATGTGCAAATATACGAATATAATTCTGAAGTATTGTTGTTGTAGAGAATGATGTTCAGTATTTGTCTTTTTGTAAGATTGAAATTTCTAAAATAATGTTTGTTTTTGATGCTTTGATAATTTAGGGAGTGCACGGTTGTGATTGATTTGTCGCTGACATGTCTTATGTGATTGGTGAATATCCTCATAGATCGCTCAGTGGATGAGGTGGAACGGTTTGTCGTAATGAGGAAAAAAGATTCATATGATGGTGTATGCTTGAAATGAAATATTCTTATATTTGCTATTATGTAACGAAATAGTTGCATTGCTACTCTTCAAGTCATATGGGTTGGATTCGTGGGTGTAGCTTAAATAAAACAGCCAATTTCACCGGAAAGGGATGAGGTTTATGGGTCGGACAAAGGTAGATGTATTTGCTGGCAAGGTACTCGTTTGTGGAAATATAGGTTGGCTATTATACTAACCGATAACGGATAAGATTGTCTGTTTTAAATAGCTATTAATATAAACTTAAATTTTAATAACATGAATTATGTAAAGTACTTATGGGTAGTTATCCTTAGTGTTGGGCTAATATCCTGTGGTAAAGATGGGCCAGGGGGTCCCATCGGCCCCCGCGGCGAGCGCGGGGAACAAGGTGTCCAGGGAGAAAAAGGAGAGCAAGGTGATCAAGGTGCACGTGGAGCCCAAGGTCCACAAGGCGAGCGTGGTCCACAAGGTGCTCGTGGTGCTCAAGGTCCACAAGGCGAGCGTGGCCCAATGGGGAATGCAAATGTATTGCTCTATGAGTTCGGCTCACACACATTCACTAATTCTTTGGAATTAGATCTATCTGTGTCTCGGGAAATTGTTGATAATAGTATGATTTTGGTTTATTATAACCCTGCTGTCGAAGCGGCGACTGCCTGGTTTGCTTCTCCCGGTTTAGGGTCTTCAGGCAATTACCAAACTCGATATTTTATCTACCAGCTATCTGCGAGTCCAAGTGTCTATCGATTAGGAATTCGCACATTGAAGCCTGATGGCTCGGCACCTTATGGACTTCCGCTTACTTTCCGTAAAATCAAAGTGGTTTTTGCTGAGGCTTCTTCCATTTTTGCGGCCCAGGCAAATGGATCGATAGACCTTAATGACTACCAGTCGGTTAAGAAGTTTCTGCATATCATTGATTGATATTTTTAGTTTGTCTTAAACCTTTCGATCGGTGATTATTCGACGGGTATTGCCAGTTTCAGCCGTTCATTTCACGACATGGTAATACCCGTTTACGCTGCGCTTATTAATTATACCTCGGATTAAGTGGGGATATTATATGGGCAGGTGGGGCCTTATTCCATCTCTTTGAGGATGGTGTGGCCCATACGGTCGCGTTTGGTCAGTAGGTATCGTTCGTTGTGGGGATTGCTGGCTATCTCGATGGGTACGTTTTCGACGATTTCAATACCATACCCGACGAGTCCGGCACGCTTGGTGGGATTGTTGCTCATTAGGCGCATTTTGGTCACGTTGAGGTCGCGTAATATTTGAGCACCGATGCCATAATCCCGGTAATCGGGTTTGAATCCTAATTTAAGGTTGGCGTCTACCGTGTCGAGTCCGGTTTCTTGGAGTTTGTAAGCGTGGAGCTTGTTGATCAAACCGATACCCCGGCCTTCTTGGTTCATATATACGACGACCCCCTTGCCTTCTTCTTCGATCATCTGCATAGCACGGTGGAGTTGTGGGCCGCAGTCGCACCGGCAGGATCCGAAAATGTCTCCCGTGGCGCACGAGGAGTGTACCCTAACCAGAATCGGTTCGTCGGTTTCCCAAGTGCCTTTGGTCAGTGCCAAGTGCTGTTCGCCGGTTATCTTTTGTGTAAATGCCGTCAGCGTGAAATCGCCCCATTCAGTGGGCATTTCCACAGATACTTCGCGTCGTATCAGTGAATCCTTCATCAGCCTGAATTCGATCAGATCCTTGATAGATATAATTTTGAGGTCAAAGCGTTTGGCTACCTCCATCAGATCGGGCAGGCGAGCCATTTCACCGTCCTCTTTCAAGATTTCCACCAATACCCCTGCAGGTTCCAATCCGGCGAGCCGGGCTATGTCTACGGTTGCCTCGGTATGGCCGGCGCGGCGTAGTACGCCGCCATCTTTGGCGATGAGCGGGAATATATGTCCCGGGCGGCCGAATTCCTCGGGCCGGATATCCGGATTAATCAGGGCTTTGATTGTTTTGGAACGGTCGGAGGCTGAAATGCCCGTCGTGCAGCCGTATCCTTGCAAATCAACCGATACCGTGAAATTGGTTTCATAAGCGGCAGTATTATTGCCTACCATCAAGTGTAAGTCAAGTTCGCGGCAGCGTTCCTCGGTCAGGGGAGCACAAACCAAGCCCCGGCCGTGGGTAGCCATGAAATTGATGACTTCGGGCGTGGCGTTGCGGGCAGCGGTAACAAAGTCGCCTTCGTTTTCCCGATCCTCGTCGTCCACTACAATAATCACTTTCCCCGCCTTGATATCGGCAATGGCTTCTTCTATCGTGTTTAATTTGATGCCCATTTCCATTCGCTCCATTTTACAGTTGCAAATTTACAGTTATTAAGTGGAGAAAACTAGCACGGTGGTGTAAAGAATTAGGCGTTCAGCTTGTGTTTGATCCCGATGCCCAGTTTGTTTTTCGTCCATTCCCATGCTTTGTTGAGCTTGATGCGGTATTGGTCAATATCAAATAGAGACGAATCGGTCGTCGCTTTGTATGCTAAAAATATGGCTAAGGGTGTGAGGATGATAATGGCGAGCCACATGCCCCAAAAAGGCTCCATAGATCCCTCTCGAGCTGATTTTTCAGCGACTGTGGATATGATGTGGTAGATGAGGAAAAAGATGATGGCCATTACGACCGGCAGCCCCAGTCCACCTTTTCGGATGATGGCACCTAAAGGGGCGCCGATGGCAAACAGCAGCAGGCAACTGGCCGCCAAGGTAAATTTGCGTTGGAATTCAATGTTGTATCGCACGTCGCGGTCGCGGTAGAAGGCGTCGTCCATATCTTTGGTCGATACCACATCCTTGATGTAGCGGACATTGTTTAGGGAATTGTTGATAATGTTGGTCATTTCGGCCGAGTCGATAAGCTCAGTCATGTTGGTGGCGTATGCCACAGGTTTGTGTGGTGTGGGCTGGGCTTCGGTGGTTTTGTAATACTGGCTGAAATAATGGTAATACGACTGTATTTCGCGGAATATTGTGTGTCGCAGGCTGTCCATTTGCCGTTGGTTGGAATCCGTGTAGTGTTTGAGCTGCTTGAGGTTGAGCATGGCGTGGTGGCTTTTGAAAAGCTCCTCGTCTGTCCGTCTCATTTGGAAGGTCTCCATATTAAATTTGCGCTCAGTTTCTTCAAAATAGAAACGGGTAAATTGTTGTCTGGGGTCGTACACCTTAGCATTTTGGGCACGAGCATCCTCGTATTGAACCCCGTCACGCAGTTTGAGGATCATGTGGTTGTTATCGGCTGAGTTGTACATGTACCCTTCCTTTGCCAGCAGTACCTTTGATGCCGTGTTGGTGCCCTGCATATCGTATATCATCAGGTCGTACAAGATGGTGCCGTCTGTACTCTTGTTTTTGGCCCGGATGGAATAGCCGGGAATCGTGTTGTTAAAAATGCCCGGTTTGATTAGAAAATCCGCTTTTTTTGTACGTACATCATACAATAGCGATCCCATCTTGAGGTTAGCGATGGGCATGATGTAGTCGCTGAATAAGAATGCGCCACCGCTAAAAATGCCCACTACAATGAACAGGGGCATCATGGCTTTGCGCAGGGATACGCCAGCTGCCTTGATGGCAACAAGTTCGTAGCTCTCGCCCAGGTTACCGAAGGTCATGATGGCCGAGAGTAACATGGAGAGTGGCAAGGCCATGGCCACATTGGTGGCCGCAGCATACATAAGTAGTTCTAAGATGACGTACCACTCGAAGCCTTTGCCGATCAGATCGTCTATATACTTGAACAGGAAGAGCATGATGAGGACAAACATCACGATGAAAAACGTGACGATAAATGGCCTGATAAAGGACTTGAGAATAAGAAGATGGATCTTTTTCATCTGCTTGTGCAACCTTCTCCTGAGTGTGGTACTTGATATTTAACGAGAGCCAATACAGTACCGGAATGGCCGTGTGCGTGCGTCGGTTTGGTGTTCACGTCGCTGCAATTGGCCGCCGGGGTGGCTTTCAATTGCAAAAGTAATAAATTTTATGCGCCCAATACGCTTTGTAGGTATTCAATTTGGTTGTCCCAAATGAGTTTCCGATCGTCGAGGTTGTCAGGGTGAGCAAAATCGGTAATCATGAGTGCTACATCGTTCGTAAGTTCGTCTTGGATGATTTCCATCTCAAAGTGATAGGGCTCATCGTCCAGCCATTTGTACTTGACCAGTTTATTGTCGCGGGCGCTCATCAGTTTGGCAGTACGTGTTTCATCGTCCCATACAAATTCATAAGTACCTTCCCTGAAGTTGACCTCATCGGCAAACCATTGGGAAAGCGCATTCGGTTCGTGCAGGAAACCGTAGAGAATTTTCGGTGAAGATTTGACTTCGTATTCGATATTGAATTTTATTTTTTCGATTTTTTCTGCCATTTGTCGCTCGGTCTAAAACTGTTACGGTCAACGTTAGGAAACCTTTGAGAGTTTCTTTACTATTTTTTTTAAAGAAAGGGAAAATAAACTATATTTGCAAACAATTTTTCGGCGGGGTAGCTCAGATGGTTAGAGCGCAGGATTCATAACCCTGAGGTCGGCAGT
>CAZXSL010000047.1:0-17149 GCA_964643235.1 uncultured Sphingobacteriaceae bacterium | reverse complement strand
ATAAACTCTCCCTCGCTATTTGCAGCAGTACCCGTATTAGTCCCCTGGATGTAGACCGTGGCAAAGGCGACAGCGTGTCCGTGTTCGTCGTGGACTGATCCCGTAAGCCGGTGTTGCTGGGCCAAGGAAGCCTGCATCGACAGGAAACAGGTCAATAGTAAAAGCATCAATTGGTTCATCACCGTAAAGTACGGGATTATCCACAACTTATGCGATATAATATGAAAAAACGGAATGCTTGATTCTAATCCAAAACGCCCAAGTGTTTCAGTGCGTTGTATATGCCGTCCTCATCCACCTCATCCGTGATGTGGTCGGCAACAGCTTTGAGGCTATCCACCGCATTGCCCATGGCTACCCCGATACCGCAGTGCTCGAGCATGGTTACGTCGTTGCCACCATCGCCGAAAGCGAGCGTCTCTTTTGGGTCTATTCCCAGCTGTTGGCAGAAAATATCCACACCTACTTTCTTGCTCTGCCCCCTTGGGTTTACATCCGCAAAAAGTGGGGTCCAGCGTGTGGCTATCGAATTGGGCATGACCTCTTGCATAAATTGCTTTTCCTCTTCGGGCGCTATAAACACATTGGCTTGAAGGATGGAGCTTACGTCCAGTTGGCTGTAATCGCCGATAGGTGGCGAAGGCAGGTTCAGCATCCGGTACATGCTGGCTACCGGCGGGGTGATGCGGTTGATGGTCACTTCGTGCTCTGACATAAACGAGAAGCAGAAGTCCGTCTGCTCATCTGCATAATCCAAGAGTGCCGAAATATCCGAGGTGTCCATTGTCTTGCGAAAAAGAGGCATGCCATCATTGTTTACGCAATAACCACCGTTAAACGTGATGTATCCATCAAAATCAATGTGTTGGATGGAGTCTAAGCTGTTAATGGATCGGCCGGTAGAGATGATTATCTTGATGCCTTTGTCTTTCAGAAGGCCTATGGCTTTTTCGGTCGATGAGGGGATACGATGCGTCCGGAAACTCAATAAGGTGCCGTCAACATCGAAGAAAATTGCTTTAATCATACTGTAATATACGAAAAATATACGAGTATCGTCGTTATGCAAAGGTAGTTTTTTACATCGGAATCCGAGCCCTCCGGTCTTCCATCTTCGCCCCTCCGTCTTCCATCTTTAACCAATGTTCCTTACTTTTGTTCCTATGGATATGTTTGATCAGGCCTTGAATAACTATCTGGAGCAGACCTGCGATGCGGAAGGTGAATTGTTGCACCGGATTAATCGGGAGACCCACCTACGGGAAACCGCATCACACATGCTGTCTGGCCATTATCAGGGGCGGATATTGGCCATGCTAAGTAAACTCGTCATGCCTCGCCATGCCCTCGAGATCGGGACGTTTACGGGCTACGCTACGTTGTGCTTGGCCGAGGGCTTACAGCCGGAAGGTGTCATCCATACCATTGATAACGACCCGGAACGGTACGATCGAGTCCGCAGCTACTTCGACGAATCGGATTATGCAGATCGTATTGTATACCATATTGGACAGGCGGACGCCGTGATCCCAACGATTGATGCGACGCTCGATTTAACGTTTATCGATGCCGATAAAAGGAATAATGAGTATTATTACGAGCTGGTACTGGCAAAATCCAGATCCGGGGCGCTGATCCTGATTGACAACATGCTTTGGAAAGGCAAGGTTATTGCAGGGGCTTCTGACAACCAGACACGGGATATTGCTCTGCTCAATGAAAAACTGACCAATGATGAGCGGGTAGATAAGCTGATGCTCCCGATTCGTGACGGACTGTTTGTCCTTCGCAAACGATGAATGGGATAATAAAAACTGAAATAAAATGACGTCAACATTTACACGACTCCTGATGGGAACTCTCGCTGTTAGTGTGTTGATCCTCAGTCGGACGGAAGTGTGGGCACAAGATTACAGCCCGGCAGACTACATCGAGACATTCAAAGACGCAGCCATCCACCACATGGAAATGCACGGTTGCCCGGCCAGCGTCATATTGGCCGTCGCCATGCATGAAAGTGCCAATGGAAACAGCCGCATTGCGCAGCATCTCAACAACCATTTTGGTATTAAAGGGAAAAATGATGGGCGAATCCGATCGGCTTATAAAGGATACGAATCGGTGGAGGAATCCTATGCGGACTTTATCGCTTTCCTCAAGCGGCGCAAAGGTTCCAGTCAACTCTTCGAACAACATGAACCGTACGATTACCGGGCTTGGGTGCGTGGTATTGCTCGTTCTGGTTATGCCGCTAGTCCAACGTGGGCGTCAAAGGTATTGGCCACCATTAATCGGTATGAGCTCTACCGCTTTGATGATGCTCCTGCCGAAAACGTGATGCAAATAGCGGGCTTGGATGAAGAACCATCGAAGATATATGTAGTAAAGAAAGGTGACACGCTGAGTGCCATTGCCAAGAAACACCAAACAACGATCAGGACTATTCAACAAAACAACAATATGCGCTCCACCCGATTACAAATCGGGCAAGAACTCATCCTATGATGAAGAAAAGCAACTTTATCTGTATTTTGATATTATTGGCATTGACCTCGTGCCTGTCGCGCAAGGATTCGCACCCTCGTCCCACTTCCAGCACGTATGGTAAGGCGACTCCACGTACGGCATCTGAGCGGCGAACGGCTGCACCCCGTCCCAGTGTTTCTGGGTTGGAGTACATCGCACAGTACAAGGATATTGCTATAGCTGAAATGAATCTCTACGGTATCCCCGCAAGCATCAAATTGGCTCAGGCTATTTTGGAGTCGGGAAGCGGTAACAGCGAGCTAGCGCGTTTTTCAAACAACCACTTCGGTATCAAATGTGCTGGTGGGTGGCAAGGAGGGACGACTTATCGTCGTGATGATGGTCCTAACGATTGTTTTCGTGTGTACGAACACCCCGAGCAGTCGTTTCGTGACCATTCCGAGTTTCTCTTACGTGCTCGTTATGCTCGGCTTTTTGAACTTGATAGGAACGATTACAAAGGGTGGGCCCACGGTTTGAAAGCGGCAGGATACGCCACCAACCCCCGGTATGCCGAACTCCTTATTGACCTCATCGAGCGGTATGGGCTAGACGAATTCGACCGCCCTGAAACCCGGCAGGAGAAAGATCGCCGGGAGTTGATTGTTAACGCCGAGATCAAGGAACACGTTCCACAGGAACCGGAGGTTGCAAAAGCGAAACCACCCGTTTCCATGGTCATCCACGAAGTGCGAACAGGGGAGACAATCCATTCGATTGGTGAGCAATACGGTGTTTCGGGCGAACAAATACGGACGATGAACGGACTCAAAAACGAGTCGCTATCTATAGGCCAACTACTAATGGTAACCCGATAGCTATGGATATTCTCGTCATCGCTGCTACGGAAGGCGAAATCGCCCCGTCACTCACTCGTGGATACGAAGGGCCGCATCGAGTTGATTTCTTAGTAACCGGTATAGGCATGACTGCTACGGCATTTCATTTGGGGAAGGCGCTGCAAAAGTACCGGCCGGATTTGTTGCTCAATATAGGTGTGTGCGGTAGTTTTGATCGGAAACTCGCGCTGGGCGATCTGGTGTGGGTTAGGGAAGATACCTTTGCTGAGGTGGGGGCTGAAGACGGGGCTGCGTTTTTAGCGGGCGACAACCTGGGATTCGGAGCATGTTCCTTTTCCGAAAGGCTAGACGGGTATTTTCCAGCATTGGATGGTTTGGCAACGGCCCGCGGCATTACCGTTAATACGGTACATGGTCATGACGAAAGTATTGAGCGGGTGGTGGCACGTCTATCGCCCACGGTTGAAAGCATGGAGGGTGCCGCTGTATTCTATGTTGCACACCAAGAACGAATCGAATGCCTGCAAGTACGTTCTGTTTCCAACTATGTAGAACGCCGTAACCGGGCTAACTGGCAGTTGGACGAGGCGATTTCCTCGCTCAATAAATGGTTGGGCGATTTCTTGGCAACCCTGCCTGTCTGAGTTTTGTAATATACCGACATCACAACGCAACAATATCGTTGACAGCACTTCAAAATATCAAAAAAATATGGTAGGTTTGCGTTCATTTTAATGCATTCAGTAGACCAGTAATGAGAGAGATACAATTCAGAGAAGCGCTTCGCGAGGCGATGAGCGAAGAAATGCGCAAAGACGAGAAGATTTTCTTGATGGGAGAAGAAGTCGCTGAGTATAACGGAGCGTACAAAGTAAGCCAGGGGATGCTCGACGAGTTTGGCCCTAAGCGGGTAATTGATACTCCCATCTCGGAGCTTGGCTTTGCAGGAATCGGTATCGGTGCAGCCATGAACGGCCTGAAACCGATCATCGAATTCATGACGTTCAACTTCTCGCTTGTGGCCATCGACCAGGTCATCAACTCGGCAGCCAAAATGTATTCCATGAGTGGTGGGCAGTTTCCCATTCCAATGGTTTTCCGCGGACCCACCGGTAACGCAGGGCAGCTCGCTGCACAGCACTCCCAAAACTTTGAAAACTGGTATGCCAACACGCCTGGGTTGAAAGTGGTTGTGCCGGCTAACCCATATGATGCGAAAGGGTTGTTGAAGCAAGCTATCATCGATCCGGATCCGGTTATCTTTATGGAGTCGGAAGTGATGTATGGCGACCGGGGGGATGTCCCCGAAGGGGAATATTACCTGCCACTAGGCAAGGCTGATACCGTGCGTGAGGGGAATGACGTGACGATCGTGACCTTCGGAAAAATGCTGCCACGTGTGGTGCTGCCTGCAGTCGAGGAATTGACAAAGGAAGGTATTGAAGTTGATTTGCTCAACCTTCGCACGGTGCGCCCAATTGATTATGAAGCTATCGTCAACTCGGTCAAAAAGACAAACCGGTTGGTTATCGTCGAAGAGGCTTGGCCACTGGCGTCCATATCATCGGAGATCGCATATAAGATACAGCGCAATGCATTTGATTACCTCGATGCGCCCGTGGTCCGGATTACTTCGGCAGACGTGCCGCTACCGTATGCTCCTACCTTGATACAGGCTGCCCTGCCGAATGTGGAGCGGGTTGTCAAAGCCGTCAAAGAGGTAATGTACATCAAAAAATAAAATCTTACTCTTGTGTAAATAGAAAGTCCGTGTCGAGCGTTGTGCCTGATGCGGACTTTTTTTGTGAATATGCCCATCGGCCCGTTTTATTGGTCTTCAATGGGGGCAAATCCGTTTATCAATCGAGTGCGTCACGTCTGTTGGCATCCCCGTCATGTGATAAAATTTGTGTAATTTTGGACAACCATTAAAACAAAGGAATATGTACGAAACACTTCAGCCCGCATTACAAAAAGAACTGGAAGCCATCAAGGAAGCCGGATTATATAAAACCGAACGTGTCATCACTTCACCCCAGGGAGCCGAAATTTCGGTGCAAGGAGGAGAAGAGGTTATTAACTTCTGCGCAAACAATTACCTGGGGCTTTCCTCGAATCCTAAGGTTATCGAGGCCGCCAAAAAAGCCATTGATACGCATGGTTATGGCATGTCATCGGTACGTTTTATCTGTGGTACACAAGACCTCCACAAAACATTGGAAGCCAAACTTTCGAAGTTTCTTGGTACCGAAGACACGATTCTTTATGCCGCGGCTTTTGATGCCAATGGTGGAGTGTTTGAGCCCTTGCTGGGTGCAGAGGACGCCATTATTTCGGATGAGCTGAACCATGCGTCGATCATTGACGGCGTGCGACTGTGTAAAGCCCAACGGTTCCGGTACAAGAACTGCGATATGGACGATCTGGAAACGCAGCTCAAGGCGGCGCAAGGGGCGCGACACCGGCTTATTGTGACGGACGGGGCTTTCTCAATGGATGGTAGTGTCGCTCCCTTGGACAAGATTTGTGATTTAGCGGATAAATACGAAGCCCTAGTCATGATCGATGATTCCCATTGCTCCGGGTTTGTTGGCAAAACCGGACGCGGTACACATGAGCTGTTCGGTGTAATAGACCGGGTAGATATCATTACCGGGACTTTGGGCAAAGCGCTGGGGGGGGCTTCCGGAGGATTCACGTCCGGGCGGAAGGAAATCATCGATATGTTGAGGCAGCGCTCACGGCCCTATCTGTTTTCCAATACGCTTGCCCCCGCCATTGCGGGCGCATCCATTGCTGTATTGGATATGCTGAGTGAGACGACAGAGCTTCGTGACAAGCTGGAAAGCAATACGGCCTATTTCCGTGAAAAAATGACGGCTGCAGGGTTTGATATCAAACCAGGTACCCACCCCATCGTGCCAGTTATGCTATACGATGCTAAATTGGCTCAGGAATTTGCCGCCAAGATGCTGGACGAAGGTATCTATGTCATCGGTTTCTATTTTCCTGTGGTGCCTCGCGAACAGGCCCGTATCCGGGTACAATTGTCGGCAGCTCATGAGCAGCACCATCTGGATAAAGCAATAGCTGCCTTCACGAAAGTTGGGAAAGAACTTGGCGTAATCGCCTAAGGGTTGAACCGTGGAAATAATCAAGTCCATAAGCGAATTACAGACGCTATTGCAGCCCTATCGGAAGGAGCAAAAGCGTATCGGCTTCGTGCCGACTATGGGTGCCCTGCATGCAGGGCACCTCTCACTTGTGGAACATGTCAAACCACTCGTTGATATCGTCGTATGCAGCATTTTTGTCAATCCGACACAATTCAATGATCCCGAGGATTTGGAAAAATACCCACGGCCTATCGAACGCGATATCGATATGCTTCGTGCCGCCAAGTGCGATGTGCTGTTCATGCCTGACGTGGATGAAATGTATCCGGAAAACGAGCCGGAATGGTACCTTGATCTCGGCGACTTGGATAGCATATTGGAAGCACAGCACCGCCCTGGACATTTTCAAGGAGTAACCCAAATCGTGAAAAAGTTGTTTGATGCGGTCATGCCCGATATCGCTTGTTTCGGGCAGAAGGATTTCCAGCAGTGTATGGTCGTTCGTCATATGATTCAGGCCTTTGACATGCCAATAGAACTAGCCATCTCGCCCACCGTAAGGGAGCATGACGGGCTAGCGATGAGCTCCCGCAACGTCAGGCTGTCGGACAATGGGCGGCAGCAAGCGCTTGCCTTGGTCAAAACCCTGCGGCAAGCCAAGGAAGATTTTCAAGAAATGCCCCTAGCGGAGGTCACCGAAAACGCCCTGGCGAAGCTAGCTTCTAGTGAGGGTGTAAAAACAGAATACTTTGCTATCCGGGATGCTTCTACACTGGGAAAAGTGGACGAAAAGGAGAAGGCGGGGACAGCTGTGGCACTGGTAGCGGCGTGGGTGGACGGTGTGCGGCTGATTGATAATATGTTGTTGGGGTGACGCCCTGTTCATTAATCCCATCTGTGGTTTTAAGAATTTCCATATCTTTGTACTATGATGATTGAAGTGTTGAAGTCTAAGATTCATCGGGCACGGGTAACGCAGGCCGAGTTAAACTACGTCGGGAGTATCACGATCGATGAAGACTTGATGGATGCGGCAAACCTGATTGCCAATGAGAAAGTACAGGTTGTGAACAATAATAACGGAGCCCGCTTGGAGACCTACGTTATTAAGGGCGAGCGTGGAACAGGTACGGTATGCCTTAATGGGGCTGCCGCGCGGTTGGTCCAAGTAGGAGATATCATCATCATCATTTCCTATGCATTGATGGATGTTAAAGATGCCAAACAGCATACACCAACCATCGTTTTCCCAGACAATAACAATCGGCTGGTTTAGTTGCGGATTCCTTATGGTACTCCTTGCTTCCCGGTGAAGGGATGACTGGCTGCGTCCATTTGTGCAAGCAGGGGTAATTTGGAGTGAAGTGTTGAGCCACGACCCCGATATTTTCCTACCTTTGTTGATATGGAATTATACCTTATTGCGATATCCGTCCTTGTTTTGATAACAGCTGTCATGGTGTTCATCCGGCGCCCGAAAGCAACCCACTATACTGTCGAATTGTCTAGGTTGCGCCAGGAACGGGAAGACCTAACTGTTAAATTGGCCCGTGCCGAGCAGCAGGTGGAGCATGACACCAGGGAGAAGGAACGTATGGATATGATGTTTCGGGAGGAGCGGGAACGTTGGCATACTGAGATGGAAACTCTCCGTAAAACGTATTTGGAAGCTGAGAAATCTTTGGAGAAAGCAAGAGCGTTCTACCAGTCCCAGCAGGAAAAAATAACCGAGCAGAAACAGGAAATAGAGGAAATCCGCCAGCGGTTTAACCTCGAATTCGAAGGGTTGGCCAATAAGATATTGGAAGAAAAGACACAGAAATTTACCGAAACCAATACCAAGTCGATCGACCATATTCTGAATCCGCTCAAGGAAAAGATCAAAACCTTTGAAGAGAAAGTGGACAAGGCCTATCAGACCGAGGCTGCCGAACGCAATTCACTAAAAGGCGTGGTACAGCAACTGATGGAACAAAGCCTTCGTATCAAGGACGAAGCCAATAATCTGACCCGTGCATTAAAGGGTGACAGTAAACGACAAGGCAACTGGGGCGAGGTTATTCTGGAGCGGGTATTGGAGCGTTCTGGTCTGGTTAAGGACCAGGAATATCGCTTGCAGGCCTCCATGGTCGACGAAGACGGACGTCGTCTTCAGCCCGATGCCATTATCGACTTGCCAGACGACAAACACTTGGTTATCGACTCCAAGGTGTCTTTGGTAGCCTATGAAAAATGGGTTAATGCTGACGATGAGGAGCAGCGCGAGTCTTTTGCTAAACAGCATGTCCTATCGGTGGAGAACCACGTGAAAGGGCTGTCTGCCAAGAACTACCAAGACCTTTATCAGATCAATTCGCCAGACTTCGTCCTGCTTTTCATGCCCATCGAGTCGGCATTCAGTATGTCTATTTCTTATAAATCCGACCTTTTTAGTGATGCCTGGGACCGACGGGTCGTTATTGTCAGCCCTTCCACCTTATTGGCTACGTTACGTACGATAGCCAGTATCTGGAAGCAGGAACGCCAAACCCAAAACGTGATGGAGATTGCCAAGGAGGCCGGCGCCCTATACGATAAGTTCGTCGGTTTTATGCAGGACATGGACAAGGTAAGCGAGCAGCTGGGACGTGCCGTGCGTTCGCACGAGGATGCTACCCGAAAACTGGGGACAGGGCCGGGCAATGTGATCCGAAAAGTAGAGAACCTGAAAAAACTGGGTGCCCGTGCCAGCAAACAAATCGACGGCAAACACCTTGATTTCGATGAGCTTTCTGACGAACGTTAGTCGAGATAAGGGTCGCCCAAAAGAAACCGTTCTGCTTTTTTACGGTCTAACCATACAGAACGGTAATCTGCCGATGGTCCTGTGATAAACAGAACTGACCCACCTTTGACCCAGTCGATGACCTGGTGGTTGACAGCATGGGAAACCGCTGGGCAACCCTCGCTGTTACCCAGGTAGCCTAGGGCATTAATGGTGTCTTGGCTTACGTAATCTGCTCCGTGCATAACGACGTAGCGACGCCGTGCGTTGGTATTAAACCCTTCGTCCAAACCATCTATCCGCAACGATCGGCCGTTTTTGCCGATGTATTCTTCTGCTGTCAGGTAAAACCCGAGGCTCGTCTGTAAGGAGCCGGGTGTATTGGAAAAGGTAGTTGCCATCTCCCGGCCGCTTCCTTCGCCATGTGCCGACCACGTGTGCAACAACAGTGAATCCTGGTCCAAATCCACGATCCACATGCGGTATTCAGTGCTGGGCAAATTGAAATCCACGATGGTCAATATCGGGCGGTTTGTCTTTCCATCGGCTTGCAAGTTGAGGTATCCGGTGTAAGCGGTGGTAAATACGGCAGTATCCAGCAGGTATCGATCCAAGCCTATCTTATGGTATCGGTCAAGCACGGCTTGACGAAAGGTGTCAAATTGAGGAGGCTGGTTCGCTGTAGCTACAATCGTGTCCGCTTGATGCACACCGGATGCCCTCGAATCATTCGGTGGGTAACATGCGAGGAGGAGGAAGGTGCCAAGCACCCCAAGCCAGATAAGCGAAAGAAGATTTTTATTCACGATGCAAATATAACGGATTCGAGCAGTCGATTTATATAAGGGGGCAAAAATCTGCTGTGCTCCTGATTTAACTCATAGCTAAAGGCGTCTCCCTGCGTTTCTCCGCAACAGTATAGCAATGGAAACCTGTCTGTGCACGCTATCCTAAACCTTCTTTCAACGAAAGCAAAAGTTTCGCTACATTAGCCCGCTGATTCAATATGTATGTTAAAAAAGCCCCTATCTGCCCAAGCTAGTACCGTCATCGCGGGGCTGGTGTTTGCCTTCCTATGGGGCTCAGCATCCACGGCAACGAAGATTGGCTTGGAATCAGCCCAACCTTTCGTCATTGCACTTAGCCGATTTGCCATGGCCGCTACGCTGATGCTTGTGTTGGCACACCTCGTTTTTCGGTATCGTCTGCCTCAAAAAGGAGAGTGGAAGTTGCTGCTCGTATACGGTTTGCTCAACGTGGGTATTTACCTAGGATTGTATGTGATAGCGTTGCAAAACGTATCTGCCGGGCTGGGGGCGCTGTTGGTTGCGACAAACCCCGTACTTATCAGCCTAATCAGCACGATTTGGTTTCGGCAGCCTTTCGGAGGACGTATGGCGGTAAGCATAGCGTGTTGTTTGGTCGGCTTGCTGATTGTTTCCATCCCTTTGGTGCAGGGTAGTTATACGACACCCGCCGGCTTGCTCATCCTTTTGCTTAGTATGGCCTCCTACTCAGCTGGAGCCATATTTTTTGCCCGTACTTCGTGGAATGGCCTAAATATGTTGGTCATCAATGGTTGGCAGACATTGTTTGGGGGGGTGTCGCTCTTGCCAATCGCCTTGTTGGTTTTTGACAGTTCGCTCAATGTGTATGATTCCAGCTTTTGGATAGCTACGGCTTGGCTTGCACTGCCGGTATCCATTGTCGCCGTATTGCTTTGGCAATACTTGCTTCGAGAGAATCCGGTCAAAGCTTCATTTTGGCTTTTCCTATGCCCCATAGCCGGATTTGCCATCGCTGCTATTGTACTCGACGAGCCGGTAACTTGGCATACGTTTGTCGGCGTGGTACTTGTACTTACAGGACTCTATATCGTGCAACGTCGCAAGTAAACGGATATTAAACGAACAGTGCGACGAAGAAGTAAACCATGGGTGCGGCCAACAGTAACCCGTCGAATCGATCGAGCAAGCCACCATGACCGGGTAGGATATTACCAGAATCCTTGATCCGTAGACTACGCTTCAACATCGATTCTACCAGATCGCCTAAGGTACCAAACACCGAGATGATAGCTGCGATTACCATCCATTGTGGCAATGTGAATGTTCCGAAATAACGGTGTACGATGAAAGCTAGGACGAGAGCCAGAATGATACCACCGACTAGGCCTTCCCATGTTTTCTTTGGCGATATGCGTTCAAACAGTTTGTGCCGACCAAATGCTCGGCCTGCCAAATAGGCGCCCGTGTCGTTTGCCCACAAAATCAATAGAAACCCAAGTGGGATGCGGTAATTGTATCGACCCTCGATAAAGGCGAGTGCAAAAAAGAAAAGGAAAGGCAGGACGACGTACACAAGCCCTAAAAAACTGAAGCCAATGCTGGTAAAGGGCTTGGGAGACTTGCCGAACAATTCGGCAATGAATACCAACGGCACCAAAGGGATAAGCCAAATCAGGTAAGCTAGTGAAAAGATAATGCCGTACTGGTAGGCCGCAACAACAGAGAAGGTGAGCACGGCCAGCACGATCCCGATCCTGCGCCCGGGCAGTGAAATATGGGCAGAAACCATCTGGTAGAACTCACCCACACACCAAGCACTGAGCAGCAGGAAAAACGGAGTGAATGCATGCGGACTCACTAATACCGCTGCCAGCATGATGACTACAAAAACCAGAGCCGTTAAGGTACGTGTTTTCATGCCGAATTAAACTACGTCGTTGTCAGCCATTAATTGTCTTGCGATATCCTCTTGCTGCTCGTGTACGTACAATTCCACTGAACCAAAGTTGTAAGGAGATACCTGCTTGTTCATCAAAACGGCATGGACCTCGTTTTCCAACAGCATCGTCTTGACGATCTCGGCTTCGATCAGGTTAGTCGTTGTCCATATTTTTTTCCAATTCTTTTCCATAAATCAATCTTTTCCGGTGCGTGCTGTTTTCCGATACTGGAACAAGAGTACCGTTGCTACGGCAATGCTTAGCAAGTATACGTAAAAAGGTATTTGGTCACCAAAATTAATCTCATCCAACCCTCGCCCTTGGCGTTGTAGGTAAAATGCCGATACGGTGGCTGCGGCGTTATTCAGAAAATGGCCAAATATGGGCAGCCAGATGTTTTTTCCCCAGAAAAGCAAGTAGCCAAATAACGCACCTAGAAGCATCCGTGGCAGGAAACCGTAAAACTGCATGTGTATAGCACTGAATATGATAGCGCAAACCCATATGGCCACGTGCGGATTGGTAAACCATCGTATCAAAATGCCCTGCAAGCAGCCACGAAACAAAAACTCCTCCCCAATAGCTGGAATCACTGCAATGACCAGCAGATTAATCAATAGCCCAGAATAGGTGGTGTCTGCCAAGAAAAGATGGGTTAGCGTCTCCATTTTGAGCTCTTGATCCTGCATCCAGGCTTCCAGTTCTGCAAGGGCCTTGGGCAAGCGCATTGCCTCGTTGAACTGGATGCTCATTTCGATGATGGGAGCTGCAAAAAACATCAGCGCTAAGACGATAAACCAAAGGGAAACCGGAACCCGGGTCGTGTGATTTAGATACCTGCTGCGTTTTCTTTCCACAACTCGGAGTAGCATGGCCGGTAGGACGAATAAGCCGATGCTAGAGCCAGCCTGAATGATTTTTAATGCTGCAGCATTCGTTCCCCCATCTTCGACGGTTGCCATCAGTTCCTGTATACTGCTTATATCCGTAACTGCCAGAGCCACGAAGATGGATAACCCACCCACAACGAAGTAGCCCAAGGCCATCAGGAACAGTAAAAGAATAAGGGATACGCCAGGATGGTTTGGTGGCATGTGGTACTGATTGCCGATTGCTCCTGGTTGCTCGTCTGTACGCATAAATTGATTTCTGCTGTGAAGATAAGGATTGCTTGCCGTTATATGAAATCTTGGTAACTTATGTCTGTTAGATCCTTTTGTTTGCGTCTAACTGCTCAAACTCTGAATTATTGGACACGTATTCCGTCACGATCTCCTTGACGAGGGTAACCAACTGTATCCGATCCGAATACGGGTTGGATTTTTTGACGAATTGGCAAAGTTCATGTATCTTATCCATTTTTGCGGTCAGATCCTCGGTGTTAACCATGGCTATCATGATCTTGTCGTGGTAGGTTTTTAGCGTGTTTTCATCGTTTGCCAATAATTCCTCTTGGATTTTTTCTCCTGGTCTCAATCCTACGATTTGAATATCGATATCATCGGGATACGTCAAGCCTTTTAGGCGGATCATCTTTTGTGCTAGGTCCATGATTTTGACAGGTTTGCCCATGTCAAACACGAATACCTCGCCGCCACGCCCCATCACCCCGGCTTCTTGTACCAGTTGGCAGGCCTCGGGAATAGTCATGAAATACCGGGTTATGTCTGGATGCGTCAGGGTTACAGGGCCACCAGCCTTGATTTGCTTTTCAAATAGTGGGATAACCGATCCGTTTGAGCCCAACACATTGCCAAATCGGGTTACAACATAGGCGGTTTTGGAATGTTCGTTACGCGCCGTCACGTAGATTTCCGCAATTCGTTTGGTGGCTCCCATCACATTGGTTGGGTTGACAGCCTTGTCTGTGGATATCATCACGAATTTTTCTACGTCATACTGATCGGCCAAATCTGCAATTTGGCGCGTGCCGACCACGTTCGTCAGAATCGCTTCGTATGGATTGACCTCCATCAGAGGTACGTGCTTATATGCCGCCGCATGAAACACGATATGGGGACGATTACGTGTGAAGACGGCCTCCATGAAACTGCGATCGCGGACATCGGCCACGATAAACTCGGCTCTGCTAGCCAACCCCGCTCGATGTAATTCTTGTTGGATGTCGTATAAAGGTGATTCTGATTGATCCAGCACGATCAGCTTATCGCATCCGGTATGGACAATCTGCCTAACCAGCTCAGACCCGATAGACCCAGCGCCCCCGGTAACCAAGACGACCTTTCCGCGCAGTGCCTCGAATACCACAGGATTGTTCAACTCGATAGCCTTGCGTCCGAGCAGGTCGCTGATTTTCAATGTCCGGATTTGCCGTGTAGCTACTGCACCTTCTAGGAGTTTGGTCGAATTGGGTATGATTTTCATCTTGAGCGGAAGTGGCTCGGCCTGCGTGGAGATACGCTCCAGCCGCTCGGGATCATGATTGTCGATGGCGATGATCAGCTCTTGGGCACCACCTACCCGCTTTAGTAGGTTCATGTCCAGCTCTTCAAGCGGGCGTACGAGGATGCTCTGTATGCGCTTGCCAATACGACTGGGGTTGTCATCGACAATCGCTACCACACGGTAACGGTTGCGACTGCCGGCATGTAATAGGTTTAATGCGCTATTGCCCATATCCCCCGCTCCAAATAGGACGACTGCTATTTGGTTGCCCTTGGTTGTCCAGAATAGATTGTGATACCAGGCCTTGTACACAAAGCGTGCAGCCAGCATAGCAGCGCAGGCCAGCATAGCGTGAAGCAGTAGTTGTGTTGGCGACACATTGGCTAGGTGGTGTGCCATGGACGAGAGGTCACCACTACTCCCACTAACCGCTATCCGAATCAGGGTCGTGATCGCAAATAACGAAAGAAATGCAAAAGCGATACACTTGGAAATAACAAACAGATCACGCAACTCCGTTCGGCGTATGATGCTGCGGTAAGGTTTGAAAATCAAAAAAGCGGCAAGGTATGCCAACAATGCCAAAAAGGATTGCGACACCATTTCCTGGGTATCAACACCATTCTGGTATTGGGATATCAGTAGGAAGCTGAAAACAAATGTAACCCACACAACGATTAGGTCGATCAATAGAACGACCCATCTCGGATACTCCCTCAGGAGCTTGCTTTTAAGCGGTATTTGCCTTCGGTTCGTTTGCGTCAAAATTGTTAAAATAATAGGTAAACGTACAAAAGTACGATTTTATACTACGATTTGGTCCGATATTCCACGTAATCTAGCGTTCTAGTTTTGGTACGCGTGTGGGTGTGTCTTCGCCCATGACGATGCTGCTGGCACCGATCGCAATCCCTTCGATGGACGAAACGATATTCTGGATGTCCAAGGTTTCCACCTCATCCTTGACCGTATGGTAATTACGATCGCGTTCGATCTGTACCGTCGAGAATGTATGGGCAGGCACACCAACAGCAGCAAGTGAAGCGTTATCGCTGCGGTAAAAGAGGTTTTGTGTAGGATAGGGATCTGGATGGAAAGCAAACTCGGTGCCCTCCACATTTCGCTGCATGATTTTTGCCAAATCAGAATGATCAAATCCGGTTACATACAGAGAGTTGGGTCCAAATCGGGAGTCTTTTCCGATCATTTCCAGATTGATCATCGTGACGACCGATTCCGGCTCGATTTGACTCGAGAAATAACGCGAACCCACCATCCCGATCTCTTCGGCCGTAAAGGCAACGAACAGTAAAGTGCGTTCGTTGTCGCCCCGTCGCTTATAGTAATCGGCTAAGCTGATGACTGCAGACACCCCGGACGCATTGTCATCCGCACCATTGGCGATGGAATCCTGGTCTACCGGAGGCAGGATGCCAATATGGTCGTAATGGGCTGAAAAAATAACAAATTCGTCCTTTTTTGACTTGCCTGGTAGTACCCCGATAAGATTGGATAGAGGCAGTTCCTCAATGGTGTTGGTAAAGTTGACACGGAAAGATTGTGGGTTTTCCGCGCTCAGTACATACACGATGGATGCTGCCGAAGTAGGGGTCTGATTCAGTACGCGCGGGTTCATCGTGAATCGCTTAAAGCGGGCAAAGAGGCTGGCAAAGCTTGTGTCTACACGCACCAACGCATCCTTGCCGCCCGTGGATATCTCACGGAAACGACTGGCAAAATCCTCGCCGGCCTTGATTTCGAGAAGCTCGACACCGGGGTCATCGTTCCACGCAATTCCTGGGTTGGAGCTCGACACGATTACCCGTTCCTCATCCATGGTATCCCCATCAACGACAACCTCAAAACCACCTGGCTGGATCCGGGTAACATGGAAGGTTTGGCGATAACCATTGGCCGTATATGTTTGTAACCCGATACGCTTGAATTCGGCGGAAATAAAGTCTGCAGCACGCTCAATCCCAGGGCTAAAGGATGACCGGCCTTCCATCTCATCCGAAGCTAGGGTGTGGACAATGCGAGACACCGAATTCGGGTTAGCGATTTCTAACCGGGCAGCCTGTCTGCTGGCACATCCCCAAGACAGGGCGGCAACTGTTATGAAGACAATTGTTGTAGCGTATGTAATCCTCATCATCTCTTTAAGCTAAGTGCTAGCCCGTCGAAGAAGGCCAGAGCGCTCCAAAAGTAAACAATTCTTTTGTTATCCATCGTCCGTGAATTGATTACCTTTGCCTCACTTTGAACGGGCTATGAAGAAAACATCCGGCCAGGGGGCTTTGTTTTTTATTGTGATTACCGTGATCATCGACGTCGTCGGGTTGGGGATCATCATCCCCGTGATGCCTACGCTAATTCAAGAGCTGACGGGCGGCACGCTGAGCGATGCCTCCACTTACGGTGGTTGGCTGATGTTCGCTTATGCATCCACCCAATTCTTCTTCGCTTCCGTACTAGGCAATCTGAGCGATCGGTTCGGGCGGCGGCCGGTATTGCTGATTTCCCTGCTCGGTTTTTGCATCAATTACGCATTGATGGGCTTTGCACCATCGCTGATGTGGCTATTTGCTGGGCGACTGGTGGCGGGAGTCACGGGGGCCAGCCATACCGTGGCTGCAGCTTACATCGCTGACGTGAGCCCGCCCGACAAGCGAGCACAGAACTTTGGGCTGTTAGGTGCTGCTTTCGGCATTGGGTTTATCATCGGGCCGGTTTTGGGGGGCTTGCTAGGGCATTACGGGTCGCGTGTCCCTTTTTTTGCAGCGGCGGCATTTAGCCTACTCAAATGCGT
>CAZXSL010000046.1:0-17308 GCA_964643235.1 uncultured Sphingobacteriaceae bacterium | reverse complement strand
AATGGGCGCACGTGGCGGGCTCATTGCCCCTGACCAGACGACCTTTGACTACATCAAAGGCCGCAAGTTTGCTCCCACAGGCGAAAAATGGGATGAAGCATTGGCTTATTGGGAAACGCTATATTCGGACGATGATGCCGAATTCGATGCCGTACTAACCTTTGATGCGGCAGACATCCAGCCCATGATTACTTACGGCACTAATCCAGGTATGGGCATCGGTATTACCGATCATATCCCCACCCCGTCTTCTCTTCCAGAAAGCGAGAAACCTTCATTCCAGAAAGCACTGGATTACATGGGTTTTAACGGCGGAGAAGCGATTTTAGACAAGCCGGTTGATTACGTCTTCATTGGTAGCTGCACCAACTCTCGCATTGAGGACTTGCGCCAGGTAGCTGCATTCGTTGAAGGCAAGCAAAAAGCTGAAGGAGTTGAAGTGTGGATCGTGCCGGGATCAAAACAAGTGGAAGCACAGGCCAAAGAAGAAGGTATCCATCGAATCTTCGAAGAGGCCGGATTCCTACTACGCGAGCCAGGATGCTCGGCTTGCCTGGGAATGAACGAAGACAAAATACCGGCAGGCAAATATTGCGTATCGACATCCAACCGCAACTTTGAGGGCCGTCAGGGTCCCAATGCACGCACCATGTTAGCTAGCCCACTGACCGCAGCAGCGGCAGCAATCACGGGCAAAGTAACGGATGTGAGGGAATTATTGAATTAGTCAGTACCATGTTTTGTGATTGAATGATACACGGCCGACCTGTAGATCTTGTGACTTGACATCGCAACTAATTCGGTTGGGCGATAAACGCACAGGTCGACAATCAACAAATTCAAATCATAACGATCACAGAAACCAAATAAGTCATAGTCCAGACAATGAAAAAATTTGAAACACTAACATCAAGGGTTGTACCCCTACCGATTGAAAATATTGATACGGACCAAATCATCCCTGCTCGTTTCCTGAAGGCAACCACGCGGGATGGCTTTGGAGAAAACCTATTTCGCGACTGGCGTTTCGACGGCGATAACCAGCCGAAGGCGGATTTCGTGATGAACGATCCCACCTATGCGGGCAAGATACTCGTAGCTGGCAAAAACTTTGGGTGTGGGTCCTCCCGTGAGCACGCCGCTTGGGCTATCCAGGATTATGGCTTTGACGTCGTTATCAGCTCGTTTTTTGCGGACATATTCAAAGGCAACGCACTCAACAACGGCGTATTGCCCATCCAGGTACCCGATCAGTTTTTAGAAAAAATATTCAAGGCTGTGTTTGATAATCCGGGAGCTCAATTGACTGTTAACCTGGAAGCGCAAACCGTTACGATCGAAGACACGGGAGATACGTATGAATTCGAGATCAACCCTTATAAGAAATCCTGCCTGATTAATGGCTATGACGATATCGACTTTATCATCAGCCATAAGGAACAGATTGAGGAATTTGAGCAAACACGACCGTTTAGCTATGTCTAAACCCTTCGTCCATATTAGCCAACTGACCGTCCGGCACGCCAATAAAACCGTGCTGGACAAGCTCGATTGGTCTTATGGAAGGGGGCAACACTGGACGATCGGCGGCTTAAGCGGGTCGGGTAAAAGCACCTTGGCAAAAACTATCGCCGGTCTGCATCCTGGTCATGGCCGAATACAAGTTGCATATGAGACTGCGCCTACACTGAGGCCAATTACCCTGTACGTCCCCAATTGGTACCAGTTTACCAATATGGAAGGCGATCGGAATTTTTATTACCAACAGCGGTACAACCGCCACCAAAGTCAAGATACATTGACCGTACGTGCCGAGCTCCAACACTACAGCGAAAAGGAAAACCTAGCGTTTTCCGAGGTGCTTCCTATTGTGGCAGTTATGGGATTTGACAACCAACTGGAGTCCCAGTTGATTGAACTTTCCAGCGGTGAACACAAAAAACTGCAACTCGTCAAAGCGTTGTGGTTACGTCCACAACTGCTCATCCTTGACGAACCATACACCGGGCTCGACAACGCTTCACGTAAGGCGCTAAATACCAGCTTGGATGAATTGGCGAGGCAAGGTATACATGTTATTATAATCAGCAACGATTCCAACCTGCCCCAGACCATAACCCACTATGCGGAAATACGCAACGGGCGATTGGTCGAGGTAGCTAGCCCGCTGGCGTTCAGCAAAGACCGCCAACGAATAAAAAGGCCGCTGCCTACATTCCTTAAAAAACACCCAACGCTTAACAGCGATGTCATTGTCCACCTAAACGATGTACGTGTCCGCTATGGCGACAGGGTAATATTGGATAACGTATCATGGGAAGTGAAAGCTGGTGAAAAATGGGTCTTGCAAGGGCCAAATGGGTCTGGTAAGTCTACCTTACTCAGCCTAATAAATGCCGACCACCCGCAAGCTTACGGACATGATATTACCTTGTTTGGAAACAAGCGTGGTAGCGGTGAAAGTATTTGGGACATCAAGGAAAAAATCGGGATGATATCGCCAGAAATGCATTGGTATTTTGACCACCATGCCACCGTGTGGCATACCGTCGCTTCCGGATTTTACGACAGCATTGGTTGGTTTATTGATGTCAAACTGCAAGAAAGGCGACAAATTGAGGAATTATTAGAGTTCTTTGACTTGGCTGATACCAGAAACGACCTACTCCATACCCTGCCTCTCGGCAAGCAACGCTTGGCACTTCTGGCACGTACCATCATCAAAAATCCACCACTCTTGGTACTGGATGAGCCTTGCCAAGGCTTAGACAGCCAACAGACCCGGTATTTCAACGATGTGGTAGACGAGTTATCCCAATACGGCAAGACTCTTATTTATGTCGGGCATTACGAAAGCCAGTTGCCACAGAGCGTAAACCGGCGGATCGTACTGGAACATGGAAAGGTTATCAATATAGAAAACATAGATTCAACAACAAATATCAATCGCGAATGGCTTATCTTGGAAAACAACGAGATAAGTGCGGATTGAAAGATAGAGACACGATGAAAAAACACATATTAGTCATCCCCGGAGACGGTATTGGGCAGGAAGTAACCCAATGGGGAAAAGCCGTATTAGAACACATTGCTGAGGCCTACGGCCACGAATTCGTTTTTGACGAGGGCATTATGGGCCATGCAGCAATTGAAGCAACAGGCTCGCCCCTACCTGATGAAACTTTGGCAAAAGCCAAATCCAGTGACGCCATTCTCTTTGGAGCCATTGGCCATCAAAAATACGACAATGACCCGTCTGCAAAAGTCCGCCCGGAGCAAGGCCTATTGAAAATCCGCAAGGAACTTGGCCTCTATGCCAACCTTCGCCCGATTCTCTTGTTTGACGAGTTGTTGGATGCGTCTAGCCTGAAACCGGAAGTGCTTCGTGGTACGGATATCCTGTTTTTCCGTGAACTGACAGGCGATGTATATTTCGGCGAAAAAAGCCGTTCGGACGACCGCAACTTTGCTTCGGATTTGATGAATTACCATCGTTACGAGGTTGAACGCATAGCTACTAAAGCCTTTGAGGCTGCACGCACCCGTCGTGGTAAACTGTGCTCTGTTGACAAGGCTAATGTGCTAGAAACCTCCCGTTTGTGGCGCGAAGTTGTACAAGAAATTGCGAAAAACTACCCCGACGTTGAGACCGAGCACATGTTTATCGACAATGCCGCCATGCAATTGGTCAAAAACCCAAGAAAGTTTGACGTGGTGCTCACGGCTAACCTATTTGGGGATATCCTGACTGACGAAGCGTCGCAAATCGCGGGGTCGATGGGCATGTTGGCTTCGGCCTCGGTAGGCGATGGTACAGGCTTCTTCGAACCGATACATGGTTCAGCACATGACATCGCCGGGCAGGACAAAGCTAATCCCCTAGCCTCTATCCTATCAGTCGCCCTTATGCTGGATATCAGCTTCGGATTGCACGATGAGGCCAAACAAGTAACGCAGGCCGTGGCTGACACGCTTAAGGCCGGATACCGAACGGGCGATATCGCGGATATCAATACAGAGCCATCCAAAGTACTTGGTACCAAAGGAATGGGCGAAAAGGTATTGGAATATGTAACGCAGGTCAGACCCGTATCATAATAACAGCAATTTAACCAAAATACAGATCGGCTTTGCCGTTTTAATTTTAACTTTTTAATTTTAGATTATGTTGCACGACCCGAATCACTTGTACATCTTTGATACCACGCTCCGTGATGGTGAGCAGGTACCTGGCTGCCAATTGACAACACCCGAAAAAGTGGAGATTGCCAAAGATCTGGAACGGCTTGGCGTAGATGTTATCGAGGCAGGATTCCCGGTGTCTAGTCCCGGTGATTTCCAAAGCGTTGTAGAGCTATCAAAAGCCGTGGACGACGTGATTATTTGTGCGTTAACCCGCGCCAACCAAAACGATATTGATGTTGCCGCCGATGCATTAAAACATGCCAAAAGACCCCGTATACACACCGGTATCGGCGCTTCGGATATGCATATCAAATACAAGTTCAATAGTACACGTGAAGAGATATTGGAACGTGGTGTACAGGCCGTCAAATGGGCGAAGAAACACGTTGAAGACGTTGAATTCTACGCAGAAGATGCCGGTCGGGCAGATATTGAATACCTGGCCAAAATGATCGAAGCTGTCATCGCCGCCGGTGCTACGGTGGTCAATATCCCCGACACCAACGGCTATTGCCTACCCGACCAATACGGCTCAAAAATACGTTTCCTGAAAGAAAACGTCAAAAACATAGACCAAGCGATTATTTCGACACATTGCCACAACGACTTGGGATTGGCAACGGCTAATTCGATTGCTGCCATACAAAACGGGGCGAGGCAAGTTGAGTGTACCATCAATGGTATTGGCGAGCGCGCGGGAAATACGTCGCTCGAGGAGGTTGCCATGATTATGAAGGTGCACCAGCAAAGTTTCGATGGATTGTCTACCCATATCAATAGCAAGCTATTTACGAGCATCAGCCGTAAGGTAAGCGAAATGATGAATATGCCCGTCCAGCCTAACAAAGCCATTGTAGGGCGCAACGCCTTCGCACATAGCTCTGGTATCCACCAAGACGGCTTCCTCAAGCATCGTGAAAACTACGAAATTATCAGGCCAGAAGACGTGGGCTTGGAAGAAGCGGACATTATCCTGACAGCCAGAAGTGGGCGCCATGCGTTGAAATTCCACTTGGAACGACTCGGATTCAACCTTAGCAAAGAAGACTTGAACGATGTCTATAAGCGTTTCCTGGATCTAGCAGACATGAAAAAAGATGTAACAGATGAAGATCTGACGCAATTGGTAAAGGGATAATTTGAAAAAAGACTTTGCGTACTTATCAAACCGTACGTGACAGCGATGGATGGGGCCAAGCAATCTTAGTCTGCCCATTAGCGAAGAGATCGCTTCGGCTCATAAAAACCCGTCATTGCAGGCCGGATACCTTCGTGATATAGGGGTGCAGAAGAAACACAAGAATTTGACAAACAGAATTTTAAAATGTTAGAGACACTCCAGAAAAACATCAATTCCGAGGAAGCCCTCGAAAGGATAAAAGACGTTATTACCCGTACGCCTTTACAATACAACCAGCAGTTATCCGACCGTTATGGTGCGGAGGTATACCTCAAACGCGAAGACCTACAAGTCGTCCGTTCGTACAAACTACGTGGTGCGTTTAACAAAATCAGCAGACTGGACGACACTCAACGGACAAAAGGCGTGGTGTGTGCCAGTGCGGGCAACCACGCCCAAGGCGTTGCGTTTTCCTGCCGCAAACTAGGTATAAAAGGCGTTATTTTCATGCCCGAGCCCACGCCTAGACAAAAGATAAGCCAAACCGAAATGTTTGGGAACGGTTATATCGAAATCGTACTGATCGGAGATACCTTTGATGATTGCCAAGCTGCCGCATTGGAATATACCCAACTGCATGGCATGACGTTCATTCCGCCCTTTGACGATCTCGACATCATCGAAGGCCAAGGTACGGTCGGCGTAGAAATATTGGAAGATCTGCCTGATGCAGATATCGTTCTCCTCCCCATTGGTGGCGGAGGCTTGGCTTCGGGGGCCTCACATTACCTACGAAAAACAAAACCTAACATCAAAATTTTTGGGGTGGAACCTGAGGGTGCCGCGTCGATGAAAACAGCAATCAAACACGGAAAACCGGTAACACTGGACAACATCAACCGGTTTGTGGACGGGGCTGCGGTCAAACGTATCGGTGATTTGAATTACCTATTTTGCAGTACCCTTTTGGATGACGTGCGTCTCATACCCGAAGGAAAAATCTGCACATCCATACTCGAACTCTATAACAAGGATGCCATCGTTGCCGAGCCTGCGGGCGCGCTGACCGTTGCCGCCCTCGACTTCTACCGTGAAGAGATAAAAGGCAAAAAAGTAATTTGTGTCATCAGTGGAGGTAATAACGATATCGACCGAATGGGCGAAATCAAGGAGCTATCCTTACTTTACGAGGGCTTAAAGCATTATTTCATCGTCCGGTTTCCACAACGCCCCGGGGCACTCAAACTATTCGTATCGGAAGTACTAGGTCCACATGACGATATTACCCGCTTCGAGTTTATTAAGAAGACCCAACGCGAACACGGCCCGGCACTTGTCGGAATCGAACTCAAACAGTCCGGCGATTACCAATCCTTACTGGAACGGATGCGAAACCATAAGTTTGACTTCAAGGAAATCAACAACGACAAGACCCTATTCGAATATTTGGTCTAAACACCTGACGATCGTGTCATCAATCCTTTTTGCCCAACAACAGCCTGGCTTGCCAACGCCATCCGCCAATAAACGCATCTAGGACTCCGTCGCCATTGAGGTCGCCAACGGTAATGTTCCAGCTACGACCGTGGGTCGATTTCGGGATAACCTCTTCGGTTACATCCGAAAAATTCCCGTTTCCATCGTTCCGGTATGCTCGTACCCGATCCGCTTCAAAACCGGGGACAATAATGGCGCTTAACAATAGGTCCTGGTGTCCATCGTGATCAAAATCGATGAAAGCAGCCGCCCAAGTCGAAAAGGTGTTCGTAGGCAAGCGAACGGACGTCTCGTCGGTAAAGTTGGCGTTGCCGTTATTGATAAGGATGCGCAACTGCGGGTCCTTATCCCAATCACCCGCATTACTTGTCAGGTTAGCGAACACAATGTCTAAGTCGCCATCACCATCGACATCCGCTACAATGACTTCTCGGGTCTCCAACGGAACGGACAACTCGAGCTGATCGGCATGCTCGGTAAATAAGCCTGTTCCGTCGTTAATCAACAGCCGATTAGGGGGCACTTCATTGGCCACTAACATATCAAGATGCCCATCACCGTTCAAATCCGCCAATTTTATTCCTTGTGTTGCATCATTTACCTGCGGTAGGTTGTCCGTTCTCTCGATAAAATACCCTGGGCGTGACGGGTCATTGATCCAAAGGAAGTTTTGCCCTTCTTCGCCTGAATTACCGACGACGATGTCCGGCAAGCCATCCTGATTTACATCCCCCACATCCAGCCCATTTCCTTCGCTCATGGTTATCAAGCGATCGCTTACATCACGGAATGTACCGTCGCCATTGCCGAGGTAATACTCATGGGTTTGATCATCTTCGGCTACAAAAACCACGTCGATATGCCCATCTCCGTCAAAGTCGGCGACGCGAACATGCTCCGTATCGTGTTTTGCAGCTTTGAACACCCCTTCTTCCCATGTTAGTCTTCCTGTACCGTCATTGAGATACAAGCGATTTTCATCTCCTTCTAGTGCGGCAATGACGTCCAAATCACCATCTCCATCCACATCAGCAAAAGCCACTTCTAGGATATGAGCGTCCGGATATTGAGGTACATGGGTATCGGTCACATCACGGAAATAGCGAGTCTCCGTCGTATCTGTCGTTCCCGTGGTACTATCTGGCGTAGCAGAGCAGCTTCCCATTACGGGAATTGCCCCAATCACCAAGCACATCGAAAGCAAGGATAGTAAACTGCGTTTTTCAATCTTTTTCATAGTCGTTTCGTTTTCGTCTGTATTTATAACTCCCGGGTCATTCCAACCTGCCGGGCTCACGTAAATTCAGTCCTTCAGTTTGGGTCAACGCATCCCCCATATCCTCTCTAGCCTGCTGGGCTAACGCCAGCATCTGTTCCACGATGTCGGGGTTCTCGGCGGCCACGTCTCTGGTCTCGCTGATATCCGTATCGATGTTATATAATTCAGGGGTTTCAATCCCAACCATAGCATACTTAACTGGAATTCCATCATCACGAAAGGCTTGCCCCTCGCCTACCATTCGGTATCGATGTGGTAAGTACAATTTCCAAGCTCCCATTATCACGGCTTGGAGTTCGTTCCGGTTATAATAGATATAATAGGCTTTTTGCGGGGAGGTCGCCTGCTCATCCATGCGCATCAGCGGCCAAATATTCAATCCATCTATCTTTTTATCGGGCAATGCCCCTCCAGTCAAATGCGCGATGGTGGGTAACAAATCGATGGTCATAGCGGGTTCTTTTTGTGTGCTTCCAGCCGGTAATTGCCCAGGCCACCAGGCGATAAACGGTACGCGTATACCCCCTTCCCAGGCGGTGCCTTTGCCCTCGCGCAGTGGCAAAGCCGACCCGGAATGCCCGCTATAGGAAAGCCAGGGGCCATTATCCGAGGTAAAGATAACCAAGGTGCGATCAGCTATCCCATTTCGCTCCAGCGCCTCAATGATTTGGCCGACAGACCAATCTATCTCCATGATAACATCCCCATAAAGCCCTCGTTCGGATTTACCTTTAAATTTGTCGGACACATACAACGGTACGTGGGGCATGCTATGCGCTAGATACAAGAAAAAAGGCTCGTTTTTTGAGCGGTCAATGAACTCTACCGCGCGCTCGGTATACTGGGTAGTCAACTCATGCTGCTCGGACAGCGTATCGATGACCGTTTCGTTCTCGTAGAGTGGCAAAGAAGGATAATAATTGGGATTTTCGGGGTGATGGGGCCACATATCATTGGAGTAGGGCAAGCCAAAAAACTCGTCAAACCCTTGCCGGGTGGGCAAAAAAACATCGTGGTGTCCCAAATGCCATTTTCCAATGATAGCGGTACGGTAACCAAGGGGTTTGACAATCTCTGCGATAGTCGTTTCATCGGGATGCAAACCGTGATTGCTACTGTGGTCGAGCGCACCGTGAATCCCCAATCGATTAGGGTAAGTACCTGTTAACAAGGCAGCCCGAGACGCCGAACAGACCGCCTGTGCCACCCTGAAATTCGTAAATGTGACCCCGCTGGCCGCTAATTGATCCAGGTGCGGAGTTTGGATATCCGGCGAACCGAAAGCTCCAAGATCTTGATAGCCCTGGTCATCGGTAAATATAATGATGATGTTGGGATGTTCAATCTGGGGTGTTTCCGAAACGCTGCAACCTGTAAACAACAGGGGGAAGCATAAAAAAAGTAATCGCTTTTGAATAAAAATCATGGGGATATAGCTAGATAAATCGAACCGTTGCCATGCATATACATGCTAAGGTACGAACCGCAGCTCGATTATCCCAGAATATCACCAACGAATTAGCGCACTTGCCCAGGTAAATCCCGATCCAAACGCTGCCAGACATATCAAATCGCCATCGTGGACTTTGCCTGCTTCCCAAGCCTCGCTCATAGCTAGTGGAACCGAGGCTGCGGTCGTGTTACCATATTTCTGGATGTTGTTAAACACCTGATCATCACGTAAGCCCAAAAGTTTCTGAACATATTGGCTGATACGCAGGTTAGCTTGGTGCGGAATAAGCAAATCGACATCCTGCTCTGACAGCCCATTGGCTGCCAATGCTTCTTTGATTACTTCTGGAAATTTGACTACGGCCTTTTTAAACACTGCTGGTCCATCCATGTAGGGCAGCGTCGCATGTTGTTCAACAAGATCAGTTGTCATAAACAACCCACCCAGTTCTTGATCTGGGAATGGCGGCTTGTTTTCCAACCATTTGTTAGCATGTGCCCCGGGATAATGTAGAGCGAGTATCTCGGCATCTGCCCCATCACTATGTAGATGCGTACTCAATATTCCCTTACCCGGTTCTTCGGTAGGTTGTAAGACGACCGCTCCGGCACCATCCCCAAAAATGACGGATACATTGCGGCTTCGGGTTTCAAAATCCATTGCAAACGAATGTTTTTCAGCGCCCACTACCAAGATATTCTTGTACATGCCTGTCTTGATAAACTGATCAGCCACAGACAATGCATAGACAAATCCGGAGCATTGGTTTCGGATATCCAATGCACCGATTTCGCCCATTCCCATTTCGCGTTGCAACAATACGCCGCACCCGGGGAAGTAATAATCGGGTGTCAATGTGGCGAAAATAATAAAGTCGATGGCATCCACGGTAGTCGAAGCCCGCTCGATGGCTATTTTAGCTGCCTCGATACCCATGGTTGTCGTTGTTTCGCCTAAGCGATCGGCAAAACGCCGTTCCCGAATACCCGTACGCTCCTGTATCCATTCGTCACTCGGATCCATAATTCGTGTCAGGTCATCGTTGGTGTACACATTTTTCGGCACATAATGCCCAATACCGGCTATTCTTGATCGATACATCATCGTCTTACTTAAATTTTCCTGTCCGTTCATTTTGGCGAATGGCTGAGATCCCTTCGTCTCCCATTCTCCCCACAATGGTAAGGAATTTTTGGAATAAATCGTATTTTTGCGGTTATGAATGTCGAGACCCAAGAAGAGACCTTTACACTTGAGGAAATATTGGCGGCAGTAAGCCCCACCCATCGGCTCATCCTTTGGAATGATGATACCAACACCTTTGACCACGTGATCAACTGCTTGATGAAGCACCTGCAATATACGGAAACCGAAGCAGAAAAAATAGCATGGAAAGTGCACACCGAGGGTAAATGTGCTGTATTGGAAGGTAGCTTTACGGAAGTGGAGGTCTACCGGAAGATACTGAAATCCGAAGGTTTGACAGTCAGTGTCGAATAGAGGGAGTGTGATAGGAGATATGATATGTGAGATGTGAGATTTCGTAGGTCTTGAGGCCGGCTACGCAATACCTGCCTGCGGCAGGCAGGCGCAATACTCAATACTTTCTGCCCCAAATTGTAGCAAAAAACAGACACTTCCAAACGAAACACCTAGACAATAAACTAACTGATATTAAACAAAGTAGCTTAAAACAAAGCACTATGGCGTAAATCTTGTACACTTCTGGTTGGTAGTGATGACTACCGATTTAAAATTGAAATATTAGCAAATTTAAAAGGAACAGAACGTATGAAAAAGGTATTATTATCAGCGGTTGCTGTATTTTTCGCCATCGGTGTTTTTGCACAAGGGCTACCCTTAGGTTTCGGATTGAAAGCAGGTCTTAACTTCCCGAAATATCACTTCTCTGGAGACAATAGTTCGACAGAAACCAGTTCAACAACGAATTTCCATCTTACGGCTTTTCTGGACGCCCCTATAGTATCGGACTATTTGTATGTTCAGCCTGGGGTATCGCTGCAAGGCAAGGGAGCCAAACTTGCGGAAGGGTCACTATTTGGCAACAACTTAGCCGTGTCCCAAAACACGATGTGGGTTGAAGTACCTATCAATGTGGTAGCTAAGTTTCCTACCGCACATGTCGGACACGTTTTTGTCGGAGCTGGCCCATACGTAGGCTTTGGTTTATCGGGCAACAATAAAATTTCCAATGACGATTCTAGCAGTGAATGGGGCGACTTCAAATTTGGCAATAACGAAAGCCAAAAAGGGTTCGACTTCGGAATCAATTTCCTTGCCGGATACCAACTTTCCAACGGGCTACTTTTCAATGCAGGGTACGGACTGGGTATTTTGGATATCATGCCTGAAAACTCGGGCAGCATCAAGCAAACCAACCGCGTTTGGAGTGCTGGTATAGGTTTCGCATTTTAACCATATCACGTATTCGAAAGGCACAAGGGAAGCCCCGGCAGTAAAAACTGTCGGGGTTTTCTTGTTTTTTGGGAATTGTTTGCATTGTAACCGATTAGCATTATATTTGCACCACACGATTTGCTCTATAAAACATGAAAGCCTCTTTGCGTCATCCCATACATTTCCACCATCGCCATTGCGGCGATATGTAATTTATGTGTTTCTACGTGAAGCGACCACCCCATCTGTTTTATTTTCCCATTAACCCGAATACATTTGAAAACGTTAAAAATAGCCATCCAGAAATCGGGCAGGCTCAACGAAAAATCAGTGCAGCTGCTCAAAAGTTGCGGACTTAGTTTTGAAAACTATAAAAGCTCATTAATAACCACAGTGGCAAACTTCCCACTGGAAATTCTATTTCTGCGTGATGATGACATCCCCGAATACGTACAAGACGGTATTGCCGACTTGGGTATTGTTGGCGAAAACGTCATTGCCGAAACCAGTTCAGACGTAGCCTATGTGCAGCGCTTGGGTTTCGGTCGGTGTTCGCTAAAAATTGCCGTCCCTACACACAGCAAGATGACCCAGCTAGCCGACTTAGGCGGAAAATCCATTGCCACCTCCTATCCGGTCATCCTGAAAAGCTTTTTGGAAAAACAAGGTGTACAGGCAGACATCCGAACGATATCCGGATCGGTGGAAATCGGGCCCGGATTAGGGCTTAGCGACGCCATCTGCGACATTGTATCAACAGGTGGAACACTACGCAGCAACGGCCTGAAACCCTTTGCCGACGTCATGTCTTCTGAAGCGGTATTGATTGGAAATCAAAATATTACTGACGATCCTATCGTCATCGAACTCAAACAACGCATCCAATCCGTTTTGCTGGCCGAGGAGACTAAGTATGTCGTCCTCAATGTGCCCAAAGCCAGTTTGGAAACCATCCTGAAACTATTGCCCGGTGTCAAAAGCCCATCGGTCATGCCCTTGGCAGAGCCGGATTGGGTAGCCGTGCATACCGTCATCTCCGAACAGGATTTCTGGGATCGTATCAATAAGCTGAAAGGTGCCGGTGCACAAGGAATTGTGGTTATGCCAGTCGAAAAAATTATCATGTAGCCATGCTTAAAACCTATCAATATACAGATCTAGACGAGCGGCTGATTGAACAACTCATTACCCGGAATGCGGATGAATCCAAGGAAATCCAAGAACAGGTAACTAACATCGTCCAGAAAGTAAGAGAAGGTGGGGACGAGACATTACGCCAGCTTACGAAGAGGTTTGACGGCGTTCGGCTTGACAGGCTCGTACTGGAGACGGACGATTTACAGGATATCGCCATGGGTATCGGACGTGAACAGCAACGGGCATTGGAAATTGCATTTGCAAATATCCATCGCTTTCATTCCACGCAACAAAGGCGAGAACGTTCGGTAGAGACCATGCCGGGGGTCAAATGCTGGCGCGAGCCAAGACCAATCGAACGGGTCGGCCTGTACGTTCCAGGCGGGTCGGCTGTATTGCCTTCTACTTTATTGATGTTGGGTGTACCCGCACGCATAGCCGGCTGTAAGGAAATCGTCGTCTGCTCGCCACCCCAGACCAACGGACTAATAAACGGATATGTAGCTTATTGCTTGATGCTGTTACAGATCAAACGTATCTATTTAGTGGGTGGCGCGCAAGCCATCGCTGCAATGGCTTACGGCACGGAGACCATCCCCAAAGTAGACAAGATTTTCGGCCCAGGAAACCAGTATGTAACTGAAGCAAAACGTATTATCCAGAGCACGACAAGTACCAGTATTGATATGCCGGCCGGCCCTTCGGAGGTTTTGGTTATCGCTGATGCGTCTGCAAATCCTACATTCGTAGCAGCGGATCTACTAGCCCAAGCCGAGCACGGTGCCGATAGCCAAACCGTCCTCGTCAGCACTTCGGCCCAACTCGTAGATGACGTTCAATCTGCTTTACGCACGCAACTGGCTGATTTGCCTCGTGCAGACATCGCCGATAAGGCACTTTCCCAATCGTATGCAATAGTCTGCGATACACTGGAGGAAGCCATGGCGTTCAGTAACCGTTACGCGCCTGAACACTTGATTATCGAAAGCGACGAATGGCAACGGCTGACGCGGCTGATTACCAACGCGGGCTCCGTCTTCTTAGGGCACCTGACACCGGAAAGCGCAGGCGATTATGCTTCAGGCACAAACCATACCTTACCAACAAGTGGCTATGCCCGTTCCTACTCGGGCGTGTCGGTCGATTCGTTTGTCAAGAAAATAACGTTCCAGCACATCTCCGAGGAAGGTATCCATCAAATTGGCCCTACGGTTGAGATTTTAGCGGAACTGGAAGGGCTACAAGCACATAAGAAAGCGGTTTCGGTACGGTTAGAGGATTAGGGGTTTTCACGCTATCCGTTTTTTCCGTATCTTTGTAAGCTACCGTAAAATTTGGGGTCGACTGGAATTGACAGGATGGAGACGGTTATGTAAGCATGCAGTGCATTGTGAGTCTAGCACTTTAATCTGAACTTTCAACTTTTTAACTGGCGAAAATAACTACGCCTTAGCTGCCTAAGTTAGACTTAGCATAGCTATTTGTCCCGCTAGATCTTGTTCTATGGTCTAGCATTCGGGGCATCGAACAATAGAACTGGCCGATGTGATGTTGCTAAGCTTCGGTAAGACACAGCAACTACGGAAAACGGTATAGGTAAGCAGTTCACCTTCCCTTTCCCGACAATCAAAGAGCGGCTAAGCATGTAGAAAGCGTATATTGTACCATGTCTGGACGAGGGTTCGAATCCCTCCGACTCCACCAAAGCCACCGAATACCCTCTCGCCTTCGGCGATGGGGGTATTTTTGTCTGCAGTGTTGCCAAGCAGGCTTGAGCAGAAACCACAGACAAAAACACCCAAATGAGCGAGAGCGAATGGTATTCGATGGCTTTGCCCCCCATAGGATAGTTGCGGAGAGCCCAACGCCACTTAAAAGACGAGTTTATTGGTATTACCAGGGTCGTTTGCGCTGGGTGGGACAACAGCAACCAAACAGTGGAGAGTTGTTATCTGCTATTGAAAAACACATAGGTAACGAGGATCCTGACGTACAGTGGGCAATGAATTTTACTGCTGGCTGGATTGGTGTTTACGAAGAGGTATATCGAAGTCGTTGCGTTGCCCTCGGAGAAAGAACGGGATTATATAAAGGCAAACCGGTGTCAAAGGGCTGTACTCCTGAGTACTTGCCGGAGTTCATAACCATTGAAAGCAATAAACGAAATTTATAACAATTGGCAACAGCACCTAATAATGGTGTTTCGTTCAATTTTCCGGCACTAGATTACGGGAACTGTTCACGCGAAATTCGACATGGCAGAAATATAACAAGCACCGGGATAAACTCGCTCTGAACATGCCTATATTTAAGGAGCTCGCCCCTAGTCCTTACCATAAGATCACCGAATTATTTATTTTTATCGTAAACGAAATTTCGATACGCAATCCCCCATTTTGCAATTTCATCAATTATAGGTTCGAGGTTTGCCCCAAAATCTGTAATCTGGTATTCAACCGTAACGGGTTTGGTATCTAAAACCGTCCTGCTTATCAGATGGTTCATTTCTAAATCGTGCAACTCCTTTGAGAGCATTTTGGTCCCAATACCACCGACCTCCCTCAATAAATCCATAAAGCGAAGTTTATCTCCCTGCATTAATGTTCCTAAAATATGGTACTTCCATTTGCCCGAAAGTACTTCCATCGTATCCCTAATACCTGTAATCCGAGTTTGGCAGGCCTCATTATTGTTTATTACCGGTAGCTTTTTCATGATCGAATGTTTTCGTTTAATCCTACAAAGATAATCAAACACAGTGATAGTTTCCTTAATGAAACCACTTTCCAAAAGGAAACTCATAGCGAAAAGAAACTGTCGATTTTGTAAATTTGCATTACAAAATAAACAAATGATATAATGATGAATAAAATGAAAATAGAAATTTGGAGTGATGTAATGTGCCCTTTTTGCTACATCGGAAAAAGAAACTTTGAAACAGCAATGTCACAGTTCTCCGATAAAGATCACATTGATGTCGTTTGGAAAAGCTTTCAATTAGACTCGTCGATCCCCGAGATAGCCAATGAATCTTACGAAGATTATTTGATAAAACGTAAAGTGATGGGTCGTGACCAGGTAAGCGCGATGCTTCAAAACGTCACCAATACAGCCAAACAAGCAGGCTTAGATTATCAGTTTGACAAATCCCAGATGGTTAATTCCCATAAGGCCCACCAACTGATACAGTTTGCTAAAACAAAAGGCTTAGGCGATGCAGCCGAAGAGCGCTTGTTTCGGGCATTTTTCACTGAGGGAAAAAGTATTGCAGATATTGAAACACTAACACAACTAGGCAAAGAAATAGGTTTAGACGAGCAGGAACTACAAGCGGCATTTAGCGATACAAAATATGCACAATTGGTACAAGACGACATTCGTGAAGCTCGTGAAATTGGCGTGAGTGGCGTTCCTTTCTTTGTGATTGACAGAAAATATGCCGTATCGGGAGCACAACCTTCTCAGGCATTTTTGGAAACATTGGAAAAATCGTTTACCGAATGGAGAAAACTGAATCCCAAAAGTCAGTTTGAAGTGATTGAAGGGCAAAGTTGTACCACAGACGGTAAATGTGAGTAGTTAAAAAAAAAACAGATCATGACTTTTCAAGAATATAGAGCTTATTTCGAAAGTATAGTTGCTAAAGACCCCAGTGATCAAACTGCACCGTACGACCAAGCGGAATATATCGATTACACCAAACTCAACTGGTCGCGTATGAACCGCTGGCTGAAGACTGGGCTATTGTCTGATGAACTGAAAGAAACCATTGGAAAGGTAACACAACCCCAAGAATGGATTGTCATCACGGAACCTTGGTGCGGTGATGCTGCACACAACGTGCCATTTCTCGAACTTATGGCCAAAGAAAACGATCTCATCACGATTTCATATGTTTTGAGGGATACAGAGCCATTTCTTATTGACCAATATCTGACTAATGGCACAAAATCTATCCCGAAATTGATTATCAGAAATACGGACAGAAAAGACTTAGCCACTTGGGGACCACGGCCTGAAAAATGTCAGGAAATGTATGCACAGCTACTCAACGAAAACGCGGATTTTGAAAAAATAAAAACCGAAATCCAAATCTGGTATAATGCCAATAAGGGAAAGGATATCCAAAAAGAAATCAATGAATTAATCAAGCAAATAAACAACTAAAAAATCATGGAACAATCTCCTAAAATAGTTATTGATAAAATGCTTGATGCAT